>DASPKT010000222.1:0-5781 GCA_035627915.1 Azospirillaceae bacterium
TGGGAGCAGCAAAACACCCCTCAGGCTGAGCCTGTCGAAGCCCGCACACCGGCACCCGCTGCCCGGCGGGACCCCTCACCCTTCCCATTGCTGCGCAATGGGCCCCTTCCCTCTCCCTCAAGGGGAGAGGGGACCCGCGGATGGGGAGAGGGCGGTGCGGAGGAAGCGGGACGCCCCCTCAGCTTCCCACGCCGCCGGTCAGCACCTTCACCTGGAAGCCGCCCTCGCGCAGGGTCTCCACCACCTTGCCGGCGTGCTTGGCGGAGCGGCACTCGATGGTGAGGTCGATGTCGGTGGCCTTGACGGTCGCGGTGGTGAACAGGCGCTGGTGGGCGGCCTCGATGATGTTGCCGCCGGCCTCGCCGACCAGCGAGGTGATGCGGCCCAGCGCGCCGGGCCGGTCGGGGATGACGATGCGGATGGCGATCAGGCGGCCGTCGCGCACCAGCTGGCGCATGATGACCTGGGCCAGCATGCGGCTGTCGATGTTGCCGCCGCAGAGCACCAGCCCGACCTTCTTGCCGGCGAAGCGCGCCGGGTGCGCCAGCACGGCGGCGAGGCCGGCGGCGCCCGCCCCCTCGGCGACCGTCTTCTCCACGGTCAGGAACAGGGCCACGCCGCGCTCCACCTCCGCGTCGGGGACCAGCAGCACCTCGTCCACCGTGCGCCGCACGATGTCGCGGGTCAGCATGCCGACGTTCTTCACGGCGATGCCTTCGGCGATGGTGTCGCCGCCGACCTGGACCTCCTCCCCGCGCAGCACCTGGACCATGGCGGGATAGGCCTCGACCTCCACGCCGACGACCTCGATGCCGGGCTTCAGCGCCTTGGCCGCGACCGCGATGCCGGAGATGAGCCCGCCGCCGCCGACCGGCACGACCAGCACGTCGAGGTCGGGCGCCGCCGCCAGCATCTCCAGCGCGATGGTGCCCTGTCCGGCGATGACGTCGGCGTCGTCGTAGGGGTGGACGAAGACCAGCCCTTCCTCCCGCGCCAGCCGCTCCGCCTCGGCCTGGGCGTCCACCAGGGTGGCGCCCTTCAGCACGACGCGGGCGCCGAAATTCTCGGTGTGCTCCACCTTCACGAAGGGCGTGCCCTCCGGCATGACGATGGTGGCGGGGATGCCCAGGCGGCCGGAATGGTAGGCGACGCCCTGGGCGTGGTTGCCGGCCGACATGGCGACGACGCCGCGCCGCCGCTCCTCCGCCGTCAGCTTGGCGAGCTTGTTGAGGGCACCCCGCTCCTTGAAGGAGGCGGTGAACTGCAGGTTCTCGAACTTGACCCAGATCTCGCAGCCCGCGATCTGCGACAGGGTGCGCGACGGGATGCAGGGCGTCTCGATGACGTGCCCCTTCAGCGCCTCCGCGGCGGCGCGGATGTCGGCCAGGGTGACGGTACCGACGGTGTCGGCCGCGGTGGACTGGGTCATGGGGTTCCTCGCCTTCTTCCCTGGGACCTGTTTAGGCGGCGCGGCACCGGGGCGCAACGGGCCGGCCGGGACGCCCTGCCGCATGGCCCACATGCGCCGGGGCCGTTTGCGCCAAGAGAAAGGTGACGGCCCCGCCGGAACCGTCCCCTCGTCCTCACTCCGCCGCGTGGGCCCGCGGCGCCTGCGGGTTGCGCCAGGCCTGGAGGAGCTGGGCCTCCTTCGCCTTGGCGTCCTTCAGGTTCTTCTCCTTCACGTGGCCGAAGCCGCGGATCAGGTCGGGGATGCGGGCGATCTCCACGGCGATGCCGTGGTTGTCGGCGGTGAGGCCGGCCAGCAGCTCCTCCAGCGTCGCCTTGTACTCCCCGATCAGGCGGCGCTCCGTCTTGCGCTCCTCGGTGCGGCCGAACGGGTCGAGCGCCGTGCCGCGCAGGCGCTTCATCTTCGCCAGCACGCGGAAGGCGGTCAGCATCCACGGGCCGAAGGCCTGCTTCTTCGGCTGGCCGGTGTGGTTGTCGATCTGGGCGATGCCCGGGGGCGCCATGTGGAAGACCAGCTTGTAGTCGCCCTGGAACTGGCTCTTCACCTGGTCGACGAAGCTGGTGTCGGTGTAGAGCCGCGCCACCTCGTACTCGTCCTTGTAGGCCATCAGCTTGTGCAGGCCCTTGGCGACCGCCTCGGTCAGCTCGGTGCGGCCGGGGGCCTTGGCCTCTTCCGCCGCCCGGACCCGGCCGACGAGCGCCCGGTACTGGTCGGCGTAGGCCTGGTCCTGGTAGGCCGCCAGGAACTTCGTGCGGCGCTCGATCAGCTCGTCCAGCGTCTCCGACAGGCGGTGGTGCTCGGCCTGCACGGCCCCCTTCGGCGTCGCGGCCTCGGTCACGGCGGCGAGGTCGAGGGCGGCGCGGCGGCCCCAGCGGAAGGCGTCGGTGTTCATCCGCACCGCCGCCCCGTTCATCTCGATCGCCCGCTCGATCGCCTCGGCGCTCACCGGCACCAGGCCCTTCTGGTAGGCGTAGCCCAGCATGAAGAGGTTGGTGGCGATGCTGTCGCCCATCAGGTTGGTCGCCAGCTTCGTGGCGTCCAGCGTGTCCACCGCCTCGGCCGAGCCGACGGCGCGGGCCACCGTGTTCGCCAGCGAGTGGCCGGAGAAGCGGAAGTCGGGGTTCTTGGTGAAGGCCGCGGTGACGGACTCGTGCGTGTTGACGACCGCCCGGGTGCGGCCCGGCGTCATCTTCGACAGGGCGTCGGCGCCGGCCGCCACCACCACGTCGCAGCCCAGCACCAGGTCGGCGCCGCCGGCGGCGATGCGGGTGGCGTGGATGTCCTCGGGCCGCTCGGCGATGCGCAGGTGGCTGGTCACAGCACCGCCCTTCTGGGCGAGGCCGGCCATGTCGAGCACGGTGCAGCCGCGGTTCTCCAGGTGCGCCGCCATGGCGACGATGGCGCCGATGGTGACGACGCCGGTGCCGCCCACGCCGGTGACCAGGATGTTCCAGGGCTGCTCCAGCACCCGGCGCTCGGGCTCGGGCAGGACCACCTCGACGCCCTTGGCGGCCGGCTTGGGCTTGCGCATGGAGCCGCCCTCGACCGTCACGAAGCTGGGGCAGAAGCCCTTCAGGCAGCTGAAGTCCTTGTTGCAGCTGGACTGGTCGATGGCGCGCTTGCGGCCGTACTCGGTCTCGACCGGCACCACCGACAGGCAGTTCGACTTGGTGGAGCAGTCGCCGCAGCCCTCGCACACGAGGTCGTTGATGACGACGCGCTTCTGCGGGTCGGGGAAGGTGCCGCGCTTGCGGCGGCGGCGCTTCTCCGCGGCGCAGGTCTGGTCGTAGATCAGGACGGAAACGCCCTTGATCTCCCGCATCTCCTGCTGCACCCGGTCCAGGTCGTCGCGGTGCTCGATCGTGGTGAAGGGCGGGAAGCCCTGGCCCAGCCCGTACTTCTCGGGGTCGTCCGACATCACGACGATGCGCCCCACCCCCTCGGCCTCGAGCTGGCGGGCGATCTGGTGCACGGACAGGCTGCCGTCGACCTTCTGGCCGCCGGTCATGGCGACCGCGTCGTTGTAGAGGATCTTGTACGTGATGTTCACCCCTGATGCGACCGAGGCGCGGATCGCCAGGATGCCGGAGTGGAAGTAGGTGCCGTCGCCCAGGTTGGCGAAGACGTGGCCGTCCTCGGAGAAGGGCGACTGGCCGATCCACTGCACGCCCTCGCCGCCCATCTGGCTGAAAACCTCGGTGGAGCGGTCCATCCACACGGTCATGTAGTGGCAGCCGATGCCGGCCAGCGCGCGGCTGCCCTCGGGCACCGCGGTGCTGGTGTTGTGCGGGCAGCCCGAGCAGAAGAAGGGGGCGCGCACGACCGTGGTGGCCGCCGTGGTGCGGCGCAGCTGCGCCTCCAGCGCCTGCACGCGGGCGGCGATGCGCTCGTTGCGGATGCCGAGCTTCTCCAGCCGGCGGCCGATCTCGATGGCGATGGTGGCGGGCGACAGCTCGGCCTTGGCGGGCAGCAGCGGGCGACCCGCCTCGTCGGTCTTGCCGACAACGCGCGGGCGCTTCTCCCAGTTGTAGAGCTGGTCCTTCAGCTGGCTCTCGATGAGGGAGCGCTTCTCCTCCACCACGAACACCTCGTCGGCGCCGCCGGCGAAGGCCTGGATGCCGTGCGGCTCCAGCGGCCAGGGCATGGCCACCTTGAAGATGCCGAGGCCGAGGTCGCGCGCCATCTCGTCGCCGATGCCCAGCTCGTCGAAGGCCTGGCGGACGTCCAGGTAGGACTTGCCGACGGTGACGATGCCGAGGCGCGGCCGCTCCGCCCCCAGCACGAACTTGTCGAGCCCGTTGGCCCGCGCGAAGGCCAGCGCCGCGTCCAGCTTCCACTGGACCATGCGGTCCTCCTGGATCAGCGGCGTGTCGTGCAGGCGGATGTTCAGCCCGCCCGGCGGCATGTCGAAGTCGGTCGGCAGCACGGTGCGCACCCGGTCCGGCGCCACGCGCACGATGGCCGAGGTGTCGATGGTGTCGGCGATGGTCTTGAAGCCGACCCAGCAGCCGGAATAGCGCGACAGCTCCCAGCCGACCAGGCCCAGATCCAGGAACTCCTGCACGCCGGCCGGGCTGATGACCGGCATGAAGGCGTGGATGAAGGCCTGCTCGGACTGGTGCGGCAGGGTGGAGGACTTGCAGGCGTGGTCGTCGCCGGCCAGCGCGATGACGCCGCCGTGGCGGGACGTGCCGGCGAAGTTGGCGTGCTTGATGGCGTCCAGCGAGCGGTCGACGCCGGGGCCCTTGCCGTACCAGATGCCGAACACGCCGTCGACCTTGGCGCCCTTGAACAGGTTCAGCTGCTGGCTGCCCCAGACGGCGGTGGCGCCCAGCTCCTCGTTCACGCCGGGCTGGAAGTGGACCTGGTGCTTGGCCAGGTACTTGCGGGCACTCCACAGCGCCTGGTCGAAGGCGCCCAGCGGCGAGCCGCGGTAGCCGGAGATGAAGCAGGCGGTGTTCAGGCCGGCGGCCCGGTCCCGCTGGCGCATCAGCATGGGCAGGCGCACCAGCGCCTGCGTGCCGGTCATGTAGACCCGCCCGTCCTCGAGCGCGTACTTGTCGTCGAGCGTGACCGCCGCGAGTGCCATCGGACCTTCCTCCCCACTGTACCGGACCGTGCCTTGACCGACAGGGTTCCGGCCGTTCCCGACCATCATATGAGCACGATCCTAGCCAGGAAAATAGGTCATGTATACTGACTTATTTTCTGTCCGGAGCACCGCAGCAATCATGGACTCCCTTGCCGCCCGGGGCACGCCCCGGGTCCGTTCGTTGCGCCTTCGGCGGTGCAGCACGGCGCGGGCGCCGCGAAGGCCCCCGCGGGGGCTGAAACGGGGACGGTTTGCGTGTACCCTCCGCACCCTCCCGGCCGGCCCCGCCGGCCCGCCAGACGGACCCCGCGCGCATGAAGATCGACCCCGAGCTGCTGCCCTACCGCCCCTGCGTCGGCATCATGCTGCTGAACGGGCAGGGCCACGTCTTCGTCGGCCGGCGCAAGGACACGCCGGACGCCTGGCAGATGCCCCAGGGCGGCATCGACGAGGGCGAGACGCCGCGCCAGGCGGCGCTGCGCGAGCTGGAGGAGGAGATCGGCACCGCCCGCGCCGAGGTGCTGGCGGAGACGGCGGGCTGGCACCGCTACGACCTGCCGCCGCACCTGCTGGGCAAGGTCTGGGGCGGGCGGTTCCGCGGGCAGGAGCAGAAATGGGTCTGCTGCCGCTTCACCGGCACCGACGCCGACATCGACCTCGCCACCGCCCACCCGGAGTTCGACGCCTGGCGCTGGGTCCCGGTGGACGAGCTGATCCGGCT
>DASPKT010000223.1:0-21206 GCA_035627915.1 Azospirillaceae bacterium
GGCCGCCGAGGCGCGCGCCCACTACGGCCGGGACGAGGCGCTGACCCGCGACGCCGACGTGCTGGACACCTGGTTCAGCTCGGCCCTGTGGCCCTTCTCCACGCTGGGCTGGCCGGAGAAGACGCCGGAGCTGGCGCGCTACTATCCCGGCGACGTGCTGGTGACCGGCTTCGACATCATCTTCTTCTGGGTCGCCCGGATGATGATGATGGGCATCCACTTCATGGGCGACGTGCCCTTCCGCACCGTCTACATCCACGCCCTGGTCCGCGACGAGAAGGGCCAGAAGATGTCGAAGTCGAAGGGCAACATCATCGATCCCCTGGTCGTCATCGACCAGTACGGCTGCGACGCCCTGCGCTTCACCCTGTCGGCCATGGCCGCCCAGGGCCGCGACATCAAGCTGGCGGTCAGCCGGGTCGAGGGCTACCGCAACTTCGCGACCAAGCTCTGGAACGCCGCCCGCTACGCCCAGATGAACCAGGTGGCGCCGGTGCCGGGCTTCCGCCCCGCCGGGCTGACGCAGACGGTCAACCGCTGGATCGTCGGCGCCACCGCAGACGCCGCCGCCCGCGTGACCGAGGCGATCGAGGCCTACAAGTTCAACGAGGCGGCGGGCGCCATCTACCAGTTCGCCTGGAACAGCTTCTGCGACTGGTACCTGGAGTTCACCAAGCCGATCCTGAACGGCGAGGACGAGGCGGCGAAGGCGGAGACGCGCGCCGTCACCGCCTGGGTCCTGGACCAGATCCTGCACCTGCTGCACCCGCTGATGCCCTTCCTGACCGAGGAGCTGTGGGAGCAGCTGGGCTACCGGGAGAGGGACGGCCTGATCTCCGCGGACTGGCCGGAGTACGCGGCCGACATCCGCGACGCCGCGGCGTCCGCCGAGATGGACTGGGTGGTGCGCCTGGTCTCCACCATCCGCACCATCCGGGCGGAGATGAACGTGCCGCCCTCGGCCCAGATCCCGCTGGTGCTGAAGGACGCCGGGGCGGAGACGCGCCGCCGGGTGGAGACGCACCGCGACCTGGTCGTGAAGCTGGCGCGGCTGTCCGGCGTGACCCTGTCGGACGAGGCGCCGGCCAAGGGTGCCGCGCAGGCGGTGGTGGACGAGGCGACGGTGGTGCTGCCGCTCGCCGACTTCATCGACGTGGAGAAGGAGAAGGCCCGCCTCTCCAAGGAGATCGCGAGGCTGGAGGGCGAGGTCGCCAAGATCGACGCCAAGCTCGGCAACCCGAACTTCGTGGAGCGCGCCCCCGAGGAGGTCATCGAGGAGCAGCGCGAGCGCCGGGAGGAGGCCTCCCAGGCGCGGGCCAAGCTGGCCGACGCGCTGGCGCGGCTCGGCTGAGATCTACTTACGTTTCCCAAGAAAAAGGGGGCGGTCCCGCCGGGGCCGCCCCTTTATTTTTGTGAAAGATCATAAGTAAACCCGAATAACTGTGACAATTGATGGGGCGCCGGGGCGCCCCGGAACGCGACCTCCCCCTTCCTGTTGGCGGCCCATCGTCGGCAACCGAGCGCGAGGAGGTCGCATTGGCCGAGCAACCGAAGAAGGTCGGCGTCTACGACGGGGCCCAGGCGCCCGCCGCGGCGAAGGGCGGCATGCCGTCCTGGCTGTGGATCGCCATCGTCGTGGCGGTCATCGCCGTCATCGCAGCCCTGGTCCTCTGACATGCCAGCCGAGCGGCCGTTCGAGGTGGCGGTCCCGCTGGTCGAGGAGACCGTCCGCGTCGGCAAGCGCGAGGTGGAGAGCGGCGGGGTCCGCGTCTCCGTCTCCGTGGAGACGCGCGAGGTGCCGGTCGAGCAGGTGCTCGAGCGCCGCACCGCCGAGGTGACCCGCAGAGCCGTGGGTCACCCCGTCGACCAGGTGCCGCAGCCGCGGCAGGAGGGCGACGTCCTCGTGATCCCCGTCGTGGAGGAGGAGGTCGTCGTCACCAAACGCCTGATCCTGAAAGAGGAAATTCTGATCCGGACGGTCGTCGACCGGCGCACGGAGCAGGGCGTGGTCACCGTCCGGTCCGAACGGGCCGAGGTCACGCGCCTGGAACCGCCGCCGTCGGCCGTCGCAACCGAAGGAGTGAGGAATGACTGAGCAGACCATCGTGGCCCTCTACGACGATCCCGCGGCCGCCAGCCGCATCCTGTCGGAGCTGACCTCCGCCGGGTTCACCCGGGACGATTTCTGGATATCCGGTTCCGGCGCCGGCGGGCCCGCGCGCGGCCGGCTGTCCTCCCTGGGCCAGGACTTCGGGTCCGGCGGCAACCGCGTCTCCGCGCTGCGCCGCCTGGGCGTGCCGGAGCACGACGCGCAGGTCTATGCCGAGGGCGTGCGCCGCGGCGGCGTGCTGCTGGTGGGCGTCGTCGATGCCGGCCGGTCGGAGCGCGCGCTCGACGTGATCGAGCGGCACGGCCCGACCGACATCGAGGAGCGCGGGCGCCTCTACCGCGAGAGCGGCTGGAGCGGCTACGACCACACGGCCGCCGACTTCACGGCCGACCAGTCCCTGGCCGAGCGCAGCCGCTACGGCACCGGCCTCGGCGCCGCCGCCGCCGGTCTGCGCGGCGCCAACACCGGCTCTGCGGCCGGGCATGTCGCCGGCCGCACCGCCGCGACCCAGGGTGAGGAGCACATCCCGATCGTCGAGGAGCACCTGGACGTCGGCAAGCGGACGGTGGAGCGGGGCGGCGTCCGGCTGCGCACCCGCATCATCGAGACGCCCGTCGAGGAGACGGTGACCTTGCGCGACGAGACGGTCAGCGTGGAGCGCCGTCCGGTCGACCGCGCGCTGGGCGACGTGCCGGCCGATGCCTTCCGCGAGCGCACCGTGGAGGTGACGGAGACGGACGAGGTCCCGGTCGTCGCCAAGGCAGCGCACGTCCGCGAGGAGGTCGTGGTGCGCAAGGACGTGACCCAGCGTGCCGAGACGGTCCGCGACACCGTCCGTCACACCGAGGTCGAGGTGGACAAGACCGCGGGCGTGGACCCGACGGTCCGCCGCGACCGGACCTGATCCGGGGGCAGGGAGCCTCGACCGGGGCCAACCCGGCACAATGCCGTCCGTCCGGCTTCCGTCCCCGGCCAGCGCGCCGGGGCGGGGCCGGGCGGTCCCGGCGCTTCACGGGACAGCCCGGGGCGTCAGCCCCCGATATTCAGCCCCCGATGAAGGACTGGAAGTACTGGACCTCGAGCGGCTGGGCGAACAGGTAGCCCTGGCCCTCCTCGACGCCGAGGTTGCGCAGGATGTCCAGCTGCCCCTCGGTCTCGATCCCCTCCGCCACGACCTTCAGCCCCATCGCCCGCGCCATGGCGACGATGGCCTCCACGATGTGGCGGGTGTTGAGGTCGTCCTCCATGTCCTTGATGAACTTGCGGTCGATCTTCAGGCAGTCGAGCGGCAGGTCGCGCAGGTAGGACAGCGAGGAATAGCCGGTCCCGAAATCGTCGAGCGCCAGCGCCACGCCGCGGTCGGCGATCCAGCGCATCTGCTTCAGCGCGCCCTCCAGGTCCTCCGGCAGAACCGACTCGGTGATCTCCAGCTGCAGCAGGTGGGGCGGGATGCCGCTCTCCTGCAGCAGCACGTCGATCAGCGCCGGCAGGTGGCCCCAGCGGAACTGGCGCTCCGACACGTTCACCGCGATCTGGGTCGGCGGCAGGCCGGCGTCCATCCAGGCGCGGATCTGGCCGCAGGCCTGGCGCAGCACCCATTCGCCGATGGGCACGATCAGGCCGGTGTCCTCCGCCGTCGGCACGAACTCGCCGGGGCCGATGACGCCGCGGCGCGGGTGGCGCCAGCGCAGCAGCGCCTCTCCCCCGACCGGGCGGCCGTCGGCGATGGAGACCTTGGGCTGGTAGTGCACCAGGAACGTCTCGTCCCGGATCGCCTGCCGCAGCTCGTTTTCCAGCACCAGCCGGTGCTGCAGCACCTCGCGCATGGAGCGCTGGAAGTGCAGGTAGCTGGCGGTCCCCGATTTCTTCGCCTCGCCCAGGGCGACGGCGGCGTTGCGGATCAGCGTCTCGCCGTCCAGCCCGTCCTCCGGCGCCACCGCGACGCCGATCTTGGCCCCGACGAAGAGCTGCCGGCCCTCGATCGTCACCGGCTCGGCGATGCGCGAGGCCACGGCCGAGGCGGTGAACAGCGCCTTGCTGGCGTGCTGCAGGTCCGGCAGGAACACGGCGAAGCGGGTGGGGCCGTAGCGGCTGACCAGGTCGCGCGGGCCGCAGGCGGCCAGGACCCGCTGCGCCAGCTCGACCATCGCCAGATCCGCGAGCGCCTGGCCCAGCACCTTGAAGTGCTGGGACATGCGGTCGACCTCGACGATCAGCAGCCCCGCCACCATGCGGCCGCCGGCGGCGTCCAGCACGCGGCCGATATGGTCCGCGAACGGCCTCCGCTCCAGCAGGCCGGTCACCTCGTCCAGGGCGCCGGCGCCTGACGCCGGCATCGCCGGCGCGAGGGTCTTTTCGGTCACGGTCACGGAAGGGGCCTGGCGATCGTTCCGGGTTGCGGCGGGTCAGTGTGCATCTGGCATCTTAACGGGGGATGAAACCTGTTACAGCAAAAAGACATCCTATCGGACGAGGTATATTGGGCGATGCATGCTTCGCGATGGATTTCGCGTCGGGAGGCCGGCGACCTTTCGGCGCAGTGCTACGATGCCCCCGCGATCCCCGGCACGATGGAGTGAGAATGTCGATCCCGGCCCTGGGCAGCACGGCCTTCAACGGGATGGAGCGGGTCGCACCGATGCCGCGGCATGGACTGCCGTCCCCTCTCCCAGGGGCAGAGGGTCAGGGGGAGGGGGTACGGGCCTGCGGAGCGATGCTCCGGCGTGGAGGACAGGCGCCTTTTCGTGAAGCGTCCTACCCCCTCTCCCGGCCCTCCGGGCCACCCTCTCCCCCCGGGAGAGGGAAAGGGGCGCCCGGACCATGAGCTTCGCCCTCTCCAAGCTCCTCTGGGGGCTGGCGGCGCCCGGCAACCTGCTGCTCCTCGCCGTGGCGGCGGGCGTCGTGCTGCTGGCGTTCGGGCGGCGCCGGGCCGGGCTGTGGCTGGCCGGGGGCGCCCTGGCCCTGATGCTGGCCGCGGCGGTGCTGCCGGTGGGGGCCTGGATGGCGCGGCCGCTGGAGGCGCGCTTCCCCCCGGGCGAGTTGCCGGCGCGGGTGGACGGCATCGTCGTGCTGGGCGGGGCCATAGACCCGCTCGCCTCGGCCGAGAGCGGGCGGCCGGAGCTGAACGCCGCCGCCGACCGGCTGCTGGCGCTGGCCTGGCTGGCCGGCCGGCATCCGGAGGCGCGGCTGGTCTTCACCGGCGGCTCCGGGCGGCTGCTGGACCAGCACCTGCCGGAGGCCCCGGTCGCGGCCGAGGCGCTACGCCGCATGGGCCTGGACCCGGACCGGCTGACGCTGGAGGGCGAGTCGCGCAACACCTGGGAGAACGCGGTGCTGGCGCACCGCCTGGCGGCTCCGCGGGAAGGGGAGGTGTGGCTGCTGGTGACCTCCGCGATGCACATGCCGCGCTCCGTCGGATGCTTCCGGAAGGCAGGCTGGACCGTGGTTCCCTGGCCCGTGGACCTGCGCGTCCCGGCGGCGGAGGCGCGGCGCCTCGACTTCGACCTCTCAGGGGGGCTTGACCGGATCAACGCCGCGGCTAGGGAATATCTGGGGCTGCTGGCCTACCGGCTGATGGGGCGCACCGACGCGCTGCTGCCGGGACCGTGACAACGCCGTGATGGCGGCCGGCGCGGTTGCGGCGGCGCGGAGGCCTATGGCAGAACCTCGACGGCGGTATTAACCATTTCGGATCAGGCGGAGGCTGCGACGATGCGCAGGGCGATGGGCATCCTGGCGGTTCTGGCGGGCGTCCTCGGCGCAGGTCCGGCCGCGGCGACACCCGATTTCGGCCAGTGGCTGGACCAGCTGCGCGGCGAGGCCAGGACCAAGGGCATCTCCGACCGGACGCTGGAGACGGCGCTGTCCGGCGTGCAGCCGATCCCGCGGGTGATCGAGCTGGACCGCCGCCAGCCCGAGGGCTCGATCAGCTTCGAGACCTACGTGAAGCGCGTGCTGACGCCCGCCCGGGTCAAGAAGGGCCGCGAGCTCTACGCCAAGCACAAGGCGGTGCTGACGGAGGTCGGGAAGAAGTACGGGGTGCAGCCGCGCTTCATCGTGGCGCTCTGGGGCATCGAGACCGGGTTCGGCAGCAACACCGGCGGCTTCAAGGTGGTGGACGCGCTGGCGACGCTGGCGCACGACGGCCGCCGTAGCGACTATTTCCGGCGCGAGCTGCTGAACGCGCTCACGATCCTGGAGGAGGGGCACATCGCGCCAACCGCCATGAAGGGCTCCTGGGCGGGCGCCATGGGGCAGAGCCAGTTCATGCCCTCCAGCTTCCTGAAATACGCCCAGGACTTCGACGGCGACGGGCGGCGCGACATCTGGGGCACCCAGGCAGACGTCTTCGCCTCGGCCGCCAACTACCTCTCCACCGTCGGCTGGGACCCGGACCAGACCTGGGGGCGGGAGGTGAGGCTGCCGAAGAAGGCGTTCGACCCCGCCGCCGTCGCCGGGCTGGACAAGGCCCGGCCGCTGTCCGACTGGGGCCGCATGGGCGTGCGCGCCGCCGACGGCAAGCCGCTGCCCAAGCGGTCGCTGAAGGCGGCCCTGGTCATCCCGGACGGGCCGAAGGGCAGGGCCTTCCTGGTCTACGACAACTACCGGACCATCATGGACTGGAACCGGTCCACCTACTTCGCCACGACCGTGGGACTGCTGGCCGACCGTATTGGCGACCGGCCGTGAGGTGTTGTAGGGTGCGTGCCACAATCGGTTGGGGTAATCGGCGGATGCTTCGGATAAATCTTGTGAACTGGGCGGCGGCCCTTGGCCTCGCGCTGGGACTGTCGGCCTGCGCGACGAAGGCGCCGCCCCCGCCGCCGCCCAAGCCCGTCGTGCAGGAGGAGCAGTTGCCCCCCGGCGGCGTCTACAAGGTCGGCAACCCCTACCAGATCAACGGCGTCTGGTACTATCCGGGGGTCGACTACGCCTACGACCAGACCGGCATCGCCTCCTGGTACGGCCCGGGCTTCCACAAGGAGAAGACGGCCAACGGCGAGACCTACAACGAGAACGAGCTGACCGCCGCCCACCAGACCCTGCCGATGCCGAGCCTGGTGCGGGTGACTAACCTGGAGAACGGCCGCTCCATCGTCGTGCGCATCAACGACCGCGGGCCCTTCGCCGCCGGGCGCATCCTCGACATGTCGCGCCGCGGCGCCCAGCTGCTGGGGTTCGAGCAGCAGGGCACGGCCAAGGTCCGCATCCAGATCCTGGCGGACGAGAGCCGGGCCATCGCCGCCGCCGCGCAGAACGCCGGCCGCGCCTATGCCGTGGCGGGCTCGCCCGACGGCGGGCCGACGCCGACCGCCGCACCCCGCCCCACCGTGCAGGTGGAGGGCGCGCCGCTGGCGCCGCCCAGGCCCGTGCAGGAGCGCAAGATCGAGGCGCCGACGACGGTCGCCGGCGCCACCGACACCGACGGCCGCTTCCTGCCGGCGCCGGTGGTGCAGCAGGTGCCGGTGCAGGGCCAGAAGCGCATCTTCGTGCAGGCCGGCAGCTTCACCATCTATGACAACGCCAACAAGCTGCGCGCTAAGCTGGCCGGCCTCGGCACCAGCTTCGTGTCGCCGGTCATGGTCGGCCAGACCCAGTTCTTCCGCGTCCGCATCGGCCCCATCGACACGGTGGAGAAGGCGGACGCGGTGCTGGCCCAGGTGCTGGCGGACGGCAACAACGGCGCCCGCGTGGTGGTGGACTGACCCGGCGCGCCCGAGGGCGCGCCATCCGCAGAGATCGGGTATCGGGACATGGTTGAAGGAACGGTTGGGATGAAGGTTGCGGCATTCGGGCGGCGGGCGCTGGTGGCCATCGTCGCGCTGGCGGCGACGGCGCTGCCCGCGGGGGCGGCCGGCATCGACACCATCGCCACCCAGGCGGTGCTGATCGACGCCACGACGGGCACCACGCTGTTCGAGAAGAACGCCGACCAGCGGATGCCGACCTCGTCGATGAGCAAGGTCATGTCGATGTACATGGTCTTCGACCGGCTGAAGTCGGGCCGCCTGTCGCTGGACGACAAGCTGCCGGTCAGCGAGAACGCCTGGCGCATGCAGGGGTCCAAGACCTGGGTCGAGCTCGGCAACAGCGTGCGGGTGGAGGACCTCATCCGCGGCGTCATCATCCAGTCCGGCAACGACGCCTCCATCGTGCTGGCCGAGGGGCTGGCGGGCACGGAGCAGGCCTTCGCCGCCGCCATGACCAAGCGCGCCCACGAGATGGGCATGACCAACAGCAACTTCATGAACTCGACCGGCTGGCCGGACGAGAACCACTATTCCACCGCCCACGACCTGGCGATCCTGGCGCAGCGCCTGATCAAGGACTTCCCCGAGTACTACCACTACTACTCGGAACAGGACTTCACCTACCACGGCATCAAGCAGGGCAACCGCAACCCGCTGCTGTACCGGAACATGGGTGTGGACGGGCTGAAGACCGGCCACACCGAGGCGGCGGGCTACGGCCTGATCGCGTCGGGCGAGCGCAACGGCCGGCGCCTGGTGCTGGTCGTGAACGGGCTGCCCAACATGCAGGCCCGCGCCGACGAGTCCGCCCGCCTGCTGGAGTGGGGCTTCCGCGAGTTCGACGCCTACGCCTTCTTCAAGGCGGGGGAGACGGTGGACAGCCTGCCGGTCTGGCTGGGCCAGCAGGAGTCGGTGCCCGTGGTCATCGAGAACGACCTGAAGCTGACCCTGACGCACGAGCAGCGCCGCAACGTCCAGGTCGCCCTGGTCGGCGAGGCGCCGGTCAAGGCGCCGATCGCCAAGGGCACGAAGCTCGCCACGCTGCGCATTACCGGCCCGGACGTGAAGCCGGTGGAGATCCCGCTGCTGGCCGGCGCCGACGTGGCCGAGCTGGGCTTCTTCGGGCGCATCGGGGCCGCGGCCAACCACTTCGTCTTCGGCGGGTCGTAACCGCCGATGGCGCGCGGGCGCTTCATCACGCTGGAGGGCGGGGAGGGCGCGGGCAAGTCCACCCAGCTCCGCCTGCTGGCGGAGTTTCTGCGCGCCCGCGGCATCGAAGTGGTGACCACGCGGGAGCCCGGCGGCTCACCCGGCGCCGAGGCGATCCGCAGCCTGCTGGTCTCCGGCGACACCGGCCGCTGGCGCCCGCTGACCGAGGCCATGCTGGTCTGCGCCGCCCGGCACGAACATGTCGAGGCGACCATCCGGCCGGCGCTGGAGGCCGGGACCTGGGTGATCTCCGACCGCTTCGCCGACAGCACGCTGGCCTACCAGGGAAGCGGGCTGGGGGTGGCGCGCGCGTCCCTCGACGCGCTGATCGGGCTGGCCGTCGGGGGCCTGTCGCCAGACCTGACCCTGGTGCTGGACGTCCCGCCCGAGCAGGGCATCGGCCGCACCCGCGCCCGCACCGGCGGCGAGGACCGGTACGAGCGCATGGAGCTGGACTTCCACCGCCGCCTGCGCCGGGGCTTCCTCGACATCGCCGCCGCCGAGCCCGGGCGCTGCGCCGTCATCGACGCCACCCGGCCGCTGGACGCCGTGCAGGCGGCGATCCGGGCGGAGGTGGAACGCCGGCTTCTTCCAGGGGATGCCGCATGACCGACGAGGGCGCCCTCATCCCCCGCCGCAACCCCGACCTGCTGGCGCATGAGCGGGCGGAGCGGCTGCTGCTGGACAGCTACAATTCCGGCCGGCTGCACCATGCCTGGCTGATCGGCGGGCCGCCCGGCATCGGCAAGGCGACGCTGGCCTACCGCTTCGCCCGCTTCGTGCTGGCCAACGGCGGCCCCGGCGAGGCGGCGGACGGGCTGTTCGGCGCCCCGCCGCCGCCGTCCTCGCTGCGCGTCGATCCCGAGCACCCGGTGGCGCGGCGCATTTCCGCCTCCGGCCATGCCGACCTGCTGACCATCGAGCGGACCTGGGACGAGAAGAAGAAGCGCTTCAAGCGCGACCTGCCCGTGGACGAGGTCCGCCGCATCGCGCCCTTCCTGCGCCTGACCTCCGCCGAGGGCGGCTGGCGCGTGGTGGTGGTCGACGGCGTGGACCAGATGAACCCGTCCGGCCAGAACGCCATCCTGAAGATCCTGGAGGAGCCGCCGCCCCGCGCGCTCCTGCTGCTGGTCGCGGACAATGTGGGCGCGCTGCTGCCGACCATCCGGTCGCGCACCCGGCGGCTGATGCTGGACCCGCTACCGGAGGCGGTGGTCGTGCAACTGCTCGCCACCCATGCGCCGGACCTGCCGGCCGCCGACCGCACCGCGCTGGCGCGCCTGTCGGAGGGCAGCGTCGGCCGGGCGCTGGACCTGGCGCAATCCGGCGGGCTGGGCCTCTACCGCGAGATCCTGGGCGTGCTGGAGGGGCTGCCGCGGCTCGACGTGCTGGCCTGCCACGGTCTGGCCGACAAGGTCGCCCGGGCCGGCGCCGACCAGGCGTGGGAGGCCGCGACCGAGCTGGTGCTGTGGTGGCTGGCGCGGGTCAACCGCGGGCTTGCCCGCGGCGCGCATCCCCCGGAAGTGGTGGCCGGGGAGGGGGTGCTGGCGGCGCGTCTGGCGAAGGCGGCGGCGGCCCGGGATCGCGGCCTTGATCGCTGGGTGGAGGTGTGGGACAACGTCACCCGCCTTTTCGCCAGGGCGGAAAGCGCCAATCTCGACCGCAAGCAAACCATGCTGTCGGCGCTCCTGGCGATCGAGGCGGCGGCCGCCTGACCCGCGCCCCGGCACGGGCCCCGGCCGCTCCGCCATCCCGAAGCCGCCGGAGAGCGACGATGCCCGGGCGCCCGCCCTTCTACATCACCACGCCGATCTACTACGTCAACGACGTGCCGCACATCGGCCACGCCTACACGACGATCGCGTGCGACGTGATGGCCCGGTTCAAGCGGCTCGACGGGAACAACGTGAAGTTCCTGACCGGCACGGACGAGCACGGGCAGAAGGTGGAGAAGTCCGCCACCGCCGCCGGCATCAGCCCACAGGACTTCACCGACAAGGTGTCGCAGAACTTCCGCGACCTGACGCGCCTGCTGCACGTCAGCAACGACGACTTCATCCGCACCACCGAGCGCCGGCACGTGAAGTCGGTCCAGGCGCTGTGGGAGCGTCTGGTGGAGAGCGGCAACATCTATCTCGGCTCCTACAGCGGCTGGTACTCGGTCCGCGACGAGGCCTATTACACCGAGGACGAGCTGCGCGACGGCCCCGGCGGCAAGAAGATCGCGCCCACGGGTGCGGAGGTGGAGTGGGTGGAGGAGCCCAGCTACTTCTTCCGCCTGTCCGCCTGGCAGGAGAAGCTGCTGGCCCTGTACGAGTCCGTCCCGGACTTCATCCAGCCCGCCGGCAAGCGCAGCGAGGTCATGAGCTTCGTCAAGGGCGGGCTGAAGGACCTGTCGGTCAGCCGCACGACCTTCGGCTGGGGCATCCCGGTGCCGAACGACGAGAAGCACGTCATGTACGTGTGGCTGGACGCGCTGACCAACTACATCACCGCCGTCGGCTACCCCAATACCGCACCCGGCACGCCGTTCGACACCTTCTGGCCGGCGGCGCACCACGTCATCGGCAAGGACATCCTGCGTTTCCACACCGTCTTCTGGCCGGCCTTCCTGATGGCGGCCGGGCTGGAGCCGCCGCGCCGCGTCTTCGTCCACGGCTGGTGGACCATCGAGGGCGAGAAGATGTCGAAGTCGCTGGGCAACGTCGTCGCCCCGGCGGAGCTGCTGGAGAAGTACGGGCTCGACCAGACCCGCTACTTCCTGATGCGGGAGATCCCGTTCGGCAACGACGGCGACTTCTCCCACAAGGCCATGATCCAGCGCATCAACGGCGAGCTGGCGAACGATTACGGCAACCTGGTGCAGCGCGTGCTGTCCATGGTGCAGAAGAACTGCGCCGCCGCCGTGCCCCAGAAGGGCGAGCTGCTGGAGGCCGACCGCAAGCTGCTGGGCTCGGCCCAGAGCCTGCTGGCGACGCTGCGGGCGGAGTTCGGGGCCTTCGCCTATCACAAGGCGCTGGACGCCATCTGGCAGGTCATCGGCGACGCCAACCGCTATGTCGACGAGCAGGCGCCCTGGGCGCTGAAGAAGACCGACCCGACGCGCATGAACACCGTGCTGTGGGTCCTGGCGGAGACGATCCGCCACGTGGCGATCCTGACCCAGCCCTTCATGCCCGACGCCTCCGGCCGCATCCTGGACCAGCTGACCGTCTCGCCCTTCGCGCGCGAGTTCCGCCACCTGGAGGACGGGCCGCTGGTGCCCGGCACGCCGCTGCCGCCGCCGCAGGGCGTGTTCCCGCGCATCGTGGAGCCGGCGGCGGGCGAGGGGGCTTCGGCCTGATGTCGGCACTGCCCCTCCTGGTCGACAGCCACTGCCACCTGGACTTCCCCGACTTCGCGGAGGAGCGGGACCAGGTGGTGGCGCGCGCCCGCGCCGCCGGCGTCGGCATGCACCTGACCATCTGCACCCACGTGACGAAGTTCGAGCAGGTCCACGCCGTCGCCATGGCCTATCCGGACGTCTGGTGCACCGTGGGCGTCCACCCGCACCACGCGCTGGACGAGGACGCGGCCAGCCAACTGCCCACGCTGCTTGAGCTGGCGGCGCGGCCCAAGGTGGTCGGCATCGGCGAGACGGGGCTCGACTATTTCTACGACAGCAGCCCGCGCGACGTGCAGCAGGAAAGCTTCCGCCGGCACCTGCGCGCCTGCCGGGAGACCGGCCTGCCCGCCATCGTCCACACCCGCGACGCCGACGACGACACCATCCGCATCCTCAGGGAGGAGGGCGGCGGGCAGGGGCTCAAGGGGTTGCTGCACTGCTTCAGCTCCTCACGCCAACTGGCTGAACAGGCTCTGGAAATCGGCTTCCACATCTCCTTCAGCGGGATCGTGACCTTCAAGAAGTCGGAGGAGCTCAGGGAGACCGCCCGCATCGTCCCGCTGGACCGCATGCTGGTGGAGACCGACGCGCCGTACTTGGCGCCGGTGCCGATGCGCGGCAAGCGCAACGAGCCCGCCTTCGTCGCCCACACCGCGCGCCTGCTGGCCGAGGTCAAGGGCGTGCCGTACGAGACGCTGGCGGCGGCCACGACCGAGAACTTCCTGCGGCTGTTCGACCGCGTGCATCCCGCGGCGGCGGCGGCCTGAGGCCATCCATGAAGGTCACCATCCTGGGCTGCGGCGGCTCCGGCGGCGTGCCGCTGATCGGCAACGTCTGGGGCGCCTGCGACCCCGCCAACCCGCGCAACCGGCGCCGCCGCTGCTCCATCCTGATCGAGCGCGGCGCCACCACGGTGCTGGTCGACACCGGGCCCGACGTGCGCGAGCAGCTGATCGATGCCGGGGTGCAGCACCTGGACGCCGTGCTCTACACCCACGAGCACGCGGACCACACCCACGGCATCGATGAGCTGCGCGCCATGAACTGGGTCATGCGCCGGCCCATCGACTGCTACGCCGACCGAATGACGCTCGACATCCTGTTGAAGCGCTTCGACTATTGCTTCGCGCCGCCGGAGATGCGGTTCGTCCGGCCGGAACTGGTGGCGCACCCGATCGACGGGCCGTTCGAGCTGGGCTCGCTGTCCGTCGTGCCATTCCGGCAGGAGCACGGCCGGCTGCCCAGCCTGGGATTCCGCTTCGGCCGCTTCGCGTACTCCACCGACGTGGTCCACCTGGACGAGACGGCCTTCGCCGTGCTGGAGGGCGTGGACACCTGGATCGTCGACTGCACCCGCGAGACGCCGCACCCGGTCCACGCGCACCTGGAGCTGACCCTGAGCTGGATCGAGCGCCTGCGCCCGCGCCGCGCCATCCTGACCCACATGAACCACACCATGGACTACGACACGCTGCGCGCCAAGCTGCCGCCGGGCGTGGAGCCTGCCTATGACGGCATGGTGCTGGAGATCGGGCCGTAGGAGAGGCCCGGGACCGTTCCGCCGCCGCACCGGTACATCTACTTTTCCATAATCTTCCTTATCACGCTTGGATCAACCCCGGGGCGGACCCGAGATCGAGGCACGACGAGCCAATGTTTCCAGTGGTCTGGAATGGGGTCCGCACATGGCGTCCACCTACTCTGGACATCCCCCGAACCTCACCCGCAGATCCGCCGCCACGGCGCCGACGGCACCGCTCCAGTCGCCCAGCGTCTTCTGCCGGAACAGCCGCATAGACGGGTACCATGGCGTGTCGTCGCGCCCGTCCAGCCAGCGCCAGTCCGCGTCGGCGCAGATCAGCGTCCAGACCGGCCGCCCCATGGCGCCGGCCAGATGGGCCGTTCCGGTACAGGACGTCACGAGCAGGTCGACCTCGTCCAGGATCGCCGCCGTGTCGGCCCAGTCCCTGATCTCGCGGCCCAGATCGATGAAGTTCGGGGGCGGCGTCCATGCCTCCAGCGCTTTCCGGCCGGCCCCCATCTGAAGGCCGACGAAGGTGACGTCCCGCCGTGCGAGCAGCGGCAGGATGGTCTCCAGGCCGGGCGACCGCCAGCGGTCATCGGAGAATTCGGGGTTGCCGGCCCAGATCAGCCCGACCCGCGGCCGGTCCCTCCTCCCCAGCCTTTCCGCCCAGCAGCGCCGCCTGTCGGCGGCGGAGGCGATGTAGGGACCGGTCCAGCCCATGTCCTGCGTCGTGATCCCCAGGACGCCGGGCAGGTCCATCATGGCGATCTGGTAGTCGGCGGCGGGAACGGGTTGCCCGCGGAGCACCACCGTCCCGATCTCCAGCCCGGGCCAGAGGACCGACAGGGCGTGCGGGGACTCGAACACCAGCCGGCCGGCCCGCCGCGCTAGGCCGGGAAGGAAGCGCAGGCACATGATCGTGTCGCCGGCACCCTGTTCGTCCCACACCAGCAGCGTCTTTCCGCCGAGGTCCTGGCCGGTCCACTCGGGGATATGCTGGTGCCGCGGCAGGCGGCCGGCCAGCGCCCAGCGCGCCCTGTATCCCCGGAAGCCGGCGGCGAAGTCCCCCATCCGCAGCCGGCAGGCGGCGGCGCCGAATGCCGGGGCCGGATCGTCGGGCGAGAGCCGCATCTGCCGCTCGAACGCCTCCGCCGCCTCGGCCGAGCGCCCGACCATCCGCAGCATGCGGCCGAGCACCGCCCAGGCGGCCGGCCGGTCGGGATGCGCCTCGGCACAGCGCCGGGCCTGGCCGGCGGCGGCGACCGGATCGCCTTGTTCCAGCAGGAGCTCCGCGCGGCCGATCTGCCCTTCCATCAGGTCGGGCCTCACCGCGGCCAGGCGGTCGAACAGGGCGGCGGCTTCAGCCAGGTCCCGCCGCCGCAGCACCGCGTTGCCGAGGTTGAGGAGCGCCGCGTCGAAGCCGGGATCGACGGCCAGCGCCTGCCGGTAGCAGTCCTCCCCCTCCCCGTCGCGCCCCAGGCCGGACAGGCACAGGCCCTTGTTCGTCAGGGCCGCGGCGGCCCCGGGCTGGAGGGCCAGGGCCCTGTCGTAGGCGGCGACGGCATCCCGGTAGAGGTTCATCGCCTGCAGGGCCAGCCCCAGTCCGAACCAGGCGTCATACCGGCCCGGCTCGGCCTCCGCCAGGCGCCGGTAGGCCGTCGCCGCCTCCGAATGGAGGCCGAGGTCGCGGCACACCGCGCCAAGGCCTTCGAGCGCAGCGGCATGGACGGGGTTCAGCGACAGCGCGCGCCGGAAGGCCTCCGCAGCCTCCTTGCGGCGTTCCGCCTGCCGCAGGACTTGGGCCAGGTTGACGTGGAAATCGACGGTGTCCGGCTGGAGGGAGACCGCCCGCCCGATCAGGCCGAGCGCCTGGTCAGTGTGGCCCGTCTGCGCGGCGACGACGCCGAGGAGGTTGAGGGCGTCGGGCTGGTCGGGTTCCACCTGAAGCAGCCGCCGGTACAGATCCTCGGCCTGCGGCAGCCTGCCCGCTTGGTGATGCCGGAGCGCTTCGCCCAACACGTCGCCTATGGTCGGCATTGTCCGCCTGATATCTTAAACGGGTGTGTCTCTCCAACGTGTAAACTAATAACCGGCAACAGGCCATGGCTGCCGGATACTACGCTAGCCACCACCGGCTTACCCGCGGGTTTGGAATCATGCGCGCGGCTGATGAAGCCTTAGGCGGAACCGCCCGCCACTTTACGGGGTCAGTCTACCCGCAGGCGGCTCCGGCCTATTGGGGGCTGCCGCGGCGGGCGCATCTCCGCTAAGGTCGCGCATCGCATCCCCGGCGCCGCCTTCTCCGGACCCGAACCCATGACCGACAAGCCCCAGCCGCCCAGCAGCGGCCCCCAGATGGACCGCCTCCTCGCCATCATGGCCAAGCTCCGCGATCCCGACGGCGGCTGCCCGTGGGACCTGGAGCAGGATTTCCCCACCATCGCCCCGCACACGATCGAGGAGGCCTACGAGGTCGCCGACGCGATCCAGCAGGGCGACATGGAGGCGCTGAAGGACGAGCTGGGCGACCTGCTGTTCCAGGTCGTCTTCTACGCCCAGATGGCGTCCGAGCGCGGGCTCTGGCGGTTCGAGGACGTTGCGGCCGGGATCGTGGACAAGATGATCCGGCGGCACCCGCACGTGTTCGGCGACGCCGTGGTGGCGACCGCCGACGCGCAGACCGCGCGCTGGGAGGAGACCAAGGCGAAGGAGCGCGCCGAGAAGGCCGCCGCGACCGGCCGGGCGCCCTCCGCGCTGGACGGGGTCATCGCCGGCCTGCCCGCCCTCACCCGCGCCGTGAAGCTTCAGAAGCGCGCCGCCCGCGTGGGCTTCGACTGGACCGACGCGGCCGACATCCTGGACAAGATCGAGGAAGAGGTCGGCGAGCTGCGCGCCGAGCTGGAGAACCGCAGCCAGGACCGCGCCCGCATCGAGGACGAGATGGGCGACCTGTTCTTCGCGCTGGCCAACCTCGCCCGCCGGCTGGAGATCGAGCCGGAGACGGCGCTGCGCGGCACCAACGCCAAGTTCGAGCGCCGCTTCCGCCAGGTGGAGGGCTGGCTGGCCGAGGAAGGCCGCCGGCCGGAGCAGGCCACGCTGGAGGAGATGGAGGCGCTGTGGACGCGCGCCAAGAAGACCGAACGGACCGAAGACGCGGCCGACTGAGGGAGACGACCATGCCCTCCCCATCCTACGCCCCGCCTTACCTCCCCGGCATCGTGCTCATCACCGGGGCGACAGGCGGCTTCGGCAGCGCCTTTGCCCGGCGCTTCGCCGCCCTCGGCTCCAGGCTGGTTCTGGCCGGCCGCGACATCAACAAGATCAAGAACTTGGCGGCCGGCCTGGAGGTGCCGTCGCACCTGATGGCGTTCGACGTGCGCGACCGCCGGGCGGTGGAGGCGGCCTTCGCCGCCCTGCCCGCCGACTTCGCCGACGTCGACCTGCTGATCAACAACGCCGGCCTGGCGCTCGGCGGCGACCCGGCCCAGGTGTCGAGCTACGACGACTGGGAGGTCATGATCGACACCAACGACAAGGGCCTGGCGCTGGTGACCAGCCTGGTGCTGCCCGGCATGGTGGCGCGCGGGCGCGGGCACGTGGTGAACATCAGCTCCACCGCCGCCAGCTACCCCTACCCCGGCGGCCACGTCTACTGCGCCTCCAAGGCCTTCGTGACCCAGTTCAGCCTGGCGCTGCGTGCCGACCTGATCGGCACGGGCGTGCGCGTGACCTCCATCGAGCCCGGCATGGTCCAGACCAACATCAGCCTGGTCCGCTTCAAGGGCGACGCGGAGCGGGCCGCTAAGGTCTATGCCGACACCACCCCGATGACGGCGGAAGACGTTGCGGAATCAGTAGTCTGGTGCACGACCCTGCCGCCGCACTTCAACGTGAACCGGGTGGAGATGATGCCGACCGTCCAGGGACCCGGGGGACTGGCGGTCCACCGGGTCAGGAAGGGTTGAGCGGGCCTCAGCCCCGCGCCGCCGTCACCCGGTCGACCATCGCCTTGATGGCGGCCGGCTGCGGCGCGCCCTTGCGGGCGAAGTAGGGTCCGGTGTAGCCCCACCAGTCCCAGCACTGGTAGGGGTTCAGGGCGTTGCCCTTCCCGACCTGCGGGTAGAGCACGATGATGCGGTTGGCGTCCGCCCAGGCGTTGTAGCCGGCCTGCTCGTAGAAGGCGCCCTTCACGTCCTCGGCCGACTGCAGGCAGCCGTGCAGCGCCACGTGGACGCGGCAGCCGCCCTCGGCCCGGCAGCTCTCGGGCACGTAGGCGTAGCCGGTGTCGGCCAGCGAGGCGCCCTTGCCGAATTCCGCCTGGTCGAAGGCCACCACCGTGCCCCGGGCGGGGCCCTGCGGCTTCGCCAGGGTGCCGCCGTAGAGGTGCGACAGCATCTCCCCCGCGAGGTCGTAGTCGCAGTCGGCGATGAAGGGCGGCTTGCCGACGTCGCAGGCGCCGCCCTGGTCCATGGTGACCATGGCGTGGCCGGCGGGCACGTCGGTGACCACCTTCAGGTTCGCGTCCGGCACGCCCAGCGCGCGGAAGAAGTCGGGCGTCGGCGCCACCGCGGCCGGCTTCACCACCGCGTCCTTGGCGCCGCTGAAGACGAAGATGCGGGCCTTCTCCAGGTTGGTGACGGGATCGATGGACCGGGTGCCCGCCACCGCGCGGGCGACGGAGGCCAGCGTCCCGGCGTCGGCCGCCCGGGGCGAGGCCGACATGCAGCGGTCCATCATCGCCTTCAGCCCCAGCGGCGAGGCCGGCGGCACTCCCTGCCCGCCGGCGCACCACCAGGGCCCGGCGGCGACGATGCCGGCGCCCTTGATGGAGGCCGAATAGGCCACCTGCAGCTGCCCCGCCATGAAGCCGCCAGAGGAGATGCCGGAAACCGTGACCGCGCCGGCGTCGGCCCCGTAGTGGCCCAGCGGCTCGGCCAGGGCGGCGGGGGCGATGGCGGCCAGGAGGAAGGCGGCGGAGGCCAGGGCTATACGCATGGAGTGTTCCCGGGACAGGTTGGTCGCGCCGGGATGGTGGCGCAACCAAGCCCCCGGGGCAAGCGCCGTCAGACCCCGAACAGAAGCTCCCTGAGCGCCCGCCAGCTCTCCCGGTCCGGCGCCAGCAGCAGCCCGCCCTCGCGGTCGGTTGGGGCGTAGCGCAGCCCGTCCAGCTTGGCGGAATGGCCGCCGGCCTCCGCGTGCATCAGCACGCCGGCGGCGTGGTCCCACGGCTTGATGAGCGCGTTCAGGGCGAAGTGGGCGGACCCCGTCACGACGGCGAGGTAGTCGTGGGCGGAGCATTGCTGGCTGAAGTGCCGCCCCAGCCGCCCGGCGGCCGCCAGGATGTGGCTGCGCACCGGCGCCTCGAAGAAGCGGGCGTTGACGATGCCCTGCATGGCCTCCACCGCGGCCGGCGCCGCGGCGCGCAGCCGCTCTCCCCCCATCCACGCCCCCTCGCCCCGCGCGGCCGTCATGGTGCGGCCGGTGCAGGGGTCGTGGATCCAGCCGGCGAGCGTCTCCCCGCCGCGGACCAGGGCGACGATGACGCCGAAGACCGGCTTGCCCGCCACGAAGTTGCCGGTGCCGTCGACGGGGTCGATGATCCAGACCGGCTCGTCGCCGTGGATGCGCTCCAGCACGCGGATGTCGGCGGCGACCGCCTCCTCCCCGATCACGACGGAGCCGGGCAGCAGGGCCGACAGGCGGCGGGTCAGCTCGCGCTCCGCCGCCTCGTCGGCCAGCGTCACCAGGTCGCCCGGCCCCTTCTCGCGCACCTCCTGGCGGTCGGGCTGGCGGAAGCGCGGCAGGATCTCCGCCGCCGCGACGTCCGATATCAGGGCGGTGACCTTGTCGATGTCGGGCAGCATGAACCTCTCCGCCGGCCTGGGAGCGCCCTTCATAGGGCCAACGGCCGGCGGTTTCAAAGGGAACCGACAGGGGGGAACCGACGGGGGGAACCGACGGGGGGAACCGACGGGCCGGCCGGCGCTACTCGACGATGCCCAGCAGGTCGGACTCGCGCATGATCAGGATGTCCTGCCCGTCGATGCGGACCTCGGTGCCCGACCACTTGCCGTACAGCACCTTGTCGCCCGCCTTGACGGTCAGCGGCACCACCTCGCCGCGGTCGTCGCGGGCGCCGGGACCGACGGCCAGCACCTCGCCCTGCTGGGGCTTCTCCTGGGCGGAGTCGGGGATGATGATGCCGCCCGCGGTCCTGGTGTCCTGCTGGATGGCCCGGATCGCCACCCGGTCGTGCAGGGGCCGGAACTTCATGGGTCTATCCTCCTTAGGGTCGGCCCGCCGGATGGGGCGCGGCGGCAGTCTAGCCCGGCGACGGCGGCGCGGGGAAGCGCAGGCCGGCCCCCTGTCCGAAAGCCTTGCATTCCCCGGCGGGCGGTCCATGGTAGTGCGCCTCCCGACCAGCCTGCCTAAGCCCCCATGCCGACCCTGATCCTCACCCTCTCCTGCCCCGACCGCATCGGCATCGTCGCCGCCGTCTCCGGCTGCCTGTCGGAGCAGGGCTGCAACATCATCGACAGCGCCCAGTTCGGCGACCGGATCAGCGGGCGCTTCTTCCTGCGCATCTCCTTCGCCGCCCCCGAGGGCGGCACGGACGCCGTGCGGGCGGGCCTGGCGCCCGTGGCGGAGCGGTTCGGCATGGACTGGCAGCTGACCGACGCGGAGCGGCGCCAGCGCGTGCTCATCATGGCGTCGAAGTTCGGCCACTGCCTGAACGACCTGCTCTACCGCTACCGCACCGGCGCGCTGGCGATGGAGGTCCCGGCCATCGTGTCGAACCATCGCGACTTCTACCAGCTGGCCGCCTGGCACGACATCCCGTTCCACCACCTGCCCGTGACCGCCGCGACCAAGGCCCGGCAGGAGGAGCGGCTGATGGAGATCATCGAGGCGGAGCGGATCGACCTCGTCGTGCTCGCCCGCTACATGCAGGTGCTGAGCCCGGAGCTGTGCGCCCGGCTGGCGGGGCGCTGCATCAACATCCACCACTCCTTCCTGCCCAGCTTCAAGGGCGCCAAGCCCTACCATCAGGCGCACGAGCGGGGCGTGAAGCTGATCGGCGCCACCGCGCACTACGTCACGTCGAACCTCGACGAAGGCCCGATCATCGAGCAGGAGGCCGAGCGCGTCGACCATACGATGACGCCCGACGACCTAGTGGCCATCGGGCGCGACATCGAGAACATCGTGCTGGCCCGTGCCGTCCGC
>DASPKT010000224.1:0-9013 GCA_035627915.1 Azospirillaceae bacterium
TGTCAAGCCAAGGCCGGTTTGCCGAGGCGCAGCCCTGGTTCGAGCGCGCGGCTGCGGCAGCGGAGCTGGGCGACATCCATGGCCGCGTCGACCGGCAGAGCCTGGGGAGCAGCCTGCATCAGGTGGGCTATTGCCTGTCGAGCCAAGGCAGGTTTGCCGAGGCGCAGTCCTGGTTCGAGCGCGCGGTTGCGGCCAAGGAGCAGGGTGACCTCCATGGCCGCGTCAACCGCGAGAGCCTGGGGACCAGCCTGCATCAGGTGGGCTATTGCCTGTCAAGCCAAGGCCGGTTTGCCGAGGCGCAGCCCTGGTTCGAGCGAGCGGTTTCGGCAGCGGAGCAGGGCGACATCCATGGCCGCGTCGACCACGATAGCCTGGGGAGCAGCCTGCATCAGGTGGGCGATTGCCTGTCGAGCCAAGACCGGTTTGCCGAGGCGCAGCTCTGGTTCGAGCGCGCAGCTGGGGCATCGGAGCAGGGCGACATCCATGGCCGCGTCGACCGGCAAAGCCTGGGGACCAGCCTGCATCAGGTGGGCTATTGCCTGTCGAGCCAAGACAGGGCTGCCGAGGCGCTGCCCTGGTTCGAGCAGGCTGTGGAAATGGCCCGGCAGGGCAACGTCTTCGGGCGGGTCGACGCGGAACGGCTGCGCGACTTCTCCCTGTCCCTCGCCGGCTGCCTGCGCAAGCTGGGCCGTGACGGGGACGCCGATGCGGTCGAGACCGGCATTCCTCCGGCCTGACGCGGAGCCTCAGCTCCAGTAGCGCACCCGGCCCGTGTCGACGTGGACGAAGCCCGACTTGGGGTAGTAGCCGACGCCGCCCAGCCTCAGCTCGGTGGCGGCCTGGCGGATGCGGGCGAGCTGGCGGCCGGCCATGGTGATGTCGATGGCCTTGCCGTCCATGTGCAGGCTGCGGCTGGCGACGCCGCTGTGCTTGGAGCGGCCGCGCAGCATGGAATTGGTGGCCGGGCTGCGGTAGCCGGAGATGACCTGGAAGGCGTCGTCGCTGCGCAGCTTGCCCTTCAGCGCGAACAGCAGGTCAAGCAGCTTGGGGTCGATCGCCCCGACGTCGCCCGTGCGCCAGTCGCGCAGGAACTCGTTGAGGTCGGAGAGCGCGTTCTCCTGGTAGCGGCCGTCGGCCCAGTAGGTCGCCCGCAGCTTCTCCCCCGTATGCAGCGACACCAGCGACAGGCTGCGGCGCGACGGGCCGGAGACGGCGGCGGCGATGGCGGAGGCCGGGTCGAGGGCGGCGCCCGCGGCGGCGGCGCCCAGCGCCAGCCGGCCGAGGCCGGTCAGGAAGCCGCGGCGGCCCATGCCGGTTTCGGGGTGCGTCTCCTGGGAATGCTCGCCGGGCGCCGGACCGAAAGCTGACATGGCGCGCGACAGTACCCGCATTCCCCGAACCCCGCCCCTTGTGGTGACCCGCATGGCTTGCGCCCTGCGCGGCGTGCAGGGCTGACCCGCACTTTGGTTCAGGCGGGGGTGCGAAGGCAAGCGACAATCGCCCGGGCAGGCTGGGTCATTCCGTCGCCGGAGGGGTCATTCCGTCGCCGGATCGGGCTCCGCCGCCCCGGCGCGGCGGCCGGCGGCGGGCTCCTCCGGGTCGGGCCAGACGGCGCGGGCGGCGTCCAGCGCCGTGCCCAGGCGCCGGTCGCGGCCGTAGACGTCGCCGCGGAACTGCACGCGGCCCTCCCCGTCCACGAAGGCGGTGATGTAGGTGATGTGGACCGGCAGCGGCTTCTTCAGCCGCACCACCCTGCGCTCGCCCGACGCGAGGGCGGCGGCCAGCGACTCCGGCGTCCAGTCCGGCGTCTCCGCCAGGGACAGCAGCGCCAGCGCCAGCTTCGGCGGGTCCTCCACCCGGATGCAGCCGTGGCTGAAGCTGCGCATGGCGCGCGCGAAGTGGGACTTCGAGGGCGTGTCGTGCAGGTACACGTCGAAGCGGTTGGGGAACATGAACTTGATGCGGCCCAGTGCATTGTGGTCGCCCGGGTCCTGGCGCACCCGCCAGCGGAAGTTGGCCGGGGTGACCTTCTTCCAGTCCACGGTGGCGGGATCGACCGGCACCGCGCTCTCCGACCAGTCGGACAGCAGGGTGTAGCGGTTCTTCGCGAGGTAGAGCGGGTCCTTCTTCTGCTTCGGGAGGATCTCCTCCTTGGCGATGCGGGGCGGGACGTGCCAGTAGGGGTTCAGCTCCAGGTAGGTCATGGTGCCGCTGAAGACGGGGGTGCGGGTGTAGGGCGCGCCCACCACCACGCGCATCGTCTCCACCACCTCCATCCCCTGCATGACCGCCAGCGTGTAGTCCGCCAGGTTCACCGCGAGGTAGCGGGGGCCGAGGTCGTCCGGCATCCAGCGCCAGCGTTCCATGTTGAGGATGATCTGGGCGACGCGCAGCCGGGCGGGGACGTTCATCTCCGCCAGCGTGCGCTTGCCGATCTCGCCGTCCGGCTCCAGCCCGTGGCGGCGCTGGAAGGCGCGCACGCCGCGCTCCAGCACCGGGTCGAACAGCAGCGGGTCCGGCGGCGGCGCGTCCGTTCCCGGCAGGTCGCCCGTCGCGGCGAGGCGGCGGCGGAGTGCCGGCACCCGGGGGTCGCTCTGGCCGGGCTTCAGCGTCTCCCCCGCCGGCACCGGCTCCCAGCCGCCGGCGGCCAGCAGCTCCCGGTACTGCTTCAGAGCCAGGCGCAGGCGGGCATATTCGGGCCGGGTCGGGGCGAAGCGGGAGAGGTAGGCGGCGACGTCGCCGGCCTCCGCCGCCTCGGCCAGCAGGCGGGCCGGGTCGACCTCGCGCCGCTCCACGAACAGCTCCGGGTCCACCCGCGACGGCTCCAGCCGGCCGGAGCCGAGGTCGCGGCCGTAGTCCAGC
This sequence comes from Azospirillaceae bacterium, assembly GCA_035627915.1. GTDB lineage: Bacteria > Pseudomonadota > Alphaproteobacteria > Azospirillales > Azospirillaceae > DASPKT01. The sequence continues at coordinate 2,863 of DASPKT010000224.1, forward strand.
ACCGCATGGGTCAGCAGGAACTCCAGCTCCGCCAGCGCGTCCGGGCTGTCGCCCCGCTCCAGCAGCGCGCCGATGCGGGCGAGGCCGTAGTCGGCGGGGTCCAGCCCGTCCTCCTCGGCGCGGGCCAGCTGGGCGAAAAGCGCACGGGCGCGGGCGGTCGGGCCGCCGGCGGTGACCCAGACCGGCTGGACCCGGCGCGACTCGTAGAACTTCGCCAGGATCAGCAGGTCCTGGCCCTCGCGGTCGCTGACCGGGATGCCGACGCCGGACTCCAGCCGGTCGCGCAGCGCCTCGCCCAGGTCGCGCGCCTGCGCCGGCCACGCCGCCAGCAGCAGCAGGGCGGCACCCGCCGCCAGCGCCCGCGCGCCCGCCCCCCATCCACCGATCCCGACCACGCGCCAGACCTTTCCGCAACTGCCGGTGCCCCACTATGCGGACGCATCCGGGCAAGAAAAGGGCAAAGCGGGCCCACGCGCGTAAGGATAGGGCGGCGGCGTGCCGGCGTGGACACCGGGGCCGGTCGCCCGTATAGTCGATGTATCTACGCCGTAGCTGCGAGGGTGCCGTGCGGACCGAAGTGTCGAAATGGGGCAACAGCCTGGCGATCCGGCTCCCGCGGCCGATCGCCGACGAGCTCAACCTGAAGGAAGGGACCGCCGTCGAGATCGAGGCGTCGCCGGAGGGGCTGACGGTGCGCCCGGTCGTCCCCCGCTACTCGCTCGACGAACTTCTTGCCGGGATAACCCCGGACAATCTGCCGGATGAGACGTTCGACGACCCGCCGCGCGGCGCGGAGATGATCTGATGCACCTCGACCGCGGGCACCTGGTCTGGATCGACTTCGACCCGCAGGCGGGGAGCGAGCAGGCGGGGCGGCGTCCGGCCCTGGTGCTTTCCCCGGGCGGATATCACGAGCGGACAAGGCTGGCGGTGGTCTGCCCCATCACCAGCAAGGCGAAGGGCTTTCCGTTCGAAGTGCGCCTGCCCGACGGATTGCCGATCGCCGGCGTGGTCCTCGCCGACCATGTGAAAAGCGTCGACAGGTCGGCGAGGCACCTGGAGGTCGTCGGCCAAGCGCCGCCGTCGGTCGTGGAGGAGGTGCAGGCGAAGCTGGCCCCGCTTCTCGGGCTCAGGGCCTGAGAAGGGGGCCCGTGCCGGGCCCGCGCGCGTAAGGATAGGGCGGCGCCGGATCGCCCCGGCGCCGCCCTTCCACGGCGGTGGCAGGCGGCCCGCTCACGCCGCCGGGGCCAGACCCTTCTCCACGAAGGCGGCCAGGCGGCGGGAGAAGGCCACCGGGTCCGGCAGCGGCTCTCCCTCCACGATTCGGGCCTGGTCCAGCAGCAGCCAGGCCACGTCGCCCAGCTCCGCAGAGGCGCCGTCGCGGCCGACCTGCTCGGTCAGTCGGCGGATCAGCGGGTGGCCGGGGTTGACCTCCAGGATGCGGCGGGAGACGGCGGCCAGCTGCTTGTGCTGCTTCAGCAGCCGCTCCAGGTGCATGTCCATGTCGCCCTCGTCGGCGACCAGGCAGACGGCGCTGTCGGTCAGGCGCTGGCTGGCCCGGACGTCCTTCACCGCATCGCCCAGCGTGGCCTTGAAGAGCGCGACCAGGTTGGCGACCTCGCCCTCGGCCGGCCGGTCCTCGGCCTTCTCCTCGCCGCCCTTGATGGCGCCCAGGTCGGCGCCGCCGCGGGTGACGGACTTCAGCTTCTTGCCCTTGAACTCGGCCACGGACGGGATCCAGAACTCGTCCACCGGGTCGGTCAGCAGCAGCACCTCCACGCCCTTGGCGCGGAAGCCCTCCAGCTGCGGGCTGCGCTCCAGCGCCTCGCGGTCCTCGCCGGTGATGTAGTAGATGGCGTCCTGGCCCTCCTTCATGCGCTCGACATAGGCGTCCAGCGTGGTCAGGCTGTCGGCGCCGGTGCTGCGGGCCCGGAACAGCTTCAGCAGCTGGTCGCGGTGCTCGAAGTCCTCGTACAGGCCCTCCTTCAGCACGGCGCCGAAATTGTCCCAGAACTCCGCGTACTCCGCGGCCTTCTCCTCGTCGCCGGCCTTGCGGGCCAGCTCGCCCAGCACCTTCTTGGTGATGCCGGCCCGCATCTTGGCCAGCATCGGGTTGTGCTGCAGCATCTCGCGGCTGATGTTCAGCGGCAGGTCCTCGCTGTCCACCACGCCGCGCAGGAAGCGCAGGTAGGGCGGCAGCAGCCCCTCCGCCTCGTCGGTGATGAAGACGCGCTTGACGTACAGCTTCACCCGGTGCCGGCGCTCCGGCGTGAACAGGTCGAAGGGCTTGGCGCCCGGCACGAACAGCAGGCCCGTGTATTCCAGCACGCCCTCGGCGCGCCAGTGCAGCGTCAGCCAGGGATCGTCGAAGCCGTGGCCGACATGGTGGTAGAACTCCTTGTACTGGTCTTCCGAGATGTCGGACTTCGGCCGGGTCCAGAGCGCGGACGCGTTGTTGGCCGGCTCCTCCGCGCCGCCCACCAGGACCGGGATGGCGATGTGGTCGGAGTATTTCTTGATCACCTGGCGCAGCCGGTGCTCCTCCAGGTACTCGCCGTCGCCGTCGCGCAGGTGCAGCACGATGCGGGTGCCGCGGGTCGGCGCCTCGGCGGCCGGGATCTCCGCCAGAGTGAACTCGCCGCGGCCGTCGGACTTCCAGCGCCACGCCTTGTCCTCGCCCGCCTTGCGGGTGAAGACCTCCACCTCCGTCGCCACCATGAAGGCGGAGTAGAAGCCGACGCCGAACTGGCCGATCAGCGAGACGTCCTTCTTGGCGTCGCCGGTCAGGTTGGACATGAAGGCGGCGGTGCCGGAGCGCGCGATGGTGCCCAGGTTCTCCACCAAGTCCTCGCGGTTCATGCCGATGCCGGTGTCCTCCACCGTCAGCGTCCGCTTGTCCTTGTCCGGCGTCAGGCGGATGCGGAAGCCGCTCTCGCCCTGCAGCAGTTCGGGCTGGGTCAGCGCGGCGTAGCGCAGCCGGTCGCACGCGTCGGACGCGTTGGAGACCAGCTCGCGCAGGAACACCTCCTTCTCCGAGTAGAGGGAGTGCGCCACGATGTCGAGAAGCCGGCTGACCTCGGCCTGGAAGCTGAGCTTTTCCTCGGTCATTTTTCTAAGGGTCCGTTGTGTCCACAGGTTGCACGGGGGACGCGAATGTCCGCGCGGACGATATGGGAAAAGCCGGGCCGCCGCGCAAGCGGAATGCGGCGCCCCGCGACACGCGGCCGGGCGGCCGGTTGAACCGCCATGGTCTGGTGGAGGGGCAGGCGCGCCATGGAGGAGACGGACCCGGCCGGCGCCGCCACGGCGGCGGCGCGGCGCCGGCTGGTGGAGACGGTCGCCCGGGTGCTGGCGGCGCCCGGCACCGGCCTCGGCGGCGCGGCACCCGACCCGCGCGTGCTGGACGCGCTGGCCGCCGTCCCGCGCGAGCTGTTCGTGCCCCGCGGCAGCCGCGACCGCGCCTACCGGGACGAGGCGATGCCGATCGAGGGCGGGCAGACCATCTCCCAGCCCTCCGTCGTGGCGCTGATGACCCAGCTGCTGGACCTCTCGCCCGCCGACCGGGTGCTGGAGGTGGGGGCGGGGTCGGGCTACCAGACGGCGGTCCTGGCCCGGCTGTGCGGCCACGTCTACGCGGTGGAGGCGGTGCCGGAGCTGGCCGACGCCGCGCGGCGCCGCCTGGACCTGCTCGGCATCGGCAACGTCACGCTGCGCACCGGCGACGGGCGCCGCGGCTGGCCCGACGAGGCGCCCTTCGACGCCTGCCTCGCCGCCTGCGCCGCGCGGCGCGTGCCGCAGGCGCTGGTCGACCAGCTCCGCCCCGGCGGCCGGCTGGTGCTCCCCGTCGGGCCCGTGCTGGGGCCGCAGCAGCTCTGCCTGCTCCGCAGGGAGCGGGACGGACGGGTCAGCGAGCGCCCGGTGCTGCCGGTGCTGTTCGTGCCGATGGTGGGGGGATGAGGGGGAGTGGCGACGACTCTCGCGTCGGTGGGCGGTCGTGACGCTGGCTGTCGTGGCGGGGGAGACGGTGAAGAACCGTTGCATTCCCCGTGACCGTCACCCCGGCGAAAGCCGGGGTCCAGGGCCCCCGGGCGCTACGGCAAACGGCCCCTGGATTCCGGCTTTCGCCGGAATGACGGACCAAGGGAACTGGAGAGCTGTCTGCGCGGGTCCCCCCCCTTCAGGGAACCAGCGCCCCCAGCTTCTTCGGCGCCACCGCGCGGTAGCTCTCGCGCAGCCAGTGCGACAGCTGCTCCAGGTCGGGCGCGTCGCCGGGGCCGTAGGTCAGGGTCACCCAGCCGGCCTTGCCGAGGCCGTAGCCGGTCGGCGCCGCGTTCGGCAGGTCCAGCGCGAAGGGGGCGGAGTGGGGCAGCTTCAGGCTGAGACCCAGGCCGCCCTCCCTGGGCCGGCCCAGGAAGACGAAGACCTTGCCCTTCACCTTCACCACCCGCTCGCCCCAGGGGAAGTCCTCGTGCGCCTCGGGCAGGGAGAGGGCGAGGTCGCGCAACGCCGCCTCCGCTGAAGCCAAGGGGGCGGCAGCCAGGGGGTCAGCGCCCATGCGCGGCCTCCCCGACCTGCAGCGCGGGCTCGCCCACGCCGGGCTGCTCCGCCTTCCAGCGCATGGACATCAGGATGCGGCTGCGGCCCGAGGGATGGTCGAAGAAGATCACCTCCTCCCACGGCGCCGGGTCCAGCTTGCGGTACTGGCCCAGCTTCAGCGCGACGGTGGCGAAGGCGTCGGGCTCGCGCGCGGCGTTCAGGCCGAACATGTCGGCCTCCGCCTCCACGGAGCGGATGATGCTGTTGGTCACCGGCGTCGCCAGGAAGAAGTAGACGGAGACCAGCGCCGTCAGCAGCGGCAGCCCCGCGGGGTCGTCGATGCCGCGCACGCCCCAGCCCTGCCCGAAGCGGGCCAGCACGCGGGGGAACAGCCGGTCCACGAACAGGAAGCCCGCCATGATGACCAGGCCGAACTGCAGCAGCAGGCTGACGCTGTGGTTCAGCACGTAGTGCCCGACCTCGTGCCCCATGACGGCCAGCGTCTCCTGCGGGCTGGTCCGGTTCAGCAGGTTGTCGTTCAGCGAGATGCGGGTGGTGCCGAGGAAGCCGGAGACGTTGGCGCTGATCCGGTCGCTCTGGCGCGAGGCGTCGAACTCGTAGACGTCGTCGGCCGGCACCCCGTTGGCCCTCGCCATCGACAGCACCGCCTCGCGCAGCTCCCCCTGGCGCAGCGGCTTGTAGTCGTTCAGCAGCGGGGCGATGAAGACCGGCGCCACCATGATCGCGAAGATCTGGAACAGCACGACGAAGCCGCCGCCCCAGGCCCACCAGGACCACCCGACCCGGCGGATGAACAGGTAGATCATGGCGACGGTGAAGCCGGTCGCCAGCAGGCTCACCGGCAGCACCTTCAGCTGGTCCAGCAGCCACTCACCGAAGCCCTGGTTCGACAGGCCGTACTGGTGCTCGCGAAAGAAGTCCTCGTAGACGACCAGCGGCAGCGTCAGCACGGTGGTGGCCAGCACGACGCCGATGCCCTGCAGGAAGGCGGCGGGCCAGAGCCGCCCGCGGGTCAGGCGCAGCGCCCGCTGGTGCAGCCGGGCGGCGGTGCCGGTCGCCAGCAGCACCCAGGCGACTGCGACGTCGGCCAGCAGGCCCCACAGGATCAGCCAGTAGCCGCCCTCGAAATAAGCGTCGGAGCGGGCCTTGTCGGCGGCCGGCACCGAGGCGAGGTAGGCGTCCGTCGCCGCCACCGGGTCGAAGCCCCCCTGCGCCAGCGCCCCCCCGGCGCCCAGCGCGCCCAAAGCCAGCACGGCGCCGCCCAGCGCCAGCGTGCGTGACATGCCCATGCTCCCGTTCCCCCCCTTGTTTGGTTGGCGCCATGCTAGCGGTTCCTATCCGGAAGGGGTAGGGCCGAAGGGTGGGGTACTGTGCCGTCGCGGTGGGGGCGGCCTGGGGTGCGGCTGCGATGCTGTGCGTGCTTCGACAGGCTCAGCAACCGTCTTGATTAAGAGTGTGATTGTCTGGCGGGTTCGGCGTCGCGGATGATGGCGTTGAGGATGAGGACGAGCTTGTGCATGACGGCGACGAGGGCGACCTTGGCCGGCTTGCCGGCGGCGCGCAGGCGCTTGTAGTAGTCGCGCAGGCCGGGATT
>DASPKT010000225.1:0-2413 GCA_035627915.1 Azospirillaceae bacterium
GCGAGCAGGATGTGCGGCGCGGGGCCGCGGTCGGGGGATGTCATGCGTATACCGCGCGGGAGCGCCGCGCACCTATGGTCCGGGTGCCGTGCGGAACCGGCGGGACCGGATCGACCGCCCCAGCCTCTGCACTGCCCATAGGGGGCCATGGCAGGCTTAAGCCAGCCTTACGTCCCGGGAGGCCGGGCGGGCGGGGCATCCGGGGACAAGGTGGCCGGGGGCGGAGCATCGGGCGGCGCGTCGGGCGGGACCGTCTCCGGCAGCGCGTCCGGCGGCGGGGTGCCGCGCCGCAGCAGCCGGCTGCGCGACAGCATGACCAGCCCGGCCCAGGCGGCGGCCAGGGCCGCCGGCACGGCGACCAGCAGGGGGAACAGCAGGGCCAGTCCCGCGAAACCCAGCAGGCCCAGCCCCAGCCCCAGCACCGCCCCGCCCTCCGCCGCGGCCAGGGGGCGCGAGCCGGTGATGGCGGCGCCGGCGGCGCTGCCCAGGCTGATCGCGCCGGCCGCCAGCCGGCCGCCGCTGCCCCGCCTCGGGTGGCCGGGCGGGTGGTGCCGGTGGCCGTGGCCCAGGAAGTGGCGGCGCCGCCGCGTCTCCGGCACCACCTCCGTCGCCTGGGCGAGGTCGGCCAGGAACATGGACTCCATCTCGGCGGCGAAGCCGGGATCGTCGACGGTGACGTCCAGCTCCCAGTTGGTGAGCCAGCTGGTCGGGTTCAGGTTGGTGGAGCCGACCCGGGCCCAGCGCCCGTCGCACACCGCCGTCTTGGCGTGCAGCATGGGCCCGTTCCATTCGTAGATGCGGATGCCGGTCTCCAGCAGCGGCCGGTAGCCGGTGCGCGACAGGGCCTGCGCCAGCGGCACGTCGCTGGCCCCCGGCAGCAGGATGCGCACGTCCACCCCGTCGCGGTCGGCCTCGGTCAGGGCGCGGACATAGCCCGTGGTCGCCACGAAGTAGGCGTCGGTCAGCCACAGCGTCTTGCGGGCGCCGGCCGCCACCAGCTGGTCCAGCCGGTAGGCGCTGAGCTGCCCCGGCCGCCCCCGCACCACCCGCACCGCGGCCGGACCCGCCCCGGCCGCGGCGCCGACGCCGGCCTCCAGCGGCGGCAGGGTCCCGCCGGCGACCCGCCAGGTGCCGGCGAAGGCGCGGTCGAGGTCGGCGACCGCCGGCCCGCGCAGCTCCACCCCGGTGTCGCGCCAGGCCGGCTGCCCCTCGCCCGCAGGTCCTTCCGGCGGCCGTCCCGCCCAGTCCTCCGCCACGCAGAGGCCGGAGACGAAGCCGACGGCGCCGTCCACCGTCAGCAGCTTGCGGTGGTCGCGGGAAATCCAGCCGAAGGGCGCGCGCAGGCGCGGCCGGTTGAACACCCGCACCTCCGCCCCGGCGCGCCTGAGCCCCTCCCAGAACCCCGTCCCCGCCTCGCCCAGGCAGCCCCACCAGTCGTAGAGCACGCGCACAGCCACCCCGGCCCGCGCCCGCTCCGCCAGCGCCTCGGCGAAGGCGCGGCCGATGCGGTCGTCGGCGACGATGTAGTTCTCGAAATGGACGAAGCGGCGGGCGGTGGCGATGGCCTCCAGCCAGGCCGGATAGTTCTCGCCCGCGTCGCGCAGCAGCCGCACGGCGTTGCCGCCCACGGCCGGGGCGCCGGAGACGCGGGTGAAGGCCTGCTCGAACAGCTCCGCCCCGCGCGGGGGCCCGGGGTCGTGCGGGATTGGGTCGTGCGGGATGGGGCCGTGCGGGATGGGGCCGTGCGGGATGTGGACCGTGTCGCTGTCGGGCATGGCGGCAAGCCTGGTTCCGGCGGGGGCGGACCGCTCCCCGGCCCTGCAACCCCCGCCCCGGCGGTCTGTTACACCCCTCCAGGATACCGGATGCCGAAGGAGGATGGCGTGGGCAAGAAGGCGAAGCTGCCGAAGAGGATCGCGGGCTTCAAGGTCCCGAAGGCATTGCGCAGGGTGGGCGCCCTCGACCGGCTGGTGAATTCCCCGACCGGGCGGCGCATCCTGGCCGAAGCGCTGATGGCCGCCGCCGCCGCGGCCGCCGCGGCGCTGACCCGCGCGCCGGCGCGCGAGGCGCTGGCCGACGCCGGCGGGGCGGTGGCCGATGCCGGCGCCGCCGTGGCCGGCCGGGCGCAGGAGGCCGGCTCGGTCACCCGGGACATGGTGCAGGCCGCCGCCGGGGCGGTCGCCGGCGTCGTCGCCGACGCGGTCGGCAGCGCCCTGCCCCTGGGTCACAAGGAAAAGCCCGCCCGCCGCCCCGACCGCCCGCCCGCACCGCGCGGCGGGCCGACGCACTGAGGGGGCGGGGCCCGCCCCCTCACGCCGCCCGCGCCGCCCCCGACACGGCGCCGACGACGCGGCCGCGCAGGCCCTCGACCGAGGCGGCCGCCTCCCCGGTGGCGGAGAGCAGCGTGCGGGCG
>DASPKT010000226.1:0-15521 GCA_035627915.1 Azospirillaceae bacterium
TGGTGGGCATCAACACGGCCATCTTCTCGCCCACCGGCGGTTCGGTCGGCATCGGCTTCGCGGTGCCGTCCTCGCTGGCGCGCCCCGTCATCGAGGAGATCAGGGAGTTCGGCCAGCCCAAGCGCGGCTGGCTGGGCGTGCAGATCCAGCAGGTGACGCCGGAGATCGCGGAGAGCCTGGGCATGGAGAAGCCGCGCGGCGCGCTGGTCACCGAGGTGGCGCCGGAAGGCCCCGCCAGCGCCGCCGGCGTGCGCCAGGGCGACGTCATCCTCAGCTTCAACGACCAGCCCATCGACCGCATGCGCAGCCTGCCGCGCCTGGTGGCGGACGCGGAGATCGGCGCCGGCGCCCGCGTCACCGTCCTGCGCGAGGGCAAGGAGCAGACCCTGCCCATCCGCATCGGCGACCTCGCGGAGAGCGGCGTGCTGCAGACCGCCGCGGCCGAGCGGGAGGAGCGGGCCAAGCCGGGCGAGGCGGAGACGGTGCTGGGCCTCAGCCTGGCGCCGCTGACCCCGCCGGTGCGCGAGCGGCTGGACCTGGCGGAGGACGCCAGCGGCGTCGCCGTCATCGGGGTGGACGAGGACAGCGAGGCGGCGCAGATCGGCATCGCCCCCGGCGACCTCATCCAGCAGGTCCAGCAGCAGCCCGTCACCAGCCCCGACGAGGTCGAGCGCATCCTCGGCACCGCGCGGGAGAAGGGGCGCAAGTCGGTGCTGGTGCTGATCAACCGCCAGGGCAACAACGTCTACGTCCCCCTGCCGACCCGGGACGATGTGGACGAGACCGGCCAGTTGCCGGACGCGCGCGGCCGCCAGGAGGGGAGCCGGGGGGACGGCGGCCGCGACGGCGGAGCCGGCCGCCAGCAGCAGGGCGGCTCGCCGCGCCTCTGACCGGGGGCGGCCCGCCGGAGGGAGGGCGGGGCGTTGCCGCCCGGCCCCGGCGCTGCTACCAAGGGGTATGCCGACCAAGCGCCAATGCTACGGCGCCGCCACCCTGCTGGTCCTGCTGGGTGCGGCGCTCAATCTCGTCAGCCTGGAAGTGTGGGCCGGGGTCGCCGGCCTCGCCTGCTTCGCCGCCGCCGGGGCGGCGATGCTGGTCGGGCGCGGGCGGCCCTGAGGGGGCCGCCCCGGCGCCTCCGTGTTCTCAGACGCGGCCGTAGCTGTCCTCGAGCCGGACGATGTCCGACTCCTCCAGCCGCTCGCCGTACTGCACCTCGATCAGGACCAGCTCCTCCGGCCCGACATTCTCCAGCCGGTGGGTGACGCCGACCGGGATGCGCACGCTGTCGTTCTCCTGCAGGCTGAAGGTCTGCGGGCCGACGGTGACCAGCGCCGTGCCGCTGACCACGATCCAGTGCTCGTGCCGGTGGTGGTGGTACTGCAGCGACAGCCGGCAGCCCGGCTTGACGGTGATGCGCTTGGCGCAGAAGCGGTCGCCGACGTCGATGACCTCCCAGCTGCCCCAGGGGCGCACGTCGGAGGCGGCGCGGACGTAGCGGGCAGTGGTGGCGTCTAGGGCCTGGGCTTGGATCGCGGTCACGGGAGCTGTGTCCTTTGCTGGCGTTGGCCCCCGCCCGCGGCCGCCGCGCCCCCAAGGGGCCGGCCGTCCGCCGGCCGCCGCCCCGGCGTGGGGGCGGCCCCGGCTGGGGGCTCCGGCGGCCGGGTTCGCGCTTCCGCGTCCCGGGCCGCCGTCGCCCAGGTAACCCCCTACGCCTCCCCGATGTTCCAGAGCCAGGCGGCCCCCCGGACACCGCTGCTGTCACCGTGGCGCGCCTGCACCACCGGGGTGTCGACCCCGTCGGAGAAGCAGTGGGCGGACAGCCGTTCCGGCAGGTCGCGGTAGAGCCGCGGCACGTTCGACATGCCGCCGCCCAGCACGATGACGTCGGGATCGACCAGGTTCACGACCGTCGCCAGCCCGCGCGCGAGCCGGTCGATGTAGCGCGTCAGGCTGGCTTCGGCCTCCGGATTCCCCGCCCCGGCGCGGAGGGCGATGTCCTTCGCCGGAAGGCGCTCCCCCGTGACCCTTGCGTGGTCCTCCGCAAAGCCGGTGCCGGACACCCAGCACTCGATGCAGCCGCGCCGCCCGCAGTAGCAGGGCGGGCCCGGCCACTCCGCCTGGTCCGGCCAGGGCAGGGGGTTGTGGCCCCATTCGCCGGCGATGGCGTGGCGGCCGGTCAGCACCCGGCCGTCGATCACCAGCCCGCCGCCGCAGCCGGTGCCGACGATGACGCCGAAGACGGTGCGGGCGCCGGCCGCGGCCCCGTCGGCGGCCTCCGACACGGCGAAGCAGTTGGCGTCGTTCTGCAGGCGCACCGGCCGCCCCAGCGCCGCCGCGAGGTCGCGGTCCAGCGGCCGGCCGATCAGCCAGGTGGAGTTGGCGTTCTTGACCAGGCCCGTGCGCGGGCTGACCACGCCGGGGATGCCGACGCCGACCGTCGCCCGGCCGCCGCCCGCCTCCGCCTCCAGCCCGGCCACGAGGGAGACGATGGCATCGACGGTGGCGCCGTAGTCGCCGCGCGGCGTCGCCACCCGCCGCCGGGCGCGCTCCGCCCCGGCCGCGTCGATGGCGATGCCCTCGATCTTGGTGCCGCCGAGGTCGATGCCGATGCGAATCATGGGTAGCCGTCCCGCCCGCCTTCCGCCGAGGGCGCCAGCCTAGCGGGCGGGGCCTGCCGCGGGAAGGGGGAGGAGGTCCCCGAAATGGCTTAAGCCGCCGCCTCCGGTCCGGCCCCCAAGTCTTGCCCCGGATTGGCGGTTCGGGCAAACTCCGGCGACCGGATTCCGGGCCGCGACCGGCCCGCCGACGCCCCACAGCCCCGAGGCCCTGCGTCCCATGAAGCGCGCCCTGACCGCCGCCATCGCCGTCGCCTTCCTCGCCCTGCCGGCGGCCGCGACGACCTCCAAGCCCGCCACCTCGAAGCCGGCGAAGAGCCAGCCGGCCAAGCCGGCGCCCAAGGCGCCCTGCTACAGCAAGGCGGAGTTCGAGGCGGAGCAGGCGATCCGCCTGCACACCGAGCTGATGGTGGTCGGCCTGACCTGCCAGCAGATGGCCGCCCCTGGCGAGAACCTGTTCGCCCGGTACAAGGAGTTCACCCTCAAGCACCAGAAGCGCATCCAGGGCTGGGAGGCGTCGCTGATCGCCTTCCAGAAGCGCACGGTGAAGGGGGGCAACGCGACCCGCGCCTTCGACAGCTTCCGCACCCGCGTCGCCAACGAGATGTCGCGGCGCATCGCCGCGGTGACGGCCCCGGTCTTCTGCGCCAGCCACATCCCCTTCGCCTCCGCCGCCCTCGCCATGACCGAGGCGGACCTGGACCGGGCCGTCTCCGGCGAAGGCGTGGTGCGGGTGGCCGAGGCGCCGCGCTGCGACCTGCCGATGCCGGGCAACCCCGTCGTGGCGGAGCGCCAGGCCCCGGCGACGCCGGCGCAGTCCGCCCCGGTCGTGCCGGTCGCCGCGTCGACCCGCTGATCCCATGGCGGCGGGCGCCGATCCCGGCCGCGCCGCCTGCGTCCGCGCCGCCCTGGGGGAGGCCTTCGGCATCCCCGGGCTGGTGCTGGGCGCCAGCTTCCTGGGCTTCGGTTCGCTGGTCCGGGAGAGCGGCATGTCGCTCTGGGCCGGGCTGGCGACCTCGCTGACCTCCTGGGCGCTGCCGGGGCAGGTGGCGATGGTGGAGCTGTGGGCGGCCGGCTCCTCGCTGGTCGCCATCGTGCTGGCGGTCTGCCTCACCAACGCGCGGCTGATGCCGATGACGGTCGTGCTGCTGCCCTGGCTGGGGCGGCCGGGGGCGCCGCGCTGGCGGCTCTACGTCGCCGCGCAGTTCGTCGCGGTGACCAGCTGGGCCAACTCCATGCAGCGCCTGCCCGATGTGCCGGAGCCGCACCGGCTGGCCTGGTTCGCCGTCTTCGCCGGCGGGCTGTTCGGCGTGTCGGTGGCGGCGACGGCCGCCGGCTACGCCCTGGCGGGGCTGGTGCCGAAGGCGGTGACGCTGGCGCTGGTGTTCCTGAACCCCGTCTACTTCATGCTGATCTTCGTGACCGACCTCAGGAACCGCGCCAAGTCGCTGGCGCTGGCCGCGGGGGCGGTGCTGGGGCCGCTGTTCCACCTGGTCCACCCGGACTGGGGGCTGCTGGCGACGGGGCTGGCGGCGGGCACGGCGGCCTTCCTGGCGGACCGCGCCTGGCGCCGGCGGGAGGCCCACCGTGGCTGACCCCCGTGGCTGAGCCGCACGCCTGGGTCTGGGGCGCGGTGCTGGGCGGCGCCGCGGTGACCTATCTCTGGCGCTTCCTGGCGGTGCTGCTGGCCGGCCGCATCGACCCCGAGGGCGCGCTGTTCGACTGGGTGGGCTGCGTCGCCTACGCGCTGCTGGCGGGGCTGGTGGCGCGCATGATCCTGCTGCCGATCGGCCCGCTGGCCGAGGTGCCGCTGGGGGCGAGGCTGGCGGCGGTCGTGGTGGCGGCCTCCATCTTCTTCCTGACCCGCCGCAACATGCTGCTGGGGCTGGGAGCGGGGACGGGGGCGCTGGTGCTGCTGACCTCCGGGCTGATCGGCTAGCGGCCGGCCGCGCGTCAGTGCAGGGCGGGCTGTTCGGAAGGGCCGATCTCGGGTCCCGCCGGCGGCGGCGGCGCGGCCTTGGCCAGCTCGGCCTCGCACACCTTCATGACCTCGCGCCAGAAGGCGGCGGCGCGCAGGTTGTTGGCGGCGATGAGCTCCACCAGCCGGTTGCGGGCGACGGTGACGGCATCCGGCCCCATCTCCCGGACCATCTGCACGCCGACGAGCATCGTATCGAGATCGTACTTCATGCGGGCCATAACGCGGCCGGGGCAGTGTCGTTCCCGCGGCCGGGGAACCCGTCCGGGGACAGGAACCTCCGCCCCGCCCGGCCGTTGGCGGCTGGGAGCCAGGACGGGGACCGCCTCCCCGGCCCGGCCCGGAGGTCGGCGCGGGGGAGAGGCCATGGCGCGGCGCAGGCAGGTCAGCGAGGGGCAGCTCTACCGGCGGGTCGGCGTCGCCACGGGCGTCTGGCGGGTGGAGACGCTGCGGCAGGACGGCATCGGCAAGCTGCACGCGCAGCTGCGCTCGCTGGACGATCCCAACACGACCAAGACCCTCTCCGCCTTCATCCTGGGCGATCCCAAGGAATACGAGCTGGTCGAGCGCGAGCGCGGCTGAGCCGCCTCACGCGGCGGCGAAGCGCAGCACCCCGTCCGTCCCGGCCGCGCGCCGCAGCCGGCCGCGGCGCCAGAGATGGTTCAGGTGCGCCAGCGCCTCGCCCACGGCGAAGCCCATCTGGTGGGTGTCGAGCGCGCGGCGGAACAGCACCCGGGTCAGGTCCATGACGCTGGCGGGGGCGTCCGCGCAGGCCGCCAGCGTCTCCTCCAGCCGCTCCGCATGGTGGCCGGCCAGCGCGTCCAGCCGGGCGTGCAGCCCCCGGAAGGGCAGCCCGTGCGAGGGCAGGACCAGCGTGTCGGCGGGCAGGGCGCGCAGACGCTCCAGGCACTCCAGGAACTCCGCCAGCGGGTCGGCGTCGGGCTCCGATGGCCAGACGCTGACGTTGGGGCTGATGGAGGGCAGCACCTGGTCGCCGGCGACCAGGATGCCGCGTGCCGCGTCGTGCAGGCAGACATGCTCGGGCGAATGGCCGCCGCCGGTCAGCACCGTCCAGTCGATCCCGCCGATGCGCACCGTGTCGCCGTGCCGCATCCGGGTGTAGACGGCCGGCACCGCCGGCACGCCGCGGGAATAGGCGTTGCCGCGCTGCGCCATGGCCGCCAGCGCGTCCGGGGGCAGGCCGCAGGCGCGGTAGAAGCGGGCGCCGGCCTCCGCCATCTCGGGCGTGCCGTCCTGGAACAGCATGCGCGCCAGCAGCCACTCCGCCTGGCTCATCCACAGCGCGGCGCCGTCGCGGCGGCACAGCCAGTCCGCCAGGCCCAGATGGTCCGGGTGGAAATGCGTCGCCAGCACCCGGGTCAGCGGCCGCCCGCCGCCGTCGCCGGCCAGCACCGCGTCCCAGGCGGCGCGCGTGCGCCGTCCCTCCACCCCGCAGTCCACGGCCGCCCAGCCGTCCCCGTCCTCCAGCAGCCAGAGGTTCACGTGGTCCAGCGCGAAGGGCAGCGGCATGCGCAGCCAGAGCAGGCCGGGGGCGATCTCCGCCGTGGCGCCCTCGCCCGGCGGGGCGGCGAAGGGGAAGTGGAGGGCGCCGGTCGCGGTGGTGTCCATGGGCGGGGTGGCTCGGGGTGGCTGCGGGGAACGACGGCCCGATTTATAGCCGTCCCCGGCCTCCGCCGCATGGGCATTCTCGACGGGACGGCCGGAGGGGGCGACCTAGACGGAATGACTAGCGGGTGAAACGGATGGGCGATGGAAACCGTAACGTCCCGGCTGCTAGACCCCCTGCCTGCCCGGCTGACCCGCCGGGCCCCATCCCATACCGACGGGAATTCAGATGCCGCAGACGCAGAGCTACGTGATCGAGGTCGAGGACGAGGCGGTGGGCCTCGTCGTCCCCGAGAACGACGGCGTCACCTTCCACGCCGTCCATCCCCGCACCGTCCCGCTGGAGGGCCGCCGCTTCGCCGACGAGGCCGAGGCCCGCAGCGCCGCCCGCCACGCCCTGCGCCGGGCCGCCTGAGCGCCCGGTCGCCATGCGCCTGCCGTGCGCCCGCCCGCGGCTGCGGCGAAATTCCTCCGGCCAAGAGGATTGACCGCGGGGCAACACGCCATATCTATCGATAGGCTTAATCCTGATGGCCGAGTTGCTTTACATGCAAAGTTGCCCGGTTGAGTTGTCTTGGGGAAGCCGGTAAATCTGGCAGGCCGTCGTTCACGTTTCCCTTTTGCACGCCTAAGTACAGGTGCAGCGGGGCGGGCCGCCGGTTCCGCCGGCGGCACCCCGGGAGCGGACCTGCCGGCTCATAAGGAGAGGAAAAAGAAAATGAAACTCCGTCACGCGCTCTTGGGCGCCGCGTTCGCGCTGGCCCTGCCGGCGTCGGCCCTGGCCCAGTCGGCCGAAGGCTTCTACGTGGGCGCCCAGACCGGCGCCAGCTGGCTGCAGGACACCGATTTCCGCGGCCCGGTGAAGAACGTCGCGACGTCCGACGTCACCTGGACCGGCATCGCCGAGGGCGGCTACAAGCTGGGCAACGGCTTCCGCCTCGGCCTGGAGTTCGGCTACGTCGAGCATAACATCGACGACATCACCGGCGGCGCCGCCGGCCGCGCGGGCGGCGAGGGCGACATCAACGCCTGGAGCTTCATGTCCGTCGCCGCCTACGAGTTCGACACCGGCGCCGGCCTGAAGCCGTTCGTCGGCGTCGGCGTCGGCATTCTGCGCGCGGAGATCGACCAGGTCGGCGACCTGTTCGCCGCCGGCAACCGCGTCAGCGACAAGGACAGCGCGCTGGGCTACCAGTTCAACGCCGGCGTCGGCTACGAGGTGGCGCCGAACCTGGACCTGACCGTCGGCTACCGCTTCCTCGGCAGCGACGACCTGGACATCCGCCCCGCCCCCGGCACCCGCTTCGAGACGGAGTACCAGAGCCACTCGGTGCTGGTCGGCCTGCGCTACACCTTCGGCGCGCCCGCGGCCGCCCCGGCCCCGACGCCGGTCGCCGCCACGCCGACCCCGCCGCCGGCTCCCCCGGCTCCGCCGCCGGCCCCGCCCGCCATCTCGCGCAACTTCACGGTCTTCTTCGACTTCGACAAGTCGGACCTGACCGCGGACGCCCGCCAGGTGCTGGACAACGTGGTGAAGGACGCCCGCACCGGCAGCATCGCCAACGTGCAGGTCACCGGCCACGCCGACCGCTCGGGCTCGGACGACTACAACCAGCGCCTGTCGCTGCGCCGCGCCGAGGCGGTGCGTGAGTACCTGGTCACCCAGGGCCTCGGCACCGGCCAGGTCGCCGTCAACGGCCGCGGCGAGAGCGAGCCGCTGGTCCCGACGGCCGACGGCGTGCGCGAGCCGTCGAACCGCCGCGCGGTCATCATCTTCCCGTGACCGGGACCGCCGCCGGCCCTCGCGGCCGGCGGCACCCGCATCCGGAAGCCTGAACGAGGAAAGGGCGCCCCGCAGGGGGCGCCCTTTTCTGCGTCCGGGACGGGACGTCCGGCCCTTACGCCATCGGCGCTATCCCCTGCTGCAGGGCCCAGACGGCGGCCTGGGTGCGGTTCTGGGCGCGGATCTTCCGCATCACGTTCTTGAAGTGCATCTTGACCGTCGACTCCGTGATGGAGAGCCGGCGGGCGATGGACTTGTTGCTCTGGCCGGCCAGCAGGCAGGCCAGGATCTGCACCTCGCGGCGGGACAGGTCGCCGGTGGGCAGCTCCGCCGCCGGGGCGTCGCCGGGGTCGTCGCCGCGCCCGGCCAGCTCGGCCGCGCGGGAGGGGAACACGCTGCCGCCCAGCATGACCAGGTGAAGGGCCCGGCGCAGCGCCTCGAACGAGGTGGTCTTGCAGAGATGCCCGTCGGCGCCCGCGCGCAGGCTGGCCAGCAGCGCGTCGTCGCCGCGGTCGGTGCTCAGCACCACCATGCGCGCCGGCTCCGCCCGCGCCTGCAGCCGGCGCAGCCGCGCCTCCAGCTCCAGCGCGTCGCCGCCGCCGTGCGGGTCGACGACGACGAGGTCGGGCGTGGCGCCCGCCTCCAGCGCGCCGACGGCCTCGTCGATGGTGCCGAGCGGCCGGCCCACCTCGAAGGCGTCGTCGCCCAGCAGGGCGCCCAGGGCGGCCCCGAAGAGCTGGTCGTGATCGACGAGCATGACGCTGATACCGCTCATCCGAACCTCCATTTTGCCTCGAATTTTATCCGATTTTTCGAGGTATTCCGCAGTTACCGCTCGATGTCCATGAAATGTCCAGGCTTTGTCACAAGTATCAAAAATGATCCGACCCGAACGGTAGGGCCGATCCTACAGTAAGAAAACGGTCTTACGCCATGTTCTTATTGCGCGTGGACTTCAAACCGGCGAAAGTGGGTGGCGTGCCGCTTCGGTGTCCTTGGTGACGCCTTGGGCGGCCGACCGGCCGAGAAATGGCGGGCGCCGGCCGGACACGTTAGGGACGAAGGGATCACCGTCGATGAGCTTGACGCGACGCATCACCGGGGCCGTGCGGCTCCTGCCCGCCAGCACCGTCCGTCCGCTGGACGCAGCCGGGGCCGCGCGCCCGCAGGCGCAGCACACCTTCCTCATCGTCGACGGCCAGGCGCTGGTGCGCCACGGCGTCGCCCTGACCCTGATGCTGCTGCACCCCGGCAGCGTGGCGCTGGAGGCCTCCGGCGTCGCCGAGGCGGAGGCGCTGCTGGAGCGCAACCGCGGGGTGGAGCTGGTCCTGCTCGACCTGGACGGGCTGGGCGAGGAGTGGCCGGAGGCGCTGGCGCGCTTCGCCGCCCGCCTGGGGCCGGTGCCGCTGGTCGCCCTGTCTTCCGAGGACGGGCCCGACCGGGTGCTGGAGTGCATCCGCGCCGGCGCCCGCGGCTACGTGCTGAAGAGCGGCCCGTCGGCGGTGCTGGAGCACGCGGTGGCGCTGGTGCTGTCCGGCGAGGAGTACATCCCGCTGCCGCGCCGCGCGCTCGTCGGGGCCGCCCGCGTGCCGGCGCCCGGCGCCGAGCGGGAGGCGTCCGCCGTCGACCGGCTGACCGGCCGCCAGCAGGACATCTTCCGCCTGATCCTGGCCGGCTACTCCAACAAGGAGATCGCCCGCGAGCTGGGCGTGCTGGAGGGGACCGTGAAGGTCCACGTCCGCGCCGTCATGCAGAAGCTGGGCGCCAAGAACCGCACCCAGGTAGCCGTCGTCGCCGCCCGCAGCGGGCTGGCGGCCGGGTAGGGCAGGGCCGGGGAGGGCGCCCGCGCGGCGCCCCCTCAGTCGAACAGGGCGTCGATGTCGGCCTGGGAGATCTGCTCGCTGGGCTTGCTGGGGCCGTGCAGCTCCAGCCCGGCGTCCACCCTGGCGGTGGAGGGGGGCAGGGGCAGCGCCTCGAACTCCTTCTGGTTCCACACGCTCATCATCGCGTCGATGCGCTGCTCGATGAAGGACAGCGCCTGGACCACCTTGGTGATGCGCTGGCCGGTGAGGTCCTGGAAGTTGCAGGCCTCGTAGATGCGCGGGATGACCTCGCCCAGATCCTTCAAGCGGGAATTCTGGTAGCCCTCGGGCAGTTGCGAGCGCACCTCGCCGATGATGTCCTCGATCTCCTCGGCAGCGCCGATGATGATGTTGGTCGCGGACTCGGTGGCGCGGACGACCTGCGACAGCTCCTCGCTCGCCTCGACGAAGCGGTCCTCGTTGGCGAGCGGGTGGCGCAGCGCCGCCATCTCCAGCTTGGTCGCCTTGATCCGGCCGGCGATGTCGGAGATCTCGACGTGGATGCTCTCGATCGTCTTGTGGTCGGTGGTGAGGAAGCGGTCCAGCTTGCTGCCCAGCGCGTCGATCGCCGCCATGACCTCGCGGTTGTCGACGATGACGGGGGTGGGCGGCGGCAGGGCGGGGGCGGCGGCCAGCGGCAGTTCGGCGCCCGTGCCCGGGCGGGCGGCGGCCCGCCGCTGCTGCAGCTGCAGTTCCGCCATGAAGGGCCGTTGCGGTCCGTTCGCCATGCGTGACGCCTCCCCTGCGCCTATCCCTTAAGGGGCATCCCTGTCCCCGATAGATAGGATTTTAGGGACCATCCCCGGCAAATGTCCACCGTCAGCCCCGGGTGCCCGTGCAGTTGTCATGGGGGGAACCCGGCCCGGCGGCCTCCCGTTACCCCGGCGCCAGACGGCCATCCGGTACGCAGTGGAGGATTTCGACCGTGACCCGATTTTCAGCCATTCCCGCCCGCGGCCTGCCCGTGGGGAAGGTCAATGTCGGCTCGACCGAGCGGCTGATCTCGGCCGGGCTCGGCGGCGCGCTGCTGCTGAGCGGCTACGGCCGCGGCCGCGCCACCGGGGCGCTGATGGTGCTGGGCGGCGCGCTGCTGCTGCTGCGCGGCGTCGGCGGCCATTGCCCGGCCTACGCCGCCCTGGAACGCCGCCGCATGGGCGGGGGTGAGCAGACCCGCACCGCCCGCCACATGCGCCACGACTACGGCGAGCCGCAGGCGCGCGACGAGGGGCACGTGGCGGAGGTGCTGGGCGGCCCGCACGAGACCGCGCCGGAGCTGCGCGGCAAGGCCCCGGCGGAGGACCGGGTGGAGAAGGAGTCGGAGATGTCCTTCCCCGCCAGCGACCCGCCCTCCCACATGTCGCGTCCCGCCTCCTGAAGGGGAGGAGGTAATACCTTCTGGGTATGGTCCAGATACTACTTGGCGGTAGTACTGCGTGACCCGAAGCTAGTACTTCAGAAGCCTAAATCGAACTCTCGTTCAGTGCTGGCCGCGTGCTAGGAATCACCTCGCGCGGCCGGTCCGCCCGGCTGCGCCGGGGATCGGAAAAGTCACAAGGAACGAGGAGTTCGGCACATGGCGACGGAGAAGGAAGCGACGGCGGTGAAGGACGGCGGCATGCGGCGCGGGGAGATCCGCGATGCGGCGGCGGAGATCGGCCGTATCGGCCGGGGCACCGCCGAAACCGCGACGGCGACCGCCATCGGGCTCGTCCAGTCCGCTCCCGGCGCCGCGGAGGCCCCCGCCCGGGCGGCGCGGGAGGGCGCGTCCCAGGCGGCCGATGCCGCCACCCGCTTCGCCGAGGAGCAGGCGCGCCTCGCCCGCGAGTTCACGGACCGTGCCAGCCGCAACGTGGAGGCCATGATGCAGGCCCAGACCATCGTCGCGGGCGGTCTGCAGACCCTCTGGAAGGAGTGGATGAGCTTCACCCAGGACAGCATGCAGCGCTGGGCGGAGCAGGCGCAGACCCTGGCCCAGACCCGCTCGATCCAGGACCTGGTCGCCACCCAGAACGACATCATGCGGTCGGAGATCGACGTGCTGCTGAAGAGCGGCATGCGCCTGTCGGAGGTGGCCACCCAGACCGCCAGCGACGCGGCCCGCCGCATCACGGAGCGGACGGAGGCGGCGGCCTGAGGCCGTCCCCCTGAACCGCCGCGGAGGCCCGGCAGGGCGCTCACGGCGGGAGGAAAGGGTCTTCCCCGGCGGGTCCGCCGCCGGCCCGACGGCGTCCCCACGGCCCCCGGGGACGCCGTTTCCTTGTTCGGGGGGCTGCGCGTGCCGGGGTCAGACGCCCGCCTGCTCGCCCGCGATCCACTCCACCCGGCTGCCGCCGGCCGGCGCCTCCAGCAGGCGGTGGAGCGCCGGCAGCATGTCGGCGAGGGTGGCGTCCAGTTGCCAGGGCGGGTTCACCACCACCATGCCGCTGCCGACCAGCCGGTCCAGCCGCTCCTCCGGCGCCCAGGTGAGCTCGGCCGCCAGCACCTTGGGGATGCCGCTGTCCTCCAGCGCCTGGTGGAAACGCCAGACCTGCGCCCGGTCCTTGATGGCGTACCACAGCGCGAAGACGCCCGTCGGCCAGCGGCCGTGCGCCAGGGCCAGCCCGGCGGCCATCCGCTCGTACTCGTCGGTCGCCTCGAAGGGCGGGTCGACCAGGACGAGGCCGCGCTTCTCCTTCGGCGGCAGGTGGGCCTTCAGCGACGTCCAGCCGTCCATGTGGTGCACGGACGTCTGGTCGTCGCCGCGGAACTCCGCCTTCAGGGTCTTCGCGTCCTCCGGGTGCAGCTCGGCCAGCACCAGCCGGTCGCCGGGCCTGAGGAAGGCCCGCGCCAGCCGGGGCGAGCCCGGGTACCAGCGCGCGGCGGCACCGTCGCCCGCCCCGGCGTTCAGCGCCCGCACCGCCGCCAGGTAGGGCCGCAGCGCGTCGGGCACGGCATCGGCGGGGGCGGCCAGCAGGCGGCGGATGCCGGCGTCGGCCTCCCCCGTCCGCCGCGCCTCCGGCCCCTCCAGGTCGTAGCGGCCGATGCCGGCATGGGTGTCCAGCACCATGAAGGGGGCGGGCTTGGCGGTCAGCCGCTCCAGGATGAGGGCCAGGACCGCGTGCTTCATGACGTCGGCCGGGTTCCCGGCATGGAAGGCGTGGCGGTAGTTCATCGGCGTCGCGTCAGCTGAGATTGGGCCGGACCTTGGGCGGGGCGTCCTGGGCGACGCCCAGCTTCACCTCCCGGTACAGGATGTAGATGCCGCTCGCCACCACGATCGCGGCGCCGACCATGACCGCGCGGTCGGGCACGTGGCCCCACAGCACGAAGCCCCAGCCGGTCGCCCACAGCATCGCCGTGTAGTCGAAGGGCGCCACCACCGCGACGGGCGCGTTGCGGTAGGCGGTGGTCAGCAGCACCTGCGCCACCCCGCCGATCAGGCCGATCGCCACCAGCAGCAGCGCCCCCGTCAGGTCCGGCATCACGAACTGGAACGGCAGCACCGCCCCGCTGACCAGGCTGGCGGCGGCCATGAAGTAGAAGACGATGGTCGTGCTGGGCTCGGTTGAGGAGAGCCGGCGGATGGAGATCATCGCCAGCGCCGCGCAGAAGGCGCCGGCCAGCGCCAGCCCCGTGCCCAGCGACAGGAACTCGCCCCCCGGCCCGAAGTTCGGGCGCACCATGACCAGCACGCCGGCGAACCCGACCAGCACCGCCGCGGCGCGGCGCCAGCGGATGCGCTCGCCCAGCAGCGGGATGCCGAGGATGGTGGTGAAGAGCGGCGCGGTGAAGCCCAGCGCCACCGCGTTCGCCAGCGGCAGCAGGGTGATGGCGGTGAAGCCCAGGCACATGGAGGTCAGCCCGATCAGGCTGCGCCCGGCATGTCCCAGGGGCCGCGCGGTGCGCAGGCTGGCGAGGCCGCCGTTGCGCACGATCATGGGGGAGATCGCCACCAGGGCGAAGAAGGCGCGGCAGAAGACGATCTGGCTGAGCGGGTAGCCCATCTCCCCCAGCGTCTTCACCGCGGCGTTCATGGTGGAGAACAGCAGGATCGCGGACACGGAGCAGGCGATGGCGCGGGCGGCGGAGCCGGTCGCGGCACCCTTCGTGGGGACTGCTGTCATGGCGCGGGGGAGCTCGGGCGTGGCGGGCGGGTGGCGCCTGACAGAATGGCGCGGCCCGGGGACCGCGCCAACCCGCGTCGAAGCATGGCTGCCAGCGAAGCCGCCGGCGGCGCCGGTCGGGTCAGCTGGTGGCGACCTGCGACTTCTCGAACGCCTTGCGGGTCTTGGGCGAGATGTGCGGGTCCTGCGCCTTGCCGCACTTGCTGCCGTCGATCAGGGTGACGCTGTCGGCGCCCAGCTCGGTCAGGGTGCGCTGGACCTTGCACTGGTAGACCTTCGCCATCTTCACCGAACCGCCGTTGTAGCGGGCCACGGCGCCGGCCCAGCTGCCCGTCTCGCTGCGCAGGCGGGCGAGGTAGCGGGCGGCGTAGCGGACGTTCTCCTGCGGGTCGAGCATCTTCTCCACCGGGCGGAACGCCGCCCTGTGGTGGGTCAGCGACAGCTGCATGCAGCCGACCGTCACGTTGGTGCGCAGCTTGCCCTGGCCGTCGCGCAGGAAGCGCGCCGCCTCGGCCTGGGTGCGGGCGTAGACGGCCTTGCCCTTCACGTTGACGACGTAGGGGGTGGGGGAGCCGCCGTTGCCGCTCTCCACCAGCGCCACCGCCATCAGCAGGCCGGACGGGATGCCGGCGTCCTTCTCCGCGGCACCGATATGGTCGAGGCAGCCGGCCCGGGCGGGGCCCGCCAGGAACAGCGCGAAGGCCGTCAGCAGGATCAGGAAGGGCAGGTTGGAGCGGGTGCGGGAGTGGGAGTCGGACTCGGGGCTGACTCGGGCTGCGCTGGTCTGGCGCGCGGTCTGCATCGGTCCCCTCCGTCTCTGTTTCCGGCGCGCCGGCCCCGCGCCGGTCGCGTCGCCCGGACTTCCACCGGACATTCCCGCTTGTGCGCGGGTCCCACTGTCAGGCCGCCGTTACTGCAATGCGGCGGCCGCTCCCTAGGTTGGTCGATACCGGCACCATGCGCCGACCGCATACCTTTCACAGAAAAAACGCAGCCCGTCAACCCGCCCCCGCAAGAAAGGGGTAGGTAGCGCCGTCGCGCCCCCCGGTTGACATGGGTCAACGCGCCGAACGGGGAGGGATTCCAGGATCGGCGTGACGCCGGAACCCCTCCGGCGCACCCCGAGGAGCCGAGCAGTGACCGAGAAGCACGACCTGGTCCATGAATTCCCCGAGCATCGCGCGCGAATCCACGCGCTGAAGACGACCGACCGCCACTTCGCCCGGCTGTTCCAGGAATACCATGAGGTCGACCACGCGGTCCGCCGGGCCGAGGACCTGATCGACCGCCTGACCGACGAGCAGGAGCAGGCGCTGAAGCGCCGCCGCCTGGCGTTGAAGGACGCGCTCCACGACATGCTGCGGGCCGCCGAGGCGGTGGAGGCCGCGGCCTAGGTGCCCCGCCCCGGTTGCCCGGCACCGCGGGGATCGGGCATATCTGCGCCAGCGCCCGTGCCATCGGGCGCCGTTCCGCTTTTCCGGATGGGCCTTTCCCCGTGCACCCGACCCCCGACATCACTCCGGCCGAGGCCCTGCTGGCCGAGGGATACGAGCG
>DASPKT010000227.1:0-29912 GCA_035627915.1 Azospirillaceae bacterium
TTCCAAGGTGCGCCAGGTTTCAGGCCAGTGCTTCGGGGAATGCCGCTTGAGATACCGGTCACGGAACTCCTCGGCCACCTTGCGGAAGGTCCTGGAGGTAGCAGCTACGGTCACCTCTATTGCCTGCTCTCGTTCCCGCGCTGGGTCCCGTCCCTCGGCCACCAGCCGGAGTAGCCGCTTAGCCTCATCCCGAGCGGCCTCAACGGACCATGGAGAGCCGTGCTTACCGATTGTGTAGCGGCGGGTAGGAGAGCCTCGTCCCCCGAGTCGGTACTGTAGGAGATAGGTCTTGGTACCGGTCCGCGTGACCTTTAGCCCGAAGCCGGCCACCTCATCGTCCCATACCAGTTCATCACGGCCGGTTGCCTTGAATGCCTCTACCGTCCGTCTTGTGAGCTTCGCCTTCATGCTAATCCCGTGCTTGCTAGGTTTGATCCAGCAATCACGCAGCAATCACGGTGCTTGCTCGGAAGGGTCCCAAGGTCCACCCGCTCACCCTTTCCCGCGCCATTCCCGAGGTGGGTTCGTAGGAGCAACCGCTTCGTAAGCGGTAGGCCGTTGGTTCAAATCCGACTCGGGGCACCATTTCCTTCCCATGGACGCGGCTGACGCGGTCCGGCGCACCGTCGCCCGGCCCTGCGCGCGGTCCATTCCACATTGCAATCATCGTTGCAATCATCGTTCCGCCGGGCCTGCGCGATGGACGGCGGCCCCGCCGGGGCGATAAGCTGCCGGGGCACCGGTCCCGCCGCCAGCGACAAGTCAAGATGCGCCGTCTTCTCGTTCTCCTCGGCCTGCTGCTCGCGGTCGTGCTGGTACCGCAGCGCGCCGGGGCGGCTCCCGACTATCGCGACTTCGGATTCATCTTCAACCGCGCCAAGGAGGACAATGCGTTCAACTCGCTCGTCCTGGGCGAGGTGCTGCGGTTCGAGCGCGACAACGACATCAAGGTGCGCCAGCGCGTCGTCGCCGGGGCGGAGGAGACCGAGACGGCGCTGCGCTCCCTGGCGGAGCGGGGGGTCGGCAACATCCTCATGGTGGGCTTCATGCACGCCGAGGTGCTGTCCCGCGTCGCCCCCGACTTCCCCGAGATCCGCTTCACCATCGTCGACGGGCGGGTGGACGCGCCCAACGTGCGCTCCATCCTGTTCCGGGAGGAGGAGGCGGGCTACCTGGTCGGGGTCGCCGCCGGGCTGACCACCCGGACGGGGCGCCTCGGCTTCGTCGGCGGGCTGAAGATCCCGCCGGTGCAGCGCTTCGGCTGCGGCTTCCTGCAGGGGGCCCGCTCGGTCAACCCGGGCGTGGTCATGGACGCGCGCTACATCGCCGTGGAGGACGACGGGTTCCGCGACCGCACGGCCGCCGCGCGCCTGGCGGAGGAGCTGCTGGCCGGCGGCGCCGACATCCTGTTCGCCGCCGCCGGCACCGCCGGCTACGGCGCGCTGGAGGCGGCGGCGGTGGCGGGGCGCATCGGCATCGGGGTGGACGCCAACCAGAACGGGCTGCATCCCGGCCGCGTCCTCACCTCCGCCCTGAAGCGGGTGGACGTCGCCGTGGCGCGCACGCTGGAGGACCACCTGGACGGCGGCTGGACCGCCGGCACCACCACCCTGGGGCTGGCGGAGGGCGGCGTCGGCTGGGCCCGGGACGAGCACAACGAGGCGCTGGTCGCCCCCATCGCGGAACAGGTCGAGGCCGCCCGGCAGGCGGTCGCGGAAGCGCGGGTCCAGGTCGGCGACATCGCCTCGACGCCCGGCTGCGGGCCCTGATCCCCCGGTTCCGGGTCAGCCCGCGTCGCTGAACTCCAGGCGCAGGTGCCGGCCGTCCATGCCGACCACCCGGCCGGGGCGGGCATGGCAGACGCCGGGGATGGAGAGCGACAGCGCCTCCCCCTCCGCCAGGCTGGCCTCCTCCGGCAGCAGCAGGCGTGCGCCGCCGCGCGACACGTCCTGCGTCCGCACGACCAGGACCCGGCCGCGAACCACCAGCAGGGCCCCGTCGCGCAGCGGCACCCGCCGCGACCGCCGGCGCTCCAGCGGGAAGGCGACGACGCTGCCGTCGTCCGGCTCCCCGGCAGGGTCGGGCCCGTCCTCGGCCTCGCGGGCGGCCTGCTCGAACCAGCCGCCGGTGCCGATCCAGAGCTCCGCCTCGGCCGGGTCGGCCGCCTTCAGCGCGGCGCGGTAGCAGTCCAGCGCCCGCGCCCGCAAGGAGGAGGCGGTCGCCCCCTCCGTCCCGTCCAAGACCCCGCGAAGGGGAAACCCGGCGCCGCTCATCGACTACCCTTGCCTTACTCTTCCCGGCGCCCGGCCCTGGACTTTCCGGGACCGGCGTAGACATCGCCCGTGGTGACGCGGCAAGACATAGCGTCCCTAGGGGGACCCGCCATCCGGACTTTCGGGCTACTCCGATGGGCACAGGCCCCGGCCCGCCCGCGCGCCTTCACCGCACTGACACATTTCTGCGCTAGGATGGGCGGCCGTACCGTACACGCCCGCCGCCCCTGGAGCCTTCCCCGATGTCCGAGACCCTGCCCCGCCACATCGTGACGTCCTACGACGCGGAGATCCGCCGCCTGGACTCGCTGCTGGCCGAGATGGGCGGGCGCTGCGAGTCGCAGCTGGTCGCCGCCGTCCGCTCCGTGGTGGAGCGCGACGCCGAGCTTGCCCGCGAGACGGTGTCGCAGGACATCGTCATCGACGCGCTGGAGCGCGAGGTGGAGAGCCTCATCGTGCGGCTGCTGGCGCTGCGCCAGCCGGTCGCCATCGACCTGCGGCACACGCTGGCGTCGCTGAAGGCGGCCTCGGCGCTGGAGCGGGCGGGCGACTACGCCAAGAACATCGCCAAGCGGGGGGCCGCGCTGACCGCCTTGCCGGCCCTCTCCTGCACGCCGTCCATCGGCAAGCTGGGGCGGCTGGCGCAGGACCTGCTGCACGAGGCGCTGAACGCGCTGACTACCCGCGACACCGGCCTGGCGGCCGACGTCTGGCAGCGCGACCAGGAGCTGGACGACCTGCACGCCGCGGTGATGGAGGAGATCTTCGGCTGCCTCTCCGGCGACCGCGCCCAGGCCGAGGCCTGCTCGCACCTGCAGTTCGTCGCCAAGAACCTGGAGCGGATCGGCGACCTCTCCACCAACATCGCGGAGATGGTCACCTTCGACGCCACCGGCCGGCGGATCGAGAAGGACCGCCCGCGCGGCGGCGCCTGACCCTCCTCCAAGGCGCGCCGCGGGGGTGGCGTGCGGGCTACCCCACCATGCCCCGGGCCGGAACCGGCCGCGGCGCGTTGAGTCCGCCATGATGCGGCAAACCACCCTCTGCTGTGGCGCCATGCGCGCCAGGACCGGGCCCGGTGGCGGCTGCCTCACCCTGAACGGCTACCGCCAGATCGCCTGTGCCACAAGCAGCCTGCGCGTTCCCCCCTGATGCCCTCCGCCCGGCATCATCGTGCCGCGACGCCGATGCCCTGACCGGGGGCGCCGGCCCGTCGTCCCGTCCGCGTCGGCAAGCTGACCTCATGTTCCTCGGCTACATCCATCTCCTGCGCGGCGTCGCGATCCTGCTGATCGTGGCGACCCACTGCCTGCCGATCCTGGACTGGACCGGCGCGTGGCAGACCTTCCGCGTGCTCGACATCCTGACCACGAACGGCACCGTCATGTTCGTGTTCATCTCGGGCTTCCTGTTCCAGCACCTGTCGTCGCGCTTCGAATTCCGGCACTACCTTTCCACCAAGTTCCGCTACGTCATCCTGCCCTACCTGGTGGTCTCCATCCCGGCCATCGCCTTCCGCATGGCGGCCAAGAGCGACATCAAGGGCCTGACCGACGCCTTCTACGAGCAGGTGAACCCGGTCCTGCAGGTGCTCTGGTTCCTGGTCACCGGCGCGCATCTGGGGCCGATGTGGTTCATCCCGGTCATCGGGCTGATCTACCTGCTGGCGCCGCTGCTGGTGAGGCTCGACCGCGACGCCCGGGTCTACTGGGCGCTGCCGGCGCTGCTGGTGGCGGCCAGCTTCGTCCACCGGCCGGCGGACAACGCCAACCCGCTGCACGCGCTGGTGCACCTGCTGCCGGTCTACATGGCCGGCATGTTCGCCAGCCGGTACAAGGAGCGGCTGATGCCGTTGCTGGACCGCTCGCTGTGGCCGCTGGCGGGGCTGTGGGCGGCCCTCTGCGTCGGCCATTTCCTGTGGGTGGACTATACCGGCATCATCTACGTCCAGCAGTTCCTGGGCGCGGGGTCGGAGGCGGTGGAGTGGACCTACTTCCAGAAGCTGGTCCTGATGGCCGTGCTGATCGCCGCCTTCCGCCGGTGGGAGCGGCATATCCCCGCCAAGGCCTTCGACGACCTCGCCACCTTCAGCTTCTCCATCTACTTCCTGCACGGCTACCTGACCCTGACCGCCTCCAGGCTGGTGCTGTGGGAGGGGTACCACGTGCCGGGCAACGTGCCGGTCTTCCTGCTGCTGACGCTCGTGGTGACCGTCGCCTGCATCGCCTTCGTCAAGGCGGTGAAGGCGGTCACCGGCGCGCGCTCGCGCCTGCTGGTCGGGAGCTGACCGCCCTTCCGGGGATGCGCGCCCTTCCGGGGATGCGCGCGGGGAGAACGCATGCTAGTAAGGGCGCGCCCGGTCCCATCCGTGCGCCCTTTCCGCCGCCGTTCCATCACATCCCGGACGATCCGCCATGCTCATCGAAGAACTCGTGGCCCTCTTCCAGGTCATCCTGATCGACCTGGTCCTGGCCGGCGACAACGCCATCGTGGTCGCCATGGCGGCGGCCGGCGTCGCCCGCGACAAGCGCCGCATGGTGATCTTCTGGGGCATCGCCGCCGCCGTCATCATGCGCATCGGCTTCGCCCTCATCACCACGCAGCTGCTGAGCATCATCGGCGTCATGCTGGCCGGCGGCGTGCTGCTTCTGTGGGTGTGCTGGAAGCTGTGGCGCGAGATCCGCGAGCAGAAGGCCCAGCGCGAGGGTGCCGCGACGCTGGAGGACGTGGCCGACGGCACCGCCGACGAGGGGCCGGTGGAGGGCACCAAGCCCGTCTCCGTCGCCATCCGGCAGATCGTCATCGCCGACGTCTCCATGTCGCTGGACAACGTGCTGGCCGTGGCCGGCGCCGCCCAGCACCACACCTGGGTGCTGGTGGTGGGCCTGGTGCTATCGGTGGCGCTGATGGGCGTGGCCGCCAGCTTCATCGCCCGCCTGCTGGAGCGGCACCACTGGATCGCCTATGTCGGCCTGGCCGTCATCACCTACGTGGCGCTGGCGATGATCTGGGACGGCGGCAACCAGGTCTGGCAGTTCACCGGCGGCGCCCCCGCCGCGGTCGAGGCGCCGGCCCCGCAGCCGGCGCAGTAAAGCCCCTCCGGCCAAGGCCCGGTTGAAAGCGAGGCGCGCCGGCGGCTCAGGCCAGCCGGTGCGCCGCCGTGGTCAGGGCCAGCGCCAGCAGGGCGCCGTCGACCGCGTTCGGGAAGGCGTGCCAGAAGGCGGGATCGGGTGCCGCGGGCCCCTCCCGCTCCTCCGCCAGGCCCAGCAGGGCGGCGGCGCCGTCGCCGCGGTCGGCGACCCAGTGGCCGACATGGGCCGCGGCGGTGCCGAGATAGCACAGCTTCACCACCCCCATGGCGAAGGCGGTCCAGCCGGCGGCCTGCGCCGCCTCCGGGGTCAGCCAGGACAGGCAGGCGGCCACCAGCAGCCCCGCGGCGGCGGGCAGCAGCACCAGCGTGGCGAGCGGGACCAATTCGACCTTCAGGGCACCGGGCGGCAGGGACATGGCAGGAGGGTTTCGCGCTTCTGGGACGGCCGTCCGTCGGGACCGCCACCCTGGCGGCCCCGCGGTTAACGATCGGTAAGCGCGGGCTCCGGCTGCTCGCTTGTCTCCGTCCTGACCGGTGCGGTGCGCGGCAATGTCACGGTGAAGCGCGTCCCCGCCCCTTCCGCGCTCTCCACCCTTATGCCCCCGCCCAGCAGGTGGTTCGCCAGGTTGAAGGCCACGTGCAGGCCGAGGCCGGTGTTGCCGGCCGCGCGGCGCGTGGTGAAGAAGGGGTCGAAGATGCGGGACAGCGCGTCCGCCGGCACGCCGCGCCCGTCGTCGGCCACGGTCAGCTCCACCCGGTCGCGCGGCAGGGCGCGGGCGGCCAGCCGGATGGTGCCGGTCCGCTCTGGCCCGAAGGCGTGGTCGACCGCGTTGATGACCAGGTTGGTGACGATCTGGGCGATGGCGCCCGGGTAGCTGTCGATGGCGAGGCCGGGGGCGGCGTCGATCTCCACCTTGTTGCCGCTGCGGCGGATGCGCGGGCTGAGGCTGGTGACGATCTCCTCCAGGTAGGCGCCCAGCTCGAAGCGGCGGCGCTGGTCGCTGGTCTGGTCGACCGCCACCTCCTTGAAGCTGCTGATGAGCTGACTGGCGCGCCGCACGTTGCGCTCGATCATGCCGGCGGCCTCGCGCCCGTCGGCCAGCAGCTCCTCCAGGTCGGTGCGGCGCAGCGCGCCCCCGGCCAGCTTCGCCTCGATGCGGCCGATGCCGTCGGCGAGGCTGGTGGCGGCGGAGAGCGCGATGCCGACGGGCGTGTTGACCTCGTGCGCGATGCCGGCGACCAGCTGGCCCAGCGCCGCCATCTTCTCCTGCTGCACCAGCCGGGTCTGGGCGTCCTTCAGCTCGTTCAGCGCCCGGTCCAGCGCCTGGTACGCCTCCGCGTTGGCGAGCGCGATGGCGCCGTAGGAGGCCAGCGTGCGGACGATGTCCACCTCGCGGGCACCATAGGCGTCGGGCCGGAAGCTCTGGCAGGTCATGACGCCCAGGATGCGCCCGCCCACCACCAGCGGCCGGAACAGGACCGAGCGCGGCCGCACCCCAGCGGTGCCGGCGATCATCGGCGCGGAGTCCAGCCGCTCCCCCTCCACGATCAGGATCTCCCGGCCCTCGCGCAGGCTCTGGGCGGCGACGCTGGTGGGGTGGTCGATGGCGAGCGGCATCGGCCCCAGCCGCACGCCGTTCTCCACGAAGTAGGGGAAGTCGATGACGCCCTCGCCGGCGCGCACCAGGGCGATGCCGAACACGGGCGCGTCCAGCAGCGCCATGACGTTGGAGCGCAGCGTCTCGAAGACCTGCTCCATCTCCAGGCTGGCGGTGATGCGCTGGCCGATCTCGCCCAGCAGCGCGATGGTGCGCGCACCGGCGGCCAGCTCCTCCGCCCGCCGGTGCTCGGCGTCGGCCACCGCGCGCACCCGGTCCATGTCGAGCCGCGCCTGCAGGCTGCGCAGCCGCGCGTCCGCCTCGGCGTTGAAGATGGCGCGGAAGGCGGCCATGGCCTCGCGGCTCTGCGCCAGGGCGGCCGGCAGGTCCCCCGCCTCCTCGTAGGCGGCGGCCAACTCCTCGTGCAGCTCCGGGCGCACCCGGTAGCCGTCCATGCCCTGCGCCACCCTCAGCGCCCGCTCCAGGCAGGCCACGGCGGGCGAGGAGCCGGGCGTCCCGTGGGTCCGGTGGAACTCCGCCATGGCGCGCAGGCAGTCGATCTCGCCCTCGACGCGGGACTCCGTCTCCTCCGACAGGCGCAGCGCCTGCTCCAGCGCGTCGCGGGCGCCCTCGACGTCGCCCTGGCGCGACAGCGCGATGCCGAGGCCGCGCAGGCAGGTGATCTGGAGGTCGGCCTGGAACAGCCGCGCCGCCGTCAGCCAGCCGGTGCGGTAGCTCTCCGCCGCGTCGGCGTCGCGGCCCAGCGCCAAGGCGAGGTCGCCGGCGTAGCGCCGGTTCAGCGCGTAGGTCCGGCTGTTCTCCTGGTGGCGCAGCAGAGCCTGCGCCTCCTCCAGGAAGTCGCGGGCCTGGGTGTGGTCGCCCAGCTGGGTGTAGAGGAAGCCCAGGCTGTTCAGCACGTAGGCGACGTGCTGCGTGCGGCCGAGGAAGGCGTAGGTGGCCTGCGCCTGGTCCAGCCAGTAGAGATAGCCGGCCTGGTCGGCCATGCGGGAGCAGGCGACGGCGAGCGTGGACTGGCACAGCCCCTCGACGAAGCGCAGCTGCTCCACCTGGGCCGCCTCCAGCCCCTGGGTCAGCAGCCCCACCGCCTCCCCGTGCTCCCCCCGCTCCAGGGCGACCGCGCCCAGCACGAACAGGCAGAAGGCCTGGCAGCCGGCGTCGCCCAGCGCGCGGGCCGTCTCCAGGCTGGCGGCGGCGAGGGTGCGGGCCTCCTGGATGCGGCCGAGCTGGCCCAGCACGTGGGCGCGGCGCGCCGCGGCGTCGGCGCGGCCGGGCTCGAACCCGGCGGCGGTATAGAGCGGTTCCGCCTCCTCCAGGCAGCGCAGCCGGGCGCCGGTGTCGCCCAGCGCCTGCGCCAGGTCGGCCTCGACCAGCCGGAGGTCCGCCTCGCCCCGCGCGTCGCCGCCGGCGCGGAACGCCTCCAGCGCCCGCTCCATGAGCGAGCGCGCCTCGCGCACGTCGACGCGGGCCATGGCGCAGTGGGCGAGGGTCAGGCGGGCCCGGGCCGCCAGCGCCGGGTCCGGGTCGCCGTGCGGCGCCTGATGGGCCAGCGCCTCCTGGGCCAGCGCCGCGGCGCGCACCGTGTCGCGGTCGCGCAGGTACCAGGCCAGTTCCGCCGCCGCCGGCGCGTCCGCCCCGCCGGCCGCGGCCAGCGCCGCCTCCAGCCGGGCGATATCGTCCATCGTGCCTTGAAGGGCGATCATCGGGCGGGCGGCACTCCTCGGGGTCGGGCCAAGCCTAATACAAAAGAGTGCGCCCCGTCAGGGTCAATGCGTCGGCCGCAAACGGAAAAGGCGCCCCGCGGGGGGCGCCCTTCCGTCGTCCAGGGGGCGTGCCGGCCTCAGGCCTGCGGGTGGCCGGGCGGGCCCCAATGGTGGCAGGCGGCGCGGTGGCCGGGGACCTTCTCCTCCAGCGGCGGCACGACCTGGGCGCAGATGTCGGTCGCGCGCGGGCAGCGGGTGCGGAAGACGCAGCCGGACGGCGGGTTCATCGGCGAGGGCAGGTCGCCGCCCAGCACGATGCGCTCCTTGCCCTTCTCCAGGTCCGGGTCCGGCACCGGCACGGCGGAGATCAGCGCCTGGGTGTAGGGGTGCAGCGGCTCGGCATAGATGCTGTCGCGGTCGGCGATCTCCATCACCTTGCCGAGATACAGCACCATGACGCGGTGGCTGACGTGGCGGACGACGGACAAATCGTGGCTGATGAACAGCAGCGACAGGCCGAACTCCTCCTGCAGCTTCATCAGCAGGTTGACGATCTGCGCCTGGATCGACACGTCGAGCGCGGACACGGGCTCGTCGCAGATGATCATCTTGGGGTTCAGGATCATCGCCCGGGCGATGCCGATGCGCTGGCACTGCCCGCCCGAGAACTCGTGCGGGTAGCGGTTGATCATCTGCGGGAGCAGGCCGACCTTGGCCATCATGTCCTTGACCCGGGCCTTGCGGTCGGCCTTGGACAGCTCCGGCTGGAAGACGGTCAGCGGCTCGGCGATGATGTCGCCGATGGTCATGCGCGGGTTCAGGCTCGCCAGCGGGTCCTGGAACACGATCTGCATGTCGGCGCGCTTGCGGCGCATCGCCTCGGCGCCGAGGCCGGTGATGTCCTCGCTCCCCATCCACACGACGCGGCCGCCGGTGGGCTGGATCAGGCGCAGGATGGCGCGGCCCAGCGTGGACTTACCGCAGCCGGACTCGCCCACGATGCCCAGCGTCTCGCCGGCGCGGAGGTCGAAGCTGACGCCGTCCACGGCCTTCAGCGGCGTGTACTTGCCGAAGAGGACCCCGCCGGTGCGGATGGGGAAGTGGACCTTCAGGTCCTCGACGCGGAGAAGCTCGGTCATGTGCGGGTCCTCACGCCACCGCCGCCGGACGGTCGGCGCGGGGCTGGACGGGGATGGAGGCGCGGGTCGGGTCGGTGACCGGGTTCTGCAGGCTGACCAGGTGGCAGGCCTTGTCCTGGCCGGGCCTCGCCTCGCTCAGCACCGGCAGCTCCGCCACGCAGCGGTCGTGCACGAACTCGCACCGCTCCTGGAACGGGCAGCCGGCGGGCAGGCGCTGCAGGTTGGGCGGCTGGCCCGGGATGGCGTAGAGGCTGGTCCGCCGGTCCTCGGTCAGGCGCGGCATGGAGGAGAGCAGGCCCTTGGTGTAGGGGTGCTGCGGCTCGTAGAAGATCGAGCGGACGTCGCCCGTCTCCATGAAGCGGCCGCCATACATGACCTGGACCCGGTCGCACAGGCCGGCGACGGTGCCGAGGTCGTGCGTGATCAGCACGATGGCGGCCTTGGTGACCCGCTTCAGGTCGGCCATCAGCTCCAGGATCTGCGCCTGCACCGTCACGTCGAGCGCGGTCGTCGGCTCGTCCGCGATCAGCAGCTCCGGCTCGCACAGCAGCGCCATGGCGATCATGATGCGCTGGCGCATGCCGCCCGACAGCTCGTGCGGGTACTGGTTCAGCCGGCGCGCCGCCTCGGGGATGCGCACCAGGTTCAGCATGTCGAGCGCGCGGGCGCGGCTGTCGGCCTCGCCCATGCCCTTGTGCTGCTGCAGCACCTCGGTCATCTGCCGGCCGATCTTCAGGTGCGGCGTCAGCGAGGTCATGCTGTCCTGGAAGATCATGGCGATCTTGTCGCCGCGGATCTTGTTCAGCTCCTTGACCGGCATGCCGACCAGCTCGGTCCCGCGGTAGCGGGCGGAGCCCAGCGCCCGGCCGTTCTTGGCCAGCAGGCCCATGACGGCCATGAAGAGCTGGCTCTTGCCGGAGCCGGACTCGCCGACGATGCCGACGCACTCGCTCTCGTTCACGTCGAAGCTGACGCCGTTGACGGCGGACACCTCGCCGTCGGGGGTGGAGAAGCGGACCTGGAGGTCCCGGACTTCGAGAACGGCGGTCATGGTCTTAGCGGTCCTTCGGGTCCAGCGCGTCGCGCAGGCCGTCGCCGATGAAGTTGAAGCAGAAGAGCGTCACGGCCAGGAAGATGGCCGGGAAGATCAGCATGTGCGGCGCGTTCTCCATCTGGCTGGCGCCCTCGGAGATCAGCACGCCCCAGCTGGTCATCGGCTCCTGCACGCCCAGGCCCAGGAACGACAGGAAGCTCTCCACCAGGATCACGACCGGCACCAGCAGGGTCATGAACACGATGACCGGGCCGATGACGTTCGGGATGATGTGCCGGCGGATGATGGCGGCGTTGGAGACGCCGGCGGCGCGGGCCGCCTCGATGTACTCCTTGCGCTTCACCGACAGGGTCTGGCCGCGCACGATGCGGGCCATGGTCAGCCACTCCACGCAGCCGATGGCGGCGAACACCAGCAGGATGTTCCGCCCGAACACCACCACCAGGATGATGACGAAGAACATCAGCGGCATGGAGTACAGCACGTCGACGACGCGCATCATCAGGTTGTCCACCCGGCCGCCGACATAGCCGGCGATGGCCCCGTAGGTCACGCCGATGATCAGCGCCACGAAGGTGGTGACGATGCCGACCATGAGCGACACCCGCGCGCCGTAGAGCGTGCGGATGAACATGTCGCGGCCGTTGGCGTCGGTGCCGAACCAGTGGCTGTTCTCCATCTGCGGCGGCACCGCGATGTAGTCCCAGTAGACCGCGTCGTAGTCGTGCGGGCTGAGCAGCGGGGCGAACAGCGCCATCAGCGAGATGATGCCGAGCACCACCATGCTGGCGACCGCCGCCTTGTTGGCGAACAGGCGGCGCCGCGCGTCCTGCCACAGGGAGCGGCCCTGGACCTCCTCGGAGGTTTGGGCCGCCTTCTCGATGATGCGGGCGCGCTGGGCGCCCCCGGTGATGTCCTGGGTCATCAGTCGTACCGCACCCTCGGGTCCATCAGGCCGTAGACCAGGTCCACGATCAGGTTCATGAAGACGATCAGGGTGCCGTAGGTGATGACGGTTCCCATCACCAGCGTGTAGTCGCGGTTGATGGCGCCCTGGACGAAGTAGCGGCCGATGCCGGGCAGGCCGAAGATCTGCTCGATCACGACCGAGCCGGTCACCAGGCCGGCGATGGCGGGACCGAGGTAGCTGACGACCGGCAGCAGGGCGGCGCGCAGCGTGTGGCGGGTGATGATGAGCCGCTCCGGCAGCCCCTTGGCGTGGGCGGTGCGCACGAAGTTGGAGCGCAGCACCTCGATCATGCCGCCGCGGGTCAGGCGCGAGATGATGGCGATCTGCGGCAGGGCCAGCGCCACCACCGGCAGCAGCAGGTGCGACAGCGACCCGTCGCCCCAGCCTGCCACCGGCAGCCACCCCAGGTAGATGCCGAAGACCAGCGTCAGCAGCGGCGCCATCACGAAGTTCGGTATGGTGATGCCCACCATCGCCGTCCCCATGACCGCGTAGTCCGTCGCCGTGTTCTGCCGCATGGAGGCCAGCACCCCCAGGGTGCAGCCGATCACCACGGCCAGCGCGATGGCGGTGAGGCCGAGGCGCATGGAGACGGGGAAGCCGGTGCCGATCAGCTCGGAGACCGTGAAGTCCTTGTAGGTGAAGCTGGGGCCGAAATCGCCCTGCAGCGCATCCTTCAGGTACAGCACGAACTGGATGGGGACGGGCTGGTCGAGGTTGTAGGCCTTCTTCAGGTTCGCCTCGATCTCCGGGGGCAGGGCGCGCTCACTGTCGAACGGCCCGCCGGGAGCGGCGTGCATCAGGAAGAAGGCAAGGGCGACGATCACCAGAAGCGTCGGTATCGCTTCGAGCAGTCGCCGGACTGCGTAAGACATCATGCTCGGGGGACCCTCAAGCCGTGCGCCTCTTTAGGAAGTGCGGGCGCGACCCGGACGGCTGGAGACGACGTTTCAATTAAATCACAGCGCCTGTCAACCGCCTCTCCGCAACAGTGCGAATCTTGCGGCGGGCCTTGGCCCCGGGAAACGACGCCGAAGCTTGCGGGCCGGCGGCGCAACATTGTTCGGATGCTTGCAGGTCTGCCAGCAACAGAGTGGTTAATGGGAAAAGCCGGGGCAAGTGACTACCCCTTAGTCGTGCCCGCCCCGCGGCTATAGGCCGCTGCCGGCGGCACCGGTTTCCGGGGGCTCGGCCGCGGCCCGCACCAGCGCCTCCAGCTCATCCAGCTCGGCGTTCGTGAGCTTCGGAGAATGGTTCGCGTTCCGCCCATTCTCCGCGAGAGTTTTCAGGGAATCATGGGTTTCTTCGCAAAACGCCCGATCCTCGCGAATTCTTTCATGGCCGCCACCCCCCAGCCCCGCGGAATCCCGGGGACGCCCTGCTCCTAGTGGCATTTGATCCCCGCGGGAAACTGCGCTAAACCACGCCCGCGCAAGCGTTTGCGACCGCCGCCGGCCGGCCGGGTTTGATGCCCGCTGAAGGGTCCCCGCCGCCCCGACGTAACGCCACCCGTCCCAAGGAGTCCCCGCCTTGTCCACGATCACCGGCCACGACAGCCTGAAGACCCGCCAGACGCTGACCGTCGGCGCGCACAGCTACGACTACTTCAGCCTGAAGGCGGCCGAGGCCGCGGGCCTGGGCGACCTGTCGCGCCTGCCCTACGCCATGAAGGTGCTGCTGGAGAACCTGCTGCGCTTCGAGGACGGGCGCACGGTCTCCACCGACGACGTGAAGGCGGTGGCGCAGTGGCTGGTAGACCGCCGCAGCGACCGCGAGATCGCCTACCGCCCGGCGCGCGTGCTGATGCAGGACTTCACCGGCGTGCCGGCCGTGTGCGACCTGGCGGCGATGCGCGAGGCGATGGTGGCGCTGGGCGGCGATCCCAAGAAGATCAACCCGCTCTCCGCCGTGGACCTGGTCATCGACCACTCCGTCATGGTCGACGCCTTCGGCACGCCCGAGGCCTTCCGGGAGAACGTGGAGCTGGAGTTCCAGCGCAACGGCGAGCGCTACGCCTTCCTGCGCTGGGGCCAGAAGGCGTTCGACAATTTCCGCGTCGTGCCGCCCGGCACCGGCATCTGCCACCAGGTCAACGTCGAGTACCTGGCGCAGACCGTGTGGACCGACACCGACCAGAACGGCAAGACCGTCGCCTATCCCGACACGCTGGTCGGCACCGACAGCCACACCACCATGGTGAACGGCCTGGCCGTGCTGGGCTGGGGCGTCGGCGGCATCGAGGCCGAGGCGGCCATGCTGGGCCAGCCCATCTCCATGCTGATCCCGGAGGTCGTCGGCTTCCGCCTGACCGGCAAGCTGAAGGAGGGCGCCACGGCCACGGACCTGGTGCTGACCGTCACCCAGATGCTGCGCAAGAAGGGCGTCGTCGGCAAGTTCGTGGAGTTCTTCGGCCCCGGCCTCGACAACCTGACGCTGGCCGACCGCGCCACCATCGCCAACATGGCGCCGGAGTACGGCGCCACCTGCGGCATCTTCCCGATCGATGCCGAGACCATCCGCTACCTGACCTTCACCGGCCGCGCGCCGGAGCGCGTGGCGCTGGTCGAGGCCTATGCCAAGGCGCAGGGCATGTGGCGCGAGGCGAACTCGCCCGAGCCGGTCTTCACCGACACGCTGGAACTGGACCTGGGCGCCGTGGACAGCTCGCTGGCCGGGCCGAAGCGCCCGCAGGACCGGGTGCAGCTCTCCAACGCCAAGTCCGAGTTCGCCGGCTTCTTCGCCAAGGACTACGCCGGCAAGCCGGCCAGCAACCCGACCAAGGTGCCAGGGGCGGACTACACGATCGACCACGGCGCCGTCGTCATCGCCGCCATCACCAGCTGCACCAACACCTCCAACCCCAGCGTGCTGATCGGCGCCGGCCTGCTGGCGAAGAAGGCGGTGGAGAAGGGCCTGACCAGCAAGCCGTGGGTGAAGACCTCGCTCGCCCCCGGCAGCCAGGTGGTGACCGACTACTTGGCCGAGGCCGGCCTCACCCCCTACCTGGACCAGCTGGGCTTCAACCTGGTCGGCTACGGCTGCACCACCTGCATCGGCAACTCCGGCCCGCTGCCGGAGGCGATCAGCCAGGCGGTGGACCAGGGCGACCTGCTGGTGGCCTCGGTCCTGTCGGGCAACCGTAACTTCGAGGGCCGCGTCAACCCGCAGTGCAAGGCCAACTACCTGGCCTCCCCGCCGCTGGTGGTCGCCTATGCGCTGGCCGGCAGCATGCACCTCGACCTGACCCGCGAGCCGCTGGGCACCGGCAAGGACGGCCAGCCCGTCTACCTCAAGGACATCTGGCCAACCAGCCGGGAGATCGAGGAGACGATCGCCCGCGCCGTCACGCCCCAGATGTTCAAGAGCCGCTACGCCAACGTCTTCGAGGGCCCGGAGCAGTGGCGCACCATCGAGACGGCGACCGGCCTCACCTACAAGTGGGCCGATGACAGCACCTACGTGAAGCTGCCGCCGATCTTCGAGGGCATGGCCCCGACCCCGGGTGCGGTGTCCGACGTGAAGGGTGCGCGCGCGCTCGCCATCCTCGGCGACAGCATCACCACCGACCACATCTCCCCCGCCGGCTCGATCAAGAAGACCAGCCCGGCCGGTTCCTACCTCGTGCAGCACGGCGTCGACCCGGTGGACTTCAACAGCTACGGCGCCCGCCGCGGCAACCACGAGGTCATGATGCGGGGCACCTTCGCCAACATCCGCATCAAGAACGAGATGGTGCCGGGCGTCGAAGGCGGCGTGACCCGCTACGTGCCCACCGGCGACGTCATGCCGATCTACGACGCCTCCATGAAGTACCAGGCCGAGGGCACGCCGCTGGTGGTCATCGCCGGCCAGGAGTACGGCACCGGCTCGTCGCGCGACTGGGCGGCCAAGGGCACCCGCCTGCTGGGCATCCGCGCCGTGGTGGCGGAGAGCTTCGAGCGCATCCACCGCTCCAA
This sequence comes from Azospirillaceae bacterium, assembly GCA_035627915.1. Classification (GTDB taxonomy): domain Bacteria; phylum Pseudomonadota; class Alphaproteobacteria; order Azospirillales; family Azospirillaceae; genus DASPKT01. Next base: position 15,803 of record DASPKT010000227.1, read on the forward strand.
CCTGGTCGGCATGGGCATCCTGCCGCTGCAGTTCAAGCCGGGCACCGACCGCAAGACCCTGAAGCTGGACGGGTCGGAGACCTTCGACATCACCGGCGTCGAGGCCGGCCTGAAGCCGCGCATGGACCTGACCCTCAGCATCACCCGCAAGGACGGGTCGGTGGAGAAGGTGGCCGTCCTCTGCCGCATCGACACGGTGGACGAGGTTGACTACTTCAAGCACGGCGGCATCCTGCAGTACGTGCTCCGCAACATGCTGAGCACGCCAAAGATGGCGGCCGAGTAAGGCCGTTCCGTTACCGGAACGAAATGCCGGAACGAAGAAGGGGCGCTCCCGCGGGGGCGCCCCTTTTTCGTTTCCGGCGTGGCCCGCCGGGGGTTTCCCTCATCCTGAGCCCGTGGAACTCCGGCCTTGCCCCGTCCGCGGTTTCCCTCATCCTGAGCCTGTCAAACTCCGGCCTTGCCCCGCTTGCGGTTTCCCTCATCCTGAGCCTGTCGAAGGACGAGGGAAACCATCGGGCCGAAACGCGGGGGATGTGCACGTGCAGGGCGACGACGTCGAACGGGCCTGGCTCTACATCCTGCGCTGCCGCGACGGCCGCTACTATGTCGGCACCACGCGGGACAGCGTGGAGCGCCGCCTGGCGGAGCACAATAGCGCCCGGTACAAGGGCTTCACCGCCAAGCGCCGCCCGGTCGAGCTGGTCTACGCCCAGCCCTTCCAGCGCATCACCGACGCCATCGCCGCCGAGCGGCAGGTGAAGGGCTGGCGGCGGGAGAAGAAGGAGGCGCTGATCGCCCGCCGCTTCGACCTGCTGCCGGAGCTGGCGCGGACGGCGGTGCGGGGCGGCACGGCGGAGGACGATCCCGACGGCGCGGCAGAGTACGGCCCTCGTCCTTCGACAGGCTCAGGATGAGGGCCGTACCCCGGCCGTGATCCTGGCCGCCGGTTCCCTCACGTCTCACCACCCCCGGTCAATCCCGACGCCCGGGTTCCCCTCACCCTGAGCCTGTCGAAGGGCGAGGGGAACAGATGCTCACCGGCCCGTCCAGCGCCCCGCCTGGGTTCCCCTCACCCTGATCCCGTCGAAGGGCGAGGGGAACGGAAGCTCGCCGGCCCGTCCAGCGCCCCGCCTGGGTTCCCCTCACCCCGAGCCCGTCGAAGGGCGAGGGGAACGGGGGCTCACCGGCCCGTCCTGCACCCCGCCGGGGTTCCCCTCACCCTGAGCCCGTCGAAGGGCGAGGGGAACGGAAGCTCACCGGCAGGGCCAGCGCCCCGCCCCCGCCTGGGTTCCCCTCACCCTGAGCTTGTCGAAGGGCGAGGGGAACGGGGGCTCAACGGCAGGGCCCACACACACCTACCCCTCCAGCCCCACCAACGGCCGCAGCGCCTCGTCGTCCGCCAGCTCGATCCCGAAGGTCCCGGCCAGGACGCGGCGGTACTCGGCCTCCGTGGTTACGGCCAGGTCCGTCTCCACCCCGCCGCGGGTCAGCTTCAGCTCCCCGTCGCGCATCACCCGGCGCTCCCCGGCCGGGGACAGGCTGAGGATGCGGCGGAGCACGAAGGGGGAGTTGGGCTCGTGGCTGACGTAGTAGCAGGCCATGGCGAAGTCCGGGTCGTGGAAGACCGCCAGGTCGAACCAGTAGAGCGACAGCCAGTCGGCGGCGCCGGCGCGCAGCACCTCCATCTCCCAGCCGCCGTCGCGGGAGGCGGAGACGCGGTAGACCTCGTCCCCGACCGGGTGCTCGGCGCCCGGCTCGAACGGGACCGGCTCGATCAGGCCATGGCCGCCGAAGCCGACATCGGCGATCCAGGGGCGGCCGTCGGCCTCCACCAGCACGGTCATGTGGGTGCGCGGGCGGAGCACCGGCAGGCCGAAGGTGGCGCGGCCCAGCAGGCGGCGCGGGCGGAAGCCGATCTCCGCCAGCATGTGGGCGAACAGGGTGTTGTGCTCGAAGCAGAAGCCGCCGCGGCGCCGGCGGACCATCTTGCCGACCAGGTGCTCCGGCTCCAGCCGGATCTCCCGGCCGAGCCAGATGTCCAGGTTCTCGAACGGGATGGCGGCGGCATGCGCCCGGTGCAGCGCCGCCAGCGTGGCGGCGTCGGCCCGCACCGGCCCGTCATGGCCGATGCGGGCGAGGTATGCGTCCAGCGCCCGCTCCACGGGGCTCACTCCCCGAAGACGCGGCGGAAGATCGTGTCGACGTGCTTGGTGTGGTAGCCGAGGTCGAACGCCTCGTCGATGGCCTCGGCGGTGAGGTGGCGCATCACCTCGGCGTCGGACTTCAGCAGGGCGCGGAAGTCCTTGCCCTCCAGCCAGACCGGCATGGCGTTGCGCTGGACCGCGCGGTAGGCGTCCTCGCGGCTCATCCCGGCCTGGGTCAGGGCCAGCAGCACCCGCTGGCTGTTGTGCAGGCCGCCCAGGCTCTCCAGGTTCGCCATCATGCGGTCCGGGTAGACCAGCAGCTTGTCGACCATGCCGGTCAGGCGCACCAGGGCGAAGTCGAGCGCGATGGTGGCGTCGGGGGCGATCACCCGCTCCACCGAGGAGTGGCTGATGTCGCGCTCGTGCCAGAGGGTGACGTTCTCCAGCGCCGGGACGACATGGCTGCGGACCAGGCGGGACAGGCCCGACAGGTTCTCCGACAGGACCGGGTTGCGCTTGTGCGGCATCGCCGAGGAGCCCTTCTGGCCGGGGGAGAAGTACTCCTCGGCCTCGCGCACCTCGGTGCGCTGCAGGTGGCGGACCTCGGTCGCCAGGTTGTCGATGGAGGCGGCGATGACGGCCAGCGTGGCGAACCACATGGCGTGGCGGTCGCGCGGGATGACCTGGGTGGACATCGGCTCCACCTTGAGGCCCAGCTTCTCCGCCACGTGCTCCTCGACCCGCGGGTCGATGTTGGCGAAGGTGCCGACGGCGCCGGAGATGGCGCAGGTCGCGATCTCCTCGCGCGCCTGCACCAGGCGGTCCCGCCCGCGCTGGAAGGCGGCGTAGTGGCCGGCCAGCTTGACGCCGAAGGTGGTGGGCTCGGCGTGGATGCCGTGGCTGCGGCCGATGGTGGGGGTGTGGCGGTACTCGTAGGCGCGGCGCTTCAGGGCGGCCAGCAGGGCGTCCAGGTCCGCCAGCAGCAGGTCCGTCGCCTCCTTCATCTGCACCGCGAGGCAGGTGTCCAGCACGTCCGACGAGGTCATGCCCTGGTGGACGAAGCGCGCCTCGGGGCCGACATGCTCGGCGAGGTTGGTCAGGAAGGCGATGACGTCGTGCTTGGTCTCGCGCTCGATCTCGTCGATGCGGGCGACGTCCCATTTGGCGCGCTTCCACACTGCCTCGGCCGCCTCCTTCGGGATCACGCCCAGCGCCGCCTGGGCGTCGCAGGCGTGCGCCTCGATCTCGAACCAGATGCGGAACCGGTTCTCCGGCTCCCAGATGCGGGTCATCTCGGGGCGGCTGTAGCGCGGGATCATGGGCTTGGGGACCTTCCGGCGGCAGGGGCTCTGGATGGCGCGGGACCATAAGGTCAAGGCGCCGCTTTGACCAGTGCACCGGCCGGGACGCCGCCCCGCGCCGGGCTGGGGCGTCCGCGTCCCCCCTACCCCCTTAGATCGGGTTGCCAGCGGCGGTGCCCGGCCTAGTTCACCTGCCGTGCCGCCGGCCGCCGGCGGCGCTGTCCATCCTGCCCCGGGGGAGGCGCATGCAGGTCCATCTCGACGATTGTCCGGACTGCCAGCAGGTGCGGACCCTGCTGCACGACCGCAACTGGCTGGTCCTGTGGCTGCCGATGGAACACAGCCGGAACAAGCTCCTGGCCCGGCTGGCGACCGCGGGTATCGCCCCGGTCGCGGCGGAGACGGCGGACTGCCACGCCTTCCTGCTGGACCGGGCGCAGGCCGCCGCCTTCGCCGACGCCGCCTCCGCCGTGCTGACGGCGGAGGAGCTGGGCGCCGGCCGGGTCGCCTGCGTGGACGCCGACCGCGACGCCACGCTGGGCGACTACCTCTCCGCCGTCACGGTGGGGCAGTTCGCCGGCGCCGTGCGCGGCCACTGGCTGCTGGAGCTGATCCGCCAGGACCGGCTGACCTCCTTCTTCCAGCCCATCGTGCGGGCCGACGGCGGCCGCTTCGCCTACGAGGCGCTGCTACGGGGGCGCGAGGCGGACGGCGGCATCGTCGGCGGCGGCCAGCTCATGAAGGTGGCGGACGAGGCGGGGCTGCTGCACACGGTGGACCTGCTGGCCCGGCGCACGGCGCTGACCTCGGCCGCCGGGGCCGGCATCGGCGACGCCACCCTGTTCGTGAACTTCGACCCCTCCAGCATCTACGACCCCTCCTACTGCCTGCGCAGCACCGGCGCGCTGGTGGAGGAGCTGGGGCTGACCCCCCGCAACGTGGTGTTCGAGGTGACCGAGAGCCACGAGGCGCGGGACGAGGCGCACCTGAAGGGCATCCTGGACGTCTACCGCGCGGCGGGATTCCGGGTGGCGCTGGACGACATCGGCTCCGGCTTCTCGGGCCTGAGGCTGCTGTCGCGCCTCAAGCCGGACTTCATCAAGATCGACATGGACCTGGTGCGCGGCGTCCATGCCGACCCGTTCCGGCAGAGCATCGCCGGCCACCTGGTCGGCATGGCCCACGACAACGGCATCCTCGTCGTCGCCGAGGGGGTGGAGTGCGGGGAGGAGCGGGACTGGCTGGCGGCGGCCGGGGTGGACTTCATGCAGGGCTACCTGTTCGGCCGCCCCGAGGCCCGCCTGCGCCAGCCCGCCCCGTGCCCCGGGACGGCGTGAGGCGCTACACCCGTCCCATCAGGACCAGGATCAGCAGGACCACGACGACGATGCCCAGCAGGCCGCTGGGCCCGTAGCCCCAGCCGCGGCTGTGCGGCCACGCCGGCAGCGCGCCGATCAGGATGAGGATCAGGATGATCAGGAGGATGGTCGTCAGGCTCATGGCGCTCTCCAGTGGCTTCCAAGAGTCCGGAACGGTCAATTCTTGCAACGGTTGCCGCCTACCCCGGCAGCGCCGGTTGCGCTACTTGCCTTAATTCGGCCGTATTGGTTAACGGATGGAATAACCCCGGACGGGTTCTGTTTCTCCATTACGGGCACGCCCTCCGGCGTGCAAACCGATGGAGGAATTAGCAATGCGCAAGTCGATTATCGGCGCGGTTTCCGCCTTTGCCCTGCTGTCCGGCGCCGCCATGGCCGCCGACGCCCAGGAGACCGGCGCGCAGAAGATGGGCGCTCAGCCCACCGGCTGGACGAGCCTTAACAAGATGGTCGGCAAGTCCATCGTCGACGCCCAGGGCAACGAGCTGGGCGAGATCGAGGACATCGTCATGGACCGCCAGGGCAAGGTCCAGGCCGTCGTCGACCTGGAGGACGCCGACAAGGACGTCGCGCTGGACGCCACCAAGCTGCGCCCCGGCGGGAAGGACAACGGCAACTTCACCATGGAGGGCGCCAGCAAGCAGCAGCTGGCCGGCATGTCGGGCTTCAGCTACGACGAGGACAAGGCCGACCGCACGCAGCAGGCCCAGGCCCAGCAGGAGCAGCGCACCGAGCAGCGCCAGGGCGAGCAGCGCCAGGAGCAGCGCAGCAGCACCGCCAGCGCCGAGGGCACGCAGGACCGTGGCGAGCGTAGCGCCGACCGCGCTGCCGCCGCCTCGGCCGGTGCCGCCGGCGGGACCGCCGCGGCCGCGAACAGCGCCTCGGCCAACAACGCGTCCGGCAACAGCGCGTCCACCGGCAACGCCCGTTCCGAGGTCGCCTCGGGCCGCGCCAGCCTGGAGCAGATGATCGGCCAGAGCGTCGTCGACGCGCAGGGCAACGAGCTCGCCACCATCGAGGACGTGATCCTCGACACCCAGGGCGGCCAGGCCCGCCAGGTCGTGCTGGACCTGGAGGACAGCGACAAGGACGTCGCCATGGAGCTCAACAAGCTGAAGCAGCACGCCCAGGAGAAGGACCAGTGGACCCTGCAGGGCGTGGACAAGCAGCAGCTGCAGGCCATGGGCCAGTTCGAGTACGACCAGAACACGGTCGCGCTGAAGAAGACCGGCAAGTAAGGCCCGACGGCCCGAACGCCTGAGTGACGGCGCCGCCCGGGAAGTCCGCTTCCCGGGCGGTTTCCTTTGCGCCGCTCAGGCCCCGGCCAGCCGCCGGTCCAGCGAATAGCGCCCGGCCCCGCCGAGCGCCAGCTGCAGCCCGATGAACACCAGCACCAGCGCCGGCCACCAGCCCCGGAAGTCCTGGCTCCAGTGCACCATGGCGACGGCCACGACGAAGTTGAAGGCGATGACCGCCCCCGCCCAGCGCGACAGCAGCCCCAGGATCATCAGCACCCCGCAGGTGAACTGGGCATAGACCGACAGCGGCGCCATCACCTCCGGCCACATGAACCCGAACTGGGTCAGGAAGCCCACGAACTCCTGCATGCGCTCGTGGCTGAGGATGTTGTCCTGGGTCCCGTGGATCAGGAATGCGCCCGTCACCAGGCGCAGCAGCAGCAGGCCCAAATCACCGTCGCGCGGCACCCCCTCCAGGAACAGCAGCCGTCTCGGCATCTCGTCTCTCCCCCCGATGGTTCCGGGGCGGGTCTTCGCGCCCGCCTCCCCGCCGATTGGGGCCGGGCCGGGGCTCGCCGTCAAGTCACAGCATGCCGGACGACTTGAAGCTGAAGTGCCGTCCCTTGCCGATGACGATGTGGTCGTGGACGGTGACGCCCAGCGCGGTGGCCGCCGTGGCGATGGCGCGGGTCATCTCGATGTCCGCCTTCGACGGGGTGGGATCGCCCGAGGGGTGGTTGTGCACCAGGATGATGGCGCTGGCGCCGAGGTCCAGCGCCCGCTTCACCACCTCGCGCGGGTAGACCGGCGTGTGGTCCACGGTGCCGCGCTGCTGCACCTCGTCGGCGATGAGGGTGTTCTTGCGGTCCAGGAACAGCAGCCGGAACTGCTCGGTCTTCTCCAGCGCCATGGCGCCGGAGCAGTAGTCCAGCAGCTTCTGCCAGGAGGACAGCACGGGCCGCCCCAGCACCTCCTGCCGGGCCATGCGCAGCGCCGCCGCCCCCACCACCCGCAGCGCCGCCACGACCGTGTCGGACAGCTTGAATTCGGTGCGCAGCTTGTCCGCCGGCGCGTTCACCACGCCCCAGAGCGAGCCGTGGGCCTTCAGCAGCGCCTTCGCCAGCGGCTTCACGTCGCGCCGCGGGATGGCCTGGAACAGCAGCAGCTCCACCAGCTCGTAGTCGGTCAGGGCGTCCGGCCCCTGCTCCAGGAACCGGCCGCGCAGGCGCTCCCGGTGGCCGTGCCAGTGCGGGCGGTCCTCCTCCCCGGCGGGTTCGCGTTCAGGCGGTTCTTGGACGGTCATCGCTCGGCCCATGGGAGGAGTGCGGCAACAGCATGCTCTTGTAAGGAGTATAGCGGCCGGACTCCTCACCCGCCAGCTTCAGTCCCGCGCATTCCGCAGGTGCCGCCCCTCCCCGCCGTTGCGGATCGCGTCACCCGCCGCCGCGACCGTTGCGGAATGCCACGAGTCGGGCCGCGCCGGGGGTGGCGTGCCGCTTGCAACCGTCCGGAGGACGGGGGAGCGCCGCCGGAAGGGCTGCGCCCATGCAAGCACCGGCCGGGGCACCCCGGCCGCGAGGAGGGACCGATGAGCGAGATCATCCGCACGCCCGAGGACTACCGCCTGGCCCTGCGCGTCCTCGACGACGTTATGGCCCTGCGCACCGCGCCGGCCGGCCACGAGCCGCTGATCGACCAGATCGCCGCGGCGGTGCGCGACTACGAGGCGCGGGCCCGGCAGCCCGCCAACGCCGGCGGAGCCCGGTTCATGGAGGCATCGTGATGTCGCGGACGCTGCACGGGGTCCTCTCCCCCACCCGGATCGAGGCGTTGCGCCGCAGCCTGGGCCCGGCCGTCCTGGCCGACCTGCTGGACGCGTTCCTGGACAGCCTGGCGGCGCAGGGGCCCGCCCTGGTGCGGGCGCTGGCCGACGGCGACGCGGGGGCGGTCGCCGCCAATGCCCAGCCCCTGTCAGGCACCGCCGCCGAACTGGGCGCCGGTCCCCTGGCCTGGGGCTGCCGCCGCCTGGCCGCCGAGCCGCCGCGGGAGCCGATGCCCCCGTCCCTGCTGCTGCAGCTGCGCCAGCTGCTGGCCGAGACCGCCTGGGCGGCCGAGCAGGCGCGCCGCGACCTGCGGCCGCGGCCCCTGGCGGCCTGAGCCCCTGGCGGCCTGAATCAGAGCGCCAGCACCATCTCGAACTGGCTGATCTCCATGGGGGTCCAGCCGGTCGCCGCGAAGAACCCGGGGACGAGGTCCTCGGGCACGATGGCGGTGACGCCCCAGCTGTGCCCGGGGTGCCGCGCGTCCAGCCCGTCCAGCAGCCGGCGCGCCAGCCCCTCCCCGCGGCGTGACCTTCGCACCAGCAGCGTGCGCACCGGCACCGCCGGACGCGCCGGGTCGCCGATGATCGCGTAGGCGGCACCGTCCAGCGCGTAGGCCCGCTGCGGCGGCACCGCCCTGGCCAGCGTCTCCGCCGCCAGCATCCAGGGCAGGCCGGGCGCCCCCTCCAGCGCCACCAGCCGCGCCACCTCCTGCGGGTCCACCTCCTCCAGCGCGGGTGCGGCGGCGGGGGCCGGCCGGGCCGGGCGGTGGTAGCCGACCAGCCGGCGCCGGCGCACGAAGCCCAGCCCCTCGTAGAGGCGGACGGCCGGCGCGTTGCCCTCGATCACCTCCAGCACCAGGGACCGGTCGCCGCGCGCCCGCGCCGCCGCGACGGCGGCCTCCATGGCGCGGCGGCCCAGCCCCCGGCCGCGGGAGGCGGGCAGCAGGGCGAAGGCGGCGACGCGGGCGGTCCAGCCGCGCCGCGTGACCAGCAGGACGGCGAAGGGGACGCCGTCCCCGTCCAGGAACAGGCCGCTGGCGAAGGGGTCCAGGTCCTCGCCCCGGAAGCGCCGCTCGAACTCCTCCGCGGAGGTCTGGACGGAGACCAGGTAGCCCGCGAAGCAGCGGTTAAACGCCGCCGCCGCCTCGGCGGCCGGCAGCTCGGCCAGGGGCCGGAAGGAAAGCGGGAGGTCGTCCGCCACGCCGGCCGCCACGGCGGGGATCAGGCGGCGGGGGCCGCGGCCTCCTGCGGCACCGGGTAGGGCGGCTTGGTGCAGCCGGCCGGGGAGAGCGTGAAGATCTCGTACCCGTCCTTCGTCACCGCGACCGAGTGCTCGAACTGGGCGGACAGGCTCTTGTCCCGGGTCACCGCGGTCCAGCCGTCGGACAGCACCTTCACGTCGAAGCGGCCGGCGTTGATCATCGGCTCGATGGTGAAGAACATGCCCTCGCGCAGCACGGCGCCGCGGCCCGGCTGGCCGTAGTGCAGGACCGACGGCGCGTCGTGGAACACCCGGCCCAGCCCGTGGCCGCAGAAGTCGCGCACCACGGAGAAGCGGTGGCTCTCGGCATAGGACTGGATGGCCCAGCCGATGTCGCCCAGCGTGGCGCCCGGCTTCACCATGGCGATGCCGCGCATCATCGCCTCGTAGGTCACGTCGACCAGCTTGCGCGCCTTGACCGAGATGTTCTCGCCGCACAGGAACATGCGGCTGGTGTCGCCGTACCAGCCGTCCAGGATGACGGTGATGTCGATGTTGGCGATGTCGCCGTCGCGGAAGCGCTTGTCGCTGGGGATGCCGTGGCAGACGACGTGGTTGATGGAGATGCAGGTCGACTTCGGGTAGCCGCGGTAGCCCAGTGGCGCCGGCACCGCGCCGTGGTCGCGGATGAAGGCCTCGCACAGCCGGTCCACGTCCTCGGTCGCCACGCCGGGCTTCACGAAGGGGGTGATGTAGTCGAGCGTCGCCGCCGCCAGCCGGCCGGCGCGGCGCATCCCCTCGAAGTCCTCGGGACCGTGGATGCGGATGCGCCGGTCTTCCTGCTCCTGCTCGAAGGCTTCGGCTTCGCTCATCATCGTCTTCTCTCGCCAAATAGGTCGCACCGGCCGGCCATGTGGCGCCGGCCGGCGGCGGCGACAAGGTAAAGCATGACGCCGCCCCCGCCGCAAGCGACCATCACCCCCGCGCCAGGGCCCGCTGGTCAAGCCGGCCGGCGGCGCCCTATAAGGGACCGGACGCCACGCGGAGGGGCCCTGCCATGACTGAAGATCGCAAGACGGACGCCGTCGTCACCGCGGCCCTGGTCATCATCGGCAACGAGATCCTGTCGGGCCGGACCCAGGACGCGAACCTGAACTACCTCGCGAAGTTCCTGGGCGGCATCGGCATCCGCCTGCGCGAGGTCCGCGTGGTCCCGGACGAGGAGCCGGCCATCGTGGAGGCGGTCAACGCGCTGCGCGCCCGCAACACCTACGTCTTCACCACGGGCGGCATCGGCCCCACCCACGACGACATCACCGCCGAATGCATCGCCCGCGCCTTCGGCGTGCCCCTCGTCCGCAACCCCGAGGCGGTGGCGCTGCTGGAGAAGCACTATGCCGGCACCGGCCTGCTGAACGAGGCGCGGCTGCGCATGGCGAACACGCCGGAGGGGGCGACGCTGGTGGAGAACCCCGTCTCCACCGCCCCCGGCTTCCAGATCGGCAACGTGTTCGTGCTGGCCGGCGTGCCGATGATCATGCAGGCCATGCTGGGCAGCCTCGCCCACCGGCTGGCGGGGGGCGAGAAGGTGCGCACCCGCACCGTCACCTGCCAGGTGCCGGAGGGCAGCTTGGCCGACGGGCTGACCGCCATCCAGGGCCGCTTCGCCGACGTGGAGATCGGCAGCTACCCCAGCTACCGCCAGGGCAAGTTCTCCACCGCGCTGGTCCTGCGCGGCACCGACGTACCCCGCCTGGAGGCGGCGACGGCCGAGGTGGCGGCGCTGGTCGCGGCGCTGGGCGGCACGCCGGAGGTCACCGGGTCGGACGTCCCCGGGGCTGACGCGGACGGGACCGGCGCGGACGGGGCGGCGTGAGCGCGCCGGAGGAGACGGCGCCCCGGGGCCGCGCGGCGGCCGGGCGCAGCGCCCGCACCCGCGACGCCATCGTCGACCTCGCCATCCGGCTGTTCAACGAGGGCGGGGTCGCCAAGGTCACCACCAACCACATCGCCGCGGCGGCCGGCATCAGCCCGGGCAACCTCTACTACCATTTCCGCAACAAGGAGGAGATCGTCCGCGCCGCCTACGGCCGCTTCGGCGAGGAGGCGGACGCGCTGCTCTCCGTCCCGCCGGAGGGCGAGCAGGCGCCGGCGGCGGAGCTGCTGCGCCGCTACCCCGCGGGCACCTTCGCCATCATCAGCCGCTACCGCTTCTTCTTCGAGGACATGGCGGAGCTGTGCCGGCGCGACGAGGCGCTGGCCGACGACCTGCGCCGGCTGCAGCGCCGCTTCGTGGCGCGGCTGAAGGAGCTGCTGCTGCGCCTGCGCGGCACCGGGCTGGTGCTGCCCGGCACGCCCGAGGCGGAGCTGGAGATGCTGGCCGACAACGTCTGGCTCGTGTCGCGCGGCTGGATGGAGTTCGCCGCCAATGCCGAGGTGCCGGAGCCGACGGAGCAGGCGGTCCGCCGCGGCGTCGCCCACATCTTCGCGCTGGTCCGCCCCTGCCTGTCGCCGGTGGGGCGCACGGCCCTGGACCGCATCCTGGCCGAGGGTTGAGACCGCCTCAGAACGGCCCGAACAGCTCGTACACCAGCCCGGCGGCGGCGAAGAGGGCGAGCCAGATGGCGATGCCGCGCAGCCATCCGCCGTGCGGCCGCCGCGCCAGCGCCGGCCACAGCAGCACCAGGAGCAGGAGGCCGTAGACAACGGCCATCCACTTGTCGGTCGTCATGTCTTCCATCGCCGGGAAAGATGGCCCGGGTGCCCGCGCCGATCAAGCCGCAAGGCGCCCGCACACGCGGAACGCGACTCCGCCCTTCCGCCCCTTGCGGGAGCCCCGCCCCCTCCGCTAGGGTCCCGGCGGCTGCCCGCTTGGCGGAATTGGCAGACGCAACGGACTTAAAATCCGTCGGCCGCAAGGCCATGCCGGTTCGATCCCGGCAGCGGGCACCAGCTTGATATTGCTGGTGAAAGCGGCCGTCAGAGGGGTGGCGAACGGAACGGGAATACCAACTCGCCGTTGCCAACTCGTACCAACTCCCCCTGGTTCACCAGCCGTTCTCCTCCCCTTCCCCGCCGTCCTGGCCGTCCGCGGCCTCGCCGGCTTCGGCCGCGAGGCGCTTCAGGAGGGCGCCCTCCGCCAGCTTGGCGGTGTGGATGCTGTAGCGCTCCAGGATGGACAGTACCGACCCCATGGTGTGGCCGGTGATGGCGGCGATCTGGCGGATGCTGCAGCCGGCCTCCGACAGGCGCGTCACGGCGGTGTGGCGCAGGTGCATAAAGTCGAGGTCGGCGATCATCGGCAGCTTGTCCGGCGCCGAGGCCTTCGCGCGCACGGCCTCGAACCGGTTGCGGAAGACGCTGTCGGTGTAGGGCTGGCCCGTCACCTCGTCGACGATCAGGTGCGTCGGCGAGATGCCCCTGCCCGCCCACCAGGCGCGGTCCGCCTCGATGCGGGCGGCGAGCTTCGGCACGACGCTGACGGGCAGCACGACCACCGCCCCCGTCTTCTGCTGGGTGACGCGCAAGGGGGCGCCCGGGCCGGGCCGGCGCCACTCCAGCACGTCGCCCTTCCGCTGGCCCAGCCACTCGTTCAGCCAGACGGCGGTACCGAGGGAGCGCCACCCCATCTCGTCGGCCGTCTCCACGAACACCCTTACCGCCTGGGGCGTCCAGAGGTCCGGGACCTTCGGCTTCGGCGTCTTCACCTGGACGTCCAGCCAGGGGTTCGCCGCCACCATCCCCTCCGACTTCGCCCACTTCCACAGCAACCGACCGTGGCGGATCATTTTCGCCGCATGCACCGGCGTGCGCACCCGCATGGACTTGTACAGCTCCTTCACCACCCGGGCGCTGACCGCGGCCGGCGGCTGATCGCCGAACAGCCTCCGGATGGTGTCCATGTAGGGCCGGTAGGAGCGGCGGCTGTGGGGGCGCAGCTCCGCATATTCGTCGCTCTCCAGGTAGCGCTCGACGATCCAGCCGACGGTGCCGGGCACCGCCGGCGGCCGGGCCAGGCGGCGCCGGGCGTGGATCGGGTCGGCCAGCCGCTTCATCCCCAGCACCAGCGGCGGGATCTGGGTGAGGCGCCCGGCCCGCCATTCCGCCACCAGCTCGTTGATGCGCTCGGCCGTCTCCACCGCCGCGGCTTCGTCGTTCAGTCCGAGCGGCACGGTCGGCCAGCCGGCCCGCGCGAGGGCCGGATTCGGCTCCCAGCTGTAACGCTTGGCGCCGTCGGCGGCGCTGCGGATACGGAGATAGGGCGGCTTCTTCCCTTGCATGGCGGCCTCGCGGTGCTGGCCCGGGTATCCCGGTCAGGCGTTCCAGGGTGGTGAATCGTCTTCGGGCTTGGCGGGGGCCACGGTCGAGGCCTGCGCCGTCTGGGCGCGTTCCTCGGCCAGGCGCCGATGGGCGGGATCATTGCATGCCCAAATATGGGGCACGGTGCTGCCCGGCCGGGTGAAGCCGAAGGCGCCGAAGCGGCCGCAGCTGTCCTCGGTGCAGAGGTGGGCGTTGGTGTAGCCGGTCAGGGGATTGCGCTCTGCCATGGGGTCCTCAGGTCGTGGTGCCCGAGGGTAGCACCGGTATCGCGGCGGCCGAAGGGGGCGCGTCGCCTCTGCGCTTGGCCCGCTCGGCGACCACCTCGGCATTGTCCCGTCCGCCTGGGAAGTGGCGGTAAAGGGTCTGCTTGGTCACGCGGACCTGGTCGGCGATGGCCTGCATCGGCAGGGCGTCGGGGCCGGTCTCCGCCAGCAGCGACAGGATGGCGCGGCGTTTCACCGGGGTGATCTCCGGCTTGCGCCCGCCCCGCCGGCCGCGCGCCCGGGCCGCGGCGAGGCCGGCGTTCGTGCGCTCGATCAGCAAGTTCCTCTCGAACTCCGCCATCGCCGCGAACATGTGGAAGACGAAGCGTCCGACGGCGGAGCTGGTGTCGATGCTCTCGTTCAGGCTGCGCAGCTGGGCGCCGCCGGCTTCGATCTCCCGGACCAAGCGCGTCAGCTCCTCCATGGACCGGCCCAGCCG
>DASPKT010000228.1:0-5182 GCA_035627915.1 Azospirillaceae bacterium
TGAAGATGCTGAACTCCGAGGCCGCGAAGCTGCCGGCCAGCTCGATGGTGACGGTGCCCGCGGTGCCGCCCAGGTTGGCGTAGACCTTGGTCACCGTGACACCGCCGACGTCGCCCGGCGTGCCCACCATGACCTCGCCGACCGCCAGCGCGCCCGGGTCGTCGCCGGACTGGATGGGGCCGGTCAGCGCGAAGGCGGGATCGCCGTTCGGGGCGGAGAAGGACAGGTTGTCGCCGATGGCGAAGTCGACGATGCGGTCGGTCCCGGCCGCCTCGTTGGTGGCGTAGGCGAAGCTGTCGCCCGAGCCGCCGCCGGCGAGGCTGTCGTTGCCGGCGCCGCCGGAGATGTAGTTGAAGCGGTCGTCGCCGGTGAGCGTGTCGGCGTGGGCGCTGCCGAACAGGTGCACGGACTCGATGCTGACCAGCGTGTCGACGCCGCTGCTGCCATCGGGCTGGGTGCCGTTCCCGTTGCCGTCGCGCGGCGCCACGGCGAAGGTCACGCCGCTGGACGCGCCCTGGAAGCCGTACTGCACCGTGTCGTTGCCGATGCCGCCGTCCAGCGTGTCGTTGCCGGTCTCGTCCTTGCCCGCGAAGAGGTAGTCGTTGCCGCCCTGCCCCTCCAGCAGGTCGTCGCCGTCGTTGCCGCGCAGGAAGTCGTCCCCCTCGCGGCCGTGGATCGTGTCGTTGCCGCCCATCCCGAACAGGTTGTCGGCCGCGTTGCCGCCGCCCACGAAGTTCGGCTGGCCGTCCGGGACCACCGGCAGGAAGTCGGAATCCGGGAGCGGCGTGGTCCGGTTCAGCACGGTGACGCGGAAGCCGGGGAAGCCGGCCGCCGTGATCTCCAGGTTGCCGGCAACCTCCGTCTGCACCAGGGGCGACGTGTTGATGAAGCCGAGGCCGCCCAGGGAGATCTTGTCGGTGCCCGAGGCGAAGTCGGCGATGACTTGGTGGCCTTCGTGGTGCACGGAAATGGTGTCGGCACCGGCGCCGGTCGTGACGCTGTTGTTCCCGGGCCCGCCCTGGAAGAAGTCGTCGCCGTCGCCGCCTGCCAGCGTGTCGGCGCCGAGGCCGCCTTCCAGATAGTCGTTTTCGTCGCCGCCGTTCAGGCTGTCGTCGCCGTCGCCGCCCACGATCATGTCGGCGCCCAGGCCGCCGAACAGCATGTCGGCGCCGAGGCCGCCCTGCAGGGCGTCGTTGCCGCCGTTGCCGGAGATCGTGTCGTCGCCGCCCAGGCCGGAGATCGAGTCGTCGCCCGCGGTCCCGGCGAGGACGTCGTTGCCTTCCGTCGGCACCACCAGGTCCGTCGCCGCGGCATGCGTGGCGCCGCCGGTGAAGCCACCGGCGATCGCCGTCCCGTCGCCGGCGGCGGTGATGCCCGTCCCGCCCGCGTTCAGGTCCAGCCTGATGTCGCCCGTCCCGGTGATGCCGCCGACGGTCACCGTGTACTGGCCCCCGGAGCCGGCGACGTTCTGGATTTCCGCCGTGACGCTGCCCGTCACCACCGTGACCAGGAAGTCCGCCGCATCGACGCCGTTCACCGCTTCGCTGAAGGTGACGACGAAATCCACCGTGGTCGCGTTGGCCGCCGGCGTGCCGGAGGTGACGATCGAGGTGACGGTCGGAACGGGCATCGGTTGCTTCCCCAGCTTCTCCCGCCACGCCGAGCCGCCGGTCCGTACACCGATCGGATTCCTAGCGATGGCAGGTATTTATTGTCGGATTCCCAGACGCAGGATGAGAAGGCGGAGCCGAAGGCCCCGACCCGAACGAGGGAGCGTACCACTTTGGGGACCGTGCCGATAGGGCTAAGACCGTTTACGTCGTGTTAAACAAGAGGATGCTCAAGTGCAGATCGTAGTAGCGACTCTAATCAATCCCTGCCGGCTGCAAAAAAACGGCTCCCAGGCGGCGGCTTTCCGGCATCCGTCCGGAAAATCTCGTCTCTGCCGTGCAGGTCGGGAAAGATCGCGAAGATGGCGTTACTCGTCCTCTGCGGGAACTGGTCGGCATTCCTGCATGAATGCAGAAGGGCACGGCTGCATCACGGCCGATGCAACCCTTGGGAGTCCTGGATTACTTATGGCTGTCGGGCTATGACGACGGGGACATCCGCCAGCCCCGACTCCCTGTCGACGCCCCGGTAAACCCGCGCCGTCAGTCCCGCGGCCGCCAGCGCCGCCACGATGCCGGCAACATCCCCCGAAGCCGGTGAGGCGACGGCGACGCCCCCCGGCCGGAGCCGACGCACGAGATCACCGGCGGGCCCCTCCCCGTCCCAGAGGACGATGTCGGCATCCGCCGCCGCGCCGGCGCCGCACCAGCGTCCGGCGGCAAGGGCCCGGCGCAGCGCCGGCGGCGCCCCGGCATCAAGGAAGGCCCGGCCCGGCACCGCCAGGCCGTCGAGGCCCTGCCCCCCGCCCAGCATGTCCAGCAGGACCCGCGCGACCGCCCGGTCGTGCCCGGTCGCACCGCACCGCCCGCAGGCCAGCCCGTGCGGCAACGCCGCCCCCGGAGGGGCCGCGAAGCGGGTCCCGGCGCCGCATACCGGGCAGCGTCCCCGGAAGGGCGGCAGGCCGGCGGCGTCCAGCACCGCGCCCAGCTGCGCCGTGGCGGCGGCCCGGCTGAAGCGTTCGCGGACGAGGCGCCGCCCCGCTTCCGACAGGGCGTTCCACCGCTCCCCGTCGGCGTGCAGCTCCAGGATGGCGGCCGCCGTCTCCTCCGCCGTGGCGGCGACGCGGACGTCGCGGCCGTCCTCGACCGGCATGCCCTCCGCCGCGATGGGCGACAGCACCACGGGCAGGCCGTTGGCCATGCCGGCCAGCACCTTGCCCTTGATCCCGGCGCCGTAGCGCAGCGGCGCCACCATGACGCGGCGGCCCTGCAGGTAGGCGTCGAGGTCGGCGACGTGGCCGGCCACGACCACGTCGTCGGCCGCCAGGGCCCGCACCGCCGCCGGCGCGTTGCTGCCGACCAGGTGCAGCCGGATGCCGGCCCCCGCCAGGCGCAGCAGCGGCATGACCTCGGCGCAGAAGCTGACGGCGGCGTCGACGTTGGGCGGGTGGCGGTAGCCGCCGAGGAAGACGATGTCGCGCCGCGCCGCGAAGCCGGGCACGTCGGCCGGCGGGTCGACCACCCAGCCGAACAGGCTGACCGGCGCGCCCGGGACCGCCCGGGCCAGCAGCCGCCGCTCCGCCTCGCTGTGGACGATCGTGTGGTCGGCCGCGGCCACCAGCGCCAGCTCCGCCTCGCGCACGGCCGCCGCCGCCGCCCGGGCGTCCGCGTCGCCGGACAGCGCCGCCTCCCGCTCCTGCCTGAGATGGTGGAGGTCGGAGACCTGGAACAGGACCGGGGCGTGCGGGGCCAGCTGGCGGATGTCGTTGAGGTGCCGGGCCAGGACCTGGTGCCGGAAGACCAGCACCCCGTCGAACTGCCGCCCCCGCGCCTCCAGCAGCTGGCGGACGGAACCGGCATGGGGCCGGTGCCAGCACTCGATCCCGATGCGCCTGAGGTCGTCGGTGTAGCGCCCCGCCGCCAGCAGGTTGTCCGGGACGAAGGAGACGGCGTAGCCCAGCGTCTGCAGGATGCGCATCGTCTCCAGCGCCGTGACCGAGCCGGCGTCCTGGTCGGGCGTCGGCGTGCAGGCGTCGATCACCAGGAACCGGCCGAGGCTCCGCCGGTCCATCGCCCGCGCCAGGCCGGCGTTGAGCGCGGGGTGCCGGGAGAGCCGCTCCGCCCAGCGGGCGGCCAGCCTGCGCTGGTTGACGGGCTGGTGCGCCTTCACGCCCGCGGCGGTGTCGGTGCCGCAGGAGGCCCCCTCGTGGTGCACCACCTCGGCCAGCGGCTGGTAGATCACCCTGAGGCCGCGGTCCTGGACCTTCAGCGCGAGGTCGCTGTCCTCGCCATAGGCCGGGGCGAAGTGCGGGTCGAACCCGCCGAGGTCGCGGAACAGCGCCGCCGGGACCAGGATGGCGGCGCCGGAGCAGTAGTCGACCTCGCGCCTATGGTCGAAGGCCGGCGCGTCCGGCGTGCCGCCGCGCCCGACGTTCCAGCCGGAGCCGTCGCGCCAGAGGATGCCGCCCGCCTCCTGCAGGCGCCCGTCAGGATAGACCAGCTTCGCCCCGACGATCCCCGCGTCGGGCACGTCCCGCGCCGTCGCCAGCAGCGCCGCCAGGGCGCCCGGCCGCACCTCGGTGTCGTTGTTGAGGAACAGGAGGTACCGCCCGGCGGCGAGCGCGGCACCCGCGTTGCACGCCCCGATGAAGCCCCGGTTGGCGCGCAGGCGCAGGTAGCGCAGGCCCGGCACCGCCGCCAGCTCCGCCGTGGCGTCGGTGGAGGCGTCGTCGACCAGGATCACCTCGAACCGGGCCTCCCCGGCCAGGGCCGCCAGGCTGCGCAGGCAGGCGCGGGTGAAGGCGACCTGGTTGTGGACCGGTATGACGATGGAGAGGTCGACCTCGGCGGGGAGGACGAAGGCCGGAAGGGCCGCCGCGTCGCCGTCGGGCGGCCGCGCGGGCGCCGGCGGGAGGGCGGCGCCGTCGCGGGCGAGGACCTCGCCCAGCCGGGAGGAGAGCCGCGCCAGGCTCCGCCTCAACAGGGCGGCCTGGTCGAGGGCCCCGGCGGCCTCGACCAGGGCAGCCGCCCCGGCCATGGGCAGGTCGCCCTCCACCGCCGTCAGCGGCGGCGCACCGTCCGCCTGCAGGAACGCGCGCGCCAGCGGCATCGCCAGGCCGGCCAGCCGCGCGCGGCCGATCCCGGCGAGCAGGCCCGCCGGCGCCGGTTCCCGCAAGGTCAGCCAGACCGACGGCACCGCCAGCACCGTGCCGGCCCGCCGGGCGGCCAGCAGCAGGGCCAGCAGGCCGGCCCGGTCGCAGGGCGCCGCCCCGACCTCCGCCAGCAGCTTCACCGCCAGGCCGCGGGCGATGGCGACGCAGGCGGGGTCCGGCCAGTCCACCGGGAAGGGCGGCCCGCCCGGGCCCAGCCATCCCAGGTCTCCGGTGGCCGCGCCGTGCCCGTTGCGCCGCAGCAGCGCCGCCGGGTCCGCCCGGCATCCCAGCGAGGCCACGCTGCCGTCCGGCGCCAGCAGGCCGGGGGAGGCGGCGGCGACGCCGTCCCGCAGCGCCTGCGCCGCCAGGTCCAGCAGCGCCTCGGCGTCGTCCAGGACGACGCAGGGGTCGGCGAAGACG
>DASPKT010000229.1:0-3277 GCA_035627915.1 Azospirillaceae bacterium
GCTGGACCTGCGGCTTCCCGACCAGCACGGGAGCGCCGTCGCCGCCTCCCTGCGGGAGCGCCGGCCGACCCTGCCGATCATGGTCCTGACCAACTGGCCGGGAGACCTGGCCGGCCCGGGCATCGACGTCGTCGTGGATAAATCCGCCGACCTCGAGGTGATCGCGGCGAAGGTCCGGTCCATCGTAGGCCGCCAAGTAGCGGCCTAGCGGCTCCCGGCAGCCGGCCGTTCGCCTGCGAGCTGCGCCGCGTCGATCCGGAACCGGCAGCGGAGCCCTTCAGGCGTCCAGTGGAGGACGGCGGTGCCGCCGAGCTGCGCGGAAGTCGCCCGCACCAGCACCAGCCCGAAGCCGTTGCGAACGTCCCCGGAAGCGGGGCTGCCCGTCTCGCTCCAGCTGACGTGCACGCCGTCGCCGTCGACCTGCCATTCCATCCGGATGGCGCCGTCCGGCACGGACAGGGCACCGTGCTTCGCTGCGTTGGTGACGAGTTCGTGCAGCATCATGCTGAGCGGCTGGACTGCATCGGGCACCAGGAGGATTTCAGGGCCGGCGACGTCGATGCGCCCGACATCCTGGTAAGCCGCCAGCTCCGTGCCGACGACCTGGGCGAGGCTTGTCGGCTCCCACCTGTTCCTGGCCAGCAGCACGTGCGCGCGGGCGAGGGCTGCGATGCGCCGCTCGATCGACTGCGCGAACTGTGTGGGGTCGTTGCGCAGGGTCAGTCGGACAAGGGACTGGATCACCGCCAGCAGGTTCTTGGCGCGGTGGTCCACTTCCCGCATCAGCAGTTCCTGCCGCTGTTCGTCCCGCTTGCGGTTCGTCACGTCGCGGTTGGTCCCGACCACCCGGACCGGGGTGCCGTCCTCCGCGCGGTCGATGATGGCATTGGCGGCGATCCATTTCTCCTGGCCGTCGTTCCCGACGATCCGGAACTCGGTCGCGATGACCTGGCCGTCATGCAGCAGGGCGTCGATCTCGGCCTGCACACGGGGGCGGTGATCGGGGGCGATCCGGTCCAGGCAGTCCCCGATGTGTATGTGGGGGGAGTCCGGCGGCATGCCGAACAGAGCCCGGTGCGCCGGGTCGGAGACGATATGGCCGCTGGCCAAGTCCCAGTCCCACAGCATCTGGCCGCTGGCCTGGAGCGCGAGGCGGAGACGCTTCTCGCTCTCGCGCAGGGCCTGCTCGGTCCGGCGCCGCTCCGAGATGTCGCGGGTGCAGGCGAGTTGTCCGGTCCGCCCGTCGGCCAGGGTCAACGGGACGGCGTGCGTTTCCATGGTCCGGCGCACGCCGTCGCGGGAGACGATGTCGAACTCCCAGGCGACGGTCTCGCCCGCGCAGACCCGCTGGTGCCGCGCCCACCAGTCCGGGCGGTGCTCCCGTGCGATGATGTCGAGAACCGGACTTCCCAGGACCGCATCGGCGTCTTCCGCGCCGACCATGGAAAGGCCGGCCGGGTTCATGGAGACCAGCAGGCCGTCAGGGTCGACGACCTTGATGCACTCGGGCGTGGCGTCGATGATCGCCTTCAGGTGCCGTTCCCGGTCCCGGAGCGCCAGTTCGGTCCGCCGCTGCTCCGTCACGTCGCGCCCGGCGGCGACCAGGTAGCAGACCTGCCCGTCGCGGTCCCGGACGGGGGTGAAGGCCCTGTCGACCAGCCGCCTTTCGCCGTCGCGGCCCAGGAACTGGGACTCGTCGAAGACCGGTTCTCCCGCAGCGGCCAGGGCGACGGCTGCCCGCGTCGCGGCGACCACCTGCGGCGAGACCTGCCACCAGCCCGTCTCGGCGAACGGCCGCCCGACGACCATGTCGCGGCGCAGCCCGGACACCTCGAGCGACAGCTCGTTGCAGTCGAGCAGCACGCCGCTCGGCGACAGGAGGCCGATGAAGGCGTGGGTCTGGCTCAGAAGGGCATGGACGCGCCGCGTGGCCTCGAAGGCTTCCCGCTCGGTCCGGCGCTGTCGCGTGATGTCCCGGAAATAGCTGACGGCTGGCCGGCTCCGGCCGCCGGCGCCGTCGAGGGGAACGGTGCTGACGAGCACGTCCCTGAGTGACCCGTCTGCGCGGCGGATGGATGCAAGGCGCTCCCCCGGCCGCTGGTCGGGCGCGTCGGCTTGGTCCGTCAGATACCAGTATTCCCAGGCCAGGAACCGGGCCTCGTCGCCAGTGCAGGCAGGATGGCCCCAGAGTTCGCACGCGGCCGAGTTGCAGGCGATCACCTGACTGCTGCGGTCGAGGATCAGCGCGGCGACCGGCAGGGACTCAATCGGAACGGCGGTCATCGGGACCGTCCGGATCGGATTGTTGATGTCGTCAGTGAGATAATCCACAACACGGGCTTCCGTGGAATCCACAGCGCCGGATCGACCGTGCCGCCGCCCTAGGAAACCCTGATACTACCGGCTGGCAACTCCCGGCCATATTGCCCCATTAGGACTACTCCTAGACCGATTGGGCAGACCGCCGGGCATGACAGGAAAGACCGGCTGATCCGGGTCCGGATTATCCGACATCGGCTCCAGGGAACCGGCGTCGGGCCTGCTATAAGAACACGTGCAGCGGCCCCCCCCTTTCAATAGGGTGAGCACAGCGCCCAGGCTCTAGTCCGGAACCGGCCGAACCGGACAGGACGCGGCCTGTCGGACGGGTACAGGGGAGAGCGGCATTGGGCCCCATTCTGATCGTCGAGGACCAGCTGATCATCGGCATGGAGCTGCGCGACGTGCTGGAGGACAACGGCTTCCGCGTGATCGGCCCGGAAGGCCGGCTGGCGGCGGCCATCGCGCTGGCGCGGAGCGAACCGCTGGCGGCCGCCATCCTCGACTTCGACCTGCATGGCGAACCGGTCGTGCCGCTTGCCCGGGAACTGCGCGAGCGCGGCGTCCCGCTGCTGATCCTCAGCGCCTATCCGCCCGCCAGCATCCTCACGGGCGCGCTTGAGGGACTGCCGCACATGGAGAAGCCGGCCGAGCCGGACCTCGTGCTGGCCTGCCTGCGGGAGATCATGGGGCCGGACGGCCGGGCATAGCTGTCTTGGAGTGCCCCCACCTCCCTCACTCCGCGGCTGGAGCCGTGCGCACGGGAGCCCTGACCACCGCCCGCGTGCCCGGCCCGTTGTCCTGCAGCTCGAGCGTACCGGCGAGCTGGTCGACGAAGGTCCGCGTCGCCCGTGACCCGAACCCGGCCGACCGCCCCGCATCCAGGCCGGCACCCCGGTCGGCGACGGAAATCTCCAGCCCGCCCTTTATGCAGCGGGCGGCGACCTCGACCGGTCCC
>DASPKT010000230.1:0-20937 GCA_035627915.1 Azospirillaceae bacterium
CAGGGGCGCCCAGTCCTCCAGCCGGCTGTACAGCCCCTCCCGCTCCGCCGTCCGCAGGCCGCTGCGCCAGCAGATGCCGACCCTGAGGCCGGGGCCGAGCGCGTCCAGCCGCGCCGCCCAGCGCGCCGCCAGGGCGGGGTCCGGCGCCAGCCAGGGACGGCCGTCGAAGCCGGCGAGGCCGGGGCGCAGCAGGCCGGGCAGCGATCCCGCGGGCACCTCCAGCTCGGCGTCGCGCGGGTCCGGCGTCGCCGCCCGCACCGTCGCCCCGGGCAGCGCCCGCGACAGCAGCCCCTGGAGGCGGGGGTCGCATTCCACCACGAGGTGCCCGACCCGCGCCTGGAGGTCGCGGTACAGGCCGGAGAACATGATCTCGTCGCCCAGCCCCTGCTCCCGCCAGACCAGGACGCGGCGGCCGCGCGCGTCCCCGCCCTGCCAGCGCGGCATGGCGAGGCGCCGCGCCGGCTGCCGGCGCCTGGCGGAGAAGCGGTGCTCGTACCCGGCCCAGCCCTCCGCCAGCCGGCCCGTCTCCAAGGCGCCCAGGGCGCGGTTGAACCGGGCCAGCGGCAGCCCCAGTTCCAGCGCCAGCGCGGCGTCGAAGGCGGCGTCGGCCTCGCGGGTGCGGCCTTGCGCCCTGAGGCAGGTGCCGAGGTTGGTGTGGGCGAGCGCCAGCCCCGGCGCCAGGGCCGCCGCGCGCCGGTGGCAGGACTCCGCCTCGCCGAGCCGTCCCGCCTCCTTCAGCGCGGCACCCAGGTTGGTCCAGCCCTCCGCCCAGTCCGGCCGCAGCGCCACGGCGCGGCGGTGGCAGTCCTCCGCCTCGGCCAGGCGCCCCAGCTCCTGCAGGGCCACGCCGCGGTTGGACAGGGCCTCCGCGAAGTCGGGCCGGGCCGCCAGCGCGGCGGCGTACCGGGCCTCCGCCTCTGCGAACCGGCCGGCGGCCTGGAGGATGTTGGCGAGGTTGTTCTCCGCGGTGGCGAAGCCGGGCCGCTCCGCCGCCGCCCGGGCGATGAGCGCCTCGGCGTCGGCGGCGTCGCCCGCCTGGAAGCGCAGCAGCCCCAGCAGGTGCAGCGCGTCGGCATCGGCGGGCCGGACCGCCAGGACGGCGCGGTAGGCCGCCTCGGCCTCCGCCGCCCGCCCGGCCTCGTGCAGGGCCAGCGCCTCCGCCAGCGAGGGGGCCGGCAGGGGAGCCGGAGAGGGAACCGGCGTCCGCGGAACGGCCTTCGCCCCGGGTGCGGCGCCGGCCGGGGGCGGCTGCGGAACCGGTGCCGGCGGCGGAACCCGCACGGGGGACCGCGTCCCGGGCCGGTCCGGGGCGAAGGCCGGCCCCGGCCGGGCCAGGGCCGCCAGGTGGTGCGCGGCGCGGGCGGGCAGCCCCGCCAGCCCCTCCGCTCCCGCCTCGAACGTCCGCATGGACGGGAACCAGGGGCGGGCCCCGGTGCCGAGGCCCGTCCAGTCGCGCCCCGCCCCCAGGCGCCAGACCGGGACGCCCAGGGCGCCCGCCAGCTCGCCGACAGAGGTCGGGGCGGAGACGACGAGGTCGAGGCTGGCGACCAGCGCCGCCACCCCGTCCAGGTCCCCGCGCAGGTCCAGGTCCGGCCAGCCGGCCAGGCGCACGCCGGTCCGCCGCTCCGCCGCCGCGATCTCCGCGGCGCAGTCGCTGTACTGGAGGTTGACGGGGACGATGCCCGGCAGGGTCAGCAGCGGGTCCCAGTCGGACAGGCGGGTGTAGTTGCCCATCCGCTCCAGCGCGATGAGGCCGGAGGTCCAGCAGATGCCGACCTTCAGCCCCGGCCCCAGCGCCGCCAGCCGCGCGGCCCACCGCTCCGTTAGGGCCGGGTCGGGCTTCAGCCAGCCGGATTCCCCGGGGAAGTCCGACAGGCGGCGGCGGAACAGGCCGGGGAGGCTGCCGGCCGGGACGTGGAGATCGGCATCCGCCGGGTCTCCGGTCTCCTCCCGCACCGTCGCTTCGGGGAAGGAGCGGCGGAACAGCGGCACCAGCCTTGGGTCGGCCTCGATGATGACCCGGCCGGCGCGCCGGATCGCCTCGCCGTAGAGGCCGCCGAACAGGAACTCGTCGCCGATGCCCTGCTCGCGCCAGACCAGCAGCGTCCGTCCGGCGATGTCCTCCCCCCGCCAGCGCGGGATGCGGAAGCGTCGCCGGGGATGCACCGTGCCCGCGGCGAACCGGTCCTCGTAATCCTCCCAGCCGCCGGCGAGGTCGCCGCGGCCCAGGCGCAGCAGCGAGCGGTCCCAGCGCGCCTGGACGTTGCCGGGATCGAGCGCCAGGGCGCGGTCGTACTGCGCCTCCGCCTCCGCGGCCCGCCCCCGGGCCTGGAAGCTGAGCCCGAGGTTCAGCGCGGCGGAGGCGGACCCCGGATCGAGGGCGGCCGCCCGCCGCAGCAGCGGCTCGGATTCCGACGGGCGGTTCAGGATATTGAGGAGGCCCCCGAGGTTGATCAGCGCGGGCACATGGTCCGGCGACAGCGAGAGCGCCCGGCGGAAGGTGCCCTCGGCCTCCTGCAGCCGGTTCACGTCCTGCAGCGCCAGCCCCAGGTTGAGCAGCACGCCGAGGTCGGCCGGGGCGAGTTCCGCCGCGCGGGTCAGCGTCTCCACCGCGGCCCGGTACTCGCCGGTCTGGTAGAGCACCAAGCCCAGATGGTTCCAGGCGGCGGCGAAATCCGGCTGCACCGCCACCGCGCGGCGCAGCCGGGCCTTGCCCTCGTCGCTGCGGCCGAGCTGGTGGGCGGCGACGCCCGCCAGGTTCAGCGCGTCCGGATGGTCGGGGACGCGGCGCAGCAGCTCCAGGTACGCGGCCTCCGCCTCGTCCAGGCGGCCGGCCTGGTGCAGGGACATGGCCCTGCCCAGCAGGGCGCCGGGATCGGTGCCGGCCGTCCGCTTCTTCCCGTCCGCCACCTGCCCGACCATAAACGCCTTGCCCGCAACGACTTGCCCCGTCCTCCAGGCAGCCTAGCCGAACGGCCGGGGGCAGGCCAGCACGGCATGCCTGGCGGGGTACCCCCTGCCCCGAGTCGCGGCGGATGCCCGGAATCCGGCCCGCCAACCCGCCGATCCGGCCCCCGGAGCCGTTCCGGGCGCAGCGTTGTCACCCGATACCCCAGGATTTCCCCCGCCCGCGGGGACCGGAATCCGGGAATGTAGGCAGAATGCTTAACCATCCGGGCTAAACTGGTTAGCATCCGGAACCTAACCCCATAACTCGGAAGAGGGCGGCGTGAAGCGAGGTAGCATGGAGGTACGACCCGAAGGGCATGCCCCGTCGGCGGTCCCCCTGCGCCGCCGCCGCACCGCCCAGACCTAGGAAAGTCCGCCGATGCCCGATTTCCTCAAGGCGGCCCTGGCGCAGTTCAAGGGCGCCTCGATCCTGATCACCGGCGGCACCGGGTCCTTCGGACGCCAGTTCATCCGGTACCTGCTGAAGCACGCCGAGCCGCGCCGCCTGATCGTCTTCTCCCGCGACGAGTTCAAGCAGTACGAGATGCAGCAGCAGCTGCCCGACGAGACGGGCGTGCTGCGCTTCTTCATCGGCGACGTCCGCGACCAGGCCCGGCTGGAGCTGGCCATGCGCGAGGTGGACTACGTCATCCACGCCGCCGCGCTGAAGCACGTGCCCACGGCCGAGTACAACCCCATCGAATGCATCCGCACCAACGTCTACGGGGCGGAGAACGTGGTGCGGGCGGCGCTGGGCACGGGCGTGAAGAAGGTCATCGCGCTGTCCACCGACAAGGCGGCCAACCCGATCAACCTCTACGGCGCCAGCAAGCTGGCCTCCGACAAGATCTTCGTGGCCGCCAACAACCTCTCGGGCTCGGTCGGGACCCGTTTCGCGGTGGTGCGCTACGGCAACGTGGTCGGCTCGCGCGGGAGCGTGGTGCCGCTGTTCCGCAAGCTGATCGCCGAGGGCGCCGACCACCTGCCCATCACCGACGAGCGCATGACCCGGTTCTGGATCACGCTGGCGCACGGGGTGGAGTTCGTCGCCAGCTGCTTCCCCATGATGCAGGGCGGCGAGATCTTCGTGCCGAAGATCCCCAGCATGCGCGTGGCCGACCTCGCCAGCTCCATGGCCCCGCACCTGCCGCACCGGACCATCGGCATCCGCCCCGGCGAGAAGCTGCACGAGGTCATGATCACCGAGGACGACAGCCGCCAGACCTTCGAGATGCCGGACCGGTTCGTGATAGAACCGGCCTTCAACTGGTGGAAGCGCGACGCCTACCTGAAGCACGGCGCCCGGGCCGTGCCGGACGGCTTCAGCTACCGCAGCGACACGAACACCGACTGGCTGACGCCGGAACGCCTGGCGATGCTGCTCGAGAGGCCGAGCTGATGACGGACAAGCCCTTCCTTCCCTACGGCCGCCAGCAGCTGGACGACGACGACTTCGAGGCGGTGGCGCGGGTGCTGGCCTCCGACTGGCTGACCCAGGGTCCCGCCGTGGCGGCCTTCGAGCGCGCCTTCGCGGAGAAGGTCGGCGCCCGCCACGCGGTCGCCTGCGCCAACGGCACCGCGGCGCTGCACCTCGCCTGCCTGGCGCTGGAGCTGAAGCCGGGCGACGCGGTCGTCGTGCCCTCCGTCACCTTCCTGGCGACCGCCAACATGCCGTTCCTGTGCGGCGCCGAGGTCGTCTTCGCCGACGTCGACCCGGCCACCGGGCTGATGCGCCGCGCCGACGCGGAGGAGGCGCTGCGGCGCGCCCGCTCCGCCGGGCTGGAGGTGCGGGCCGCCTTCCCCGTGCACCTGGCGGGGCAGGCCGCCGACATGGACGGGCTGGCCGGGCTGGCGGAGGAGAACGACTTCGAGCTGGTCGAGGACGCCTGCCACGCGGTGGGCACCCGCGTGCTGCACGCCGACGGGACCGAGGCCATGGTCGGCGCCTGCGACCGCGCCGCCATGGCCTGCTTCTCCTTCCACCCGGTCAAGACCATGACGACCGGCGAGGGCGGCATGGTCACCACCGACGACGACCTGCTGGCGGGCCGCCTGCGGCGCTTCGTTACCCACGGCATGACGCGCGATCCCGACGCCTTCGCCTACAAGCTGGAGGCCTTCGACGAGCGGGGCGAGCCGAACCCCTGGTACTACGAGATGCACGAGCCGGGGCTGAACTACCGGCTGACGGACATCCAGGCGGCGCTGGGCCTGAGCCAGCTCGGCAAGCTCGACCGGTTCGTGGCGCGCCGGGCGGCGCTGGCCGCGGAGTACGACCGGCTGCTGGAGCCGATGGCGCCCCTGGTCCGCCCCGCCGGGCGGGCGGAGTTCTGCCGGCCGGCCTGGCACCTCTACGCCGTCCACATCGACTTCGAGGAGGCGGGCGTCTCCCGCGCCGCGGTCATGAACGCGCTGCGCGCCGAGGGGATCGGGACCCAGGTCCACTACATCCCGGTGCACGGACAGCCCTTCTGGCGCCGCCGCTACGGCAGCCAGGACCTGCCCGGCGCCGCGGCCTGGTACGGGCGCTGCCTCAGCCTGCCCCTCTTCCCCACCATGGAGCCGGGCGACCCGGCGCGCGTGGTGGCGGCGCTGGCACGCGCGCTGGGCGTGGCCGGCCCCCCCGAAGATGTAGAAGGCATTAACCGTTTGGGAGTAGCTTAGGCGCCGAACAGCCCCTGGGGCCCCCTTGCCGCAGAAGGCGGAAGACACGGTGGAAAGCCACGCATGACATCCTTCGGACACTCCTTCGACGTGGTGACCGGCGGCGCCGGGTTCATCGGCAGCCATCTGGTCGACGCCCTGCTGGCGGAAGGCCGGTCGGTCCTCGCCGTCGACAACCTGGCGGTGGGGCGCCGCGCCAACCTGGCCCAGCACGAGGGGAACCCGCGGTTCCGCTTCGCCGAGGCGCACGTCGCCGACCGCGGCGCCATGCGCGAGCTGCTGGCAGGGGCGGAGCGGGTCTTCCACATGGCGGCGTTGGCCGACATCGTGCCGTCGGTGCAGGAGCCGGAGGCCTATTTCGACGCCAACGTGAACGGCTGCTACGCCGTGGCCGAGGCGGCGCGGGCGGCGGGCGTGAAGCGGCTGATGTACGCCGCCTCCTCCTCCTGCTACGGCATCCCGGACGTGTACCCGACGCCGGAGACGGCGCCGATCGACCCGCGCTACCCCTACGCCCTGACCAAGAACCTGGGAGAGCAGGTGCTGCTGCACTGGGCGAAGCTGTACGGGCTGCCGGTGACCTCGCTGAGGCTCTTCAACGTCTACGGCCCGCGCGCCCGCACCAGCGGCACCTACGGCGCCGTGTTCGGCGTGTTCCTGGCGCAGAAGCTGGCGGGCAAGCCGCTGACCGTGGTCGGCGACGGGACCCAGACGCGCGACTTCACCTTCGTCAGCGACGTGGTCTCCGCCTTCCTGACGGCGGCGGAGAAGGGACGGGTCGGCGGGATCTACAACGTCGGCAGCGGCCGGCCGGTCAGCGTCAACCGGCTGGTGGAACTCATCGGCACCGACCGGGTCGAGAGGCTGCCCAAGCGCCCGGGCGAGCCCGACTGCACCTTCGCCGACATCACCCGGATCACGACCGAGCTCGGCTGGGCGCCCCGGGTGCCGATCGAGGAGGGCGTGGCACGCCTCATGCAGAACCTGGACTACTGGCGCGACGCGCCGGTGTGGACGACGGCCAGCATCGCCGACGCCACCAAGGACTGGTTCAAATACATAAAAGCTTGAGACCATGGACGTGATCGGCGAGTTGAACGAGGGGGCGGCGGCGCCGGGCAGGGCCGGGGCGGAGCTGCGGCCGACTCGGTCGAAGGTGCGAAGCCTGGAAGAAATTGCCGAGGCGGTCGCCCGGGCCCGGCAGGAAGGTCGCACCGTCGCCCTGGCGCACGGCGTCTTCGACCTGCTGCACCTGGGCCATGTCCGGCACCTGGAGGAGGCGCGGCGGCACGGCGACATGCTGGTCGTCACCCTGACCGCCGACCGCCACGTCAACAAGGGCCCCGGCCGGCCCGTCTTCTCCGAGCAGCTGCGCGCCCAGATGGTCGCGGCGCTGGAGCATGTCGACCTGGTCGGGATCAACCACGAGCCGACCGCGGTCAACGTGCTGCACACGGTGAAGCCGTCGGTCTACGTGAAGGGGTCCGACTACGCCAACGCGGCCGACGACGTCACCGGCAAGATCGTGGACGAGCGCGACGCGGTGGAAGCCCACGGCGGCCGCGTCGTCTTCACCGACGACATCACTTTCAGCTCCTCCAGCCTCATCAACAAGTACCTGGGCGTCTACGACACCGAGCTGGCCGCCTACCTGGAGGACGCGCGGGCGCAGAACCTGCTGCCGCGCCTCATCGAGGTGATCGAGAGCGTGGCGGACAAGCGGGTGCTGCTGGTCGGCGACACCATCATCGACGAGTACCGCTACGTCGTGCCGATGGCCAAGGCGCCGAAGGAGAACATGATCGCGACCCTGTACAAGGACCGCGAGACCTTCGCCGGCGGCGTCATCGCCGCCGCCAACCACGTCGCCGGGTTCTGCCGCGAGGTGGAGGTGGTGACCTGCCTGGGCGAGCACCACCGCTACGAGGACCTGATCCGCCAGACCCTGAAGCCGAACGTGACGCTGCACGTGGTGGACCGGCCGGGCAAGCCGACCACGCGCAAGACGCGGTTCGTCGAGAACGGCTACATGCGCAAGCTGTTCGAGGTCTACGAGATGGACGACACGCCGCTGGACGCGGCCGAGGAGGCCGCCCTGGTGCGCCTCGTCGGCGAGCGCGCGGGCGCCGCCGACACCGTCATCTGCACCGACTTCGGCCACGGCATGATCACGCCGGCGGCGGTGGACGCGCTGTGCCGCCACAGCCGCTTCCTGGCGGTCAACACCCAGACCAACAGCGGCAACATGGGGTACAACCTCATCACCCGCTACCCGCGGGCCGACTTCGTCTGCATCGACGCGCCGGAGGCCCGGCTGGCCATATCGGACCGGTTCAGCGACATCGCCATCATCGCCAGCCAGAAGCTGCCGGACCGCGTCGATTGCGGGCGCCTCATCATCACCCACGGCAAGCACGGCTGCGTCACCTTCGACCGCGCCCGCGGCACCCACCGCATCCCCGCCTTCACCAACATGGTGGTCGACACGGTGGGTGCCGGCGACGCCTTCCTGGCGGTGACGTCGCCGCTGGTGGCGGCCGGCGCGCCGATGGACCTGGTGGGCTTCATCGGCAACGCCGCCGGGGCGATCAAGGTCGGCATCGTCGGCCACCGCAACTCGGTGGAGAAGCCGGCGCTGGTCAAGTTCCTGACTGCCATCCTGAAATAGGGGACCGGGCCCGTGC
This sequence comes from Azospirillaceae bacterium, assembly GCA_035627915.1. Classification (GTDB taxonomy): domain Bacteria; phylum Pseudomonadota; class Alphaproteobacteria; order Azospirillales; family Azospirillaceae; genus DASPKT01. Next base: position 8,298 of record DASPKT010000230.1, read on the forward strand.
GCGACAGCATCGACGCCTATTTCGCCACGCTGGGCACGCTGGGGCCGGCGACCGAGGCGACCGACGACACCGGCCGCGCCCTGGGCCTTGAGGCGGCGGTGGAGCGCTTCGTCGCCCGCGCCCGCGCCGCCCACGCGGCCGGCAACAAGCTGATGTTCGTCGGCAACGGCGGCAGCGCCGCCATCGCCAGCCACATGGCGACGGACTACTCCAAGAACGGCAACATCCGCTCGCTGGCGTTCAACGACGGGCCGATGCTGACCTGCCTGTCAAACGACCTCGGCTACGAGAACGTCTTCGCCAAGCCGGTGGAGCTGTTCGGCCGGGCCGACGACGTCCTGATCGCCATCAGCAGCTCCGGCCGGTCGCCCAACATCCTGAACGCCGTCGCCGCGGCGCGGCGCGTCGGCTGCTGGGTCGTCACCCTGTCCGGGTTCGGCGCGGACAACCCGCTGCGCCGCGCCGGCGACGTCAACCTGTACGTGGCGAACGACCGCTACGGCTTCGTCGAGATCACGCACCTGTCCCTGCTGCACGCCATGCTCGACCTCGCCATGGGGTGGCGGGCCGGCGTCGCGGCGGACGCCACCGCCTGAGGAAGAGCCTGCCCATGAGCGCGCGAACCTGGAACGTCCTCGTCACCGGCGGCGCCGGCTATGTCGGCAGCGCCCTGGTGCCGAGGCTGCTGGAAGCCGGCCACCGCGTGACGGTGCTGGACCTCTACATCTACGGCGACGTCTTCGCCCCGCTGAAGGCCCATCCCGGCCTGACCGAGGTGAAGGGCGACCTGCGCGACCCGGCCGCGGTGAAGAGGGCGCTGGCCGGCTGCGACGCGGTCATCCACCTCGCCTGCATCTCCAACGATCCCAGCTTCGACCTCGACCCCGACCTGGGCCGCTCGATCAACTTCGACTGCTTCCGGCCGCTGGTGCGGGCGGCGAAGGACGCGGGCGTGAAGCGGTTCGTCTACGCCTCCTCCTCCTCCGTCTACGGCATCAAGGAGGACGACAACGTCACCGAGGAGCTGCCGCTGCAGCCCCTGACCGACTATTCCAAGTTCAAGGCGATGTGCGAGGAGGTGCTGGAGGCGGAGCGCGGGCCCGGCTTCACCACCCTGACCATCCGCCCGGCGACCGTGTGCGGCTACGCGCCCCGGCTGCGCCTGGACCTGTCGGTCAACATCCTGACCAACCACGCCATCAACGCCGGCCGCATCAAGGTGTTCGGCGGCAGCCAGAAGCGCCCGAACATCCATGTCGACGACATGGTGGACCTCTACCTGCGCTCGCTGCAATGGGACGACGCGGCCATCGACGGCAAGGTCTACAACGCCGGGTACGAGAACCACACCATCATGCAGATCGCCGAGATGGTGCGCGACGCGGTCGGCAAGGGCACGGCCATCGAGGTGACGCCCACCGACGATCTGCGCTCCTACCACATCTCCTCGGAGAAGATCTCGCGCGAGCTGGGCTTCCGCCCGTCCCACACCATCACCGACGCGGTGCTGGGGCTGAAGGCCGCCTTCGACCGCGGCGCCGTGCCGGACAGCATGTCCGACCCGCGCTGGTTCAACATCAAGATGATGCAGCAGATCGGGCTGAAATGACCGCGCTCCCGCTCATCGGCCTCGACTTCGACAACACGATCGTCCTCTACGACGCCGTGTTCCGGAGCGTCGGCGTCGAGTGCGGCCTGCTGCCCCCCGGCTTCCGCGGCGGGAAGGCGGAGGTGCGCGCCTACGTCCAGGCGCTGCCGGGCGGCGGGCCGAAATGGACCTCGCTGCAGGGCATGGTCTACGGGCCGGGGATCATCCGGGCGGAGCCGGCGCCGGGACTCGACGGGTTCCTGACGGCCTGCCGGAAGGCGGGCGTGCGCCTGGCCGTGGTCAGCCACAAGACGGAGTTCGCCGCCGCCGATCCCGGCGGCACCAACCTGCGCGAGGCCGCCCGCGCCTGGATCGCGGCGCACGGGCTGACGGACCCCGCGCGCGGCGGCATAGACCCCGACATGGTGTTCTTCGAGACGACGCGGGCGGAGAAGGTGGCGCGCATCGCGGCGCTCGGCTGCACCCATTTCGTCGACGACCTGGAGGAGGTGTTCCTGGAACCGGGCTTCCCGGCCGGGACCGCCCGCCTGCTGGTCCGTCATGGTGCCGAACGCCTGCCGTCAGGTCCCTTCCGGGCCTTCCGCTCCTGGCCGGAGATCACGCATGACCTGCTTGGCAGCCTTGTCGCCTGACACGGTCCCGGACGATCCCGCCGCGCTGGCGGCGCGGTTGTCCGGCGTCGCCGTGGCGGTGGTGGAGCGCGTCGCCGGCGGCGGCAACAACCGCCTCTACCGCGTGGAGGCGGAGACCGGCCGCTATGCCCTGAAATGTTATGACGGTAACGGGGACGCCCGGCTGGCGCGCGAGTTCGAGGGGCTGGCGTTCCTGGCGGCCGGCGGCGTCGCCTGCGTGCCCCGCCCTGAGGCCGCCGACCAGGGCGCGCGCGCCGCCCTGTACGAATGGGTGGAAGGGGTGCCGGCGGGCCGTGCCCCGGCGGAGCGGCGGGCCGGCGACGCGGCGGCGGCGGTCGGCTTCGTCCGCCGGCTGGCAGGCCTGGGAGACGCGCCCGGCGCCGGGCGGCTGGCCCGGGCCACGGAGGCCTGCCTGTCGGCCGCCGAGCTGGCCGCCCAGATCGACCGGCGGATCGGTCGGCTGTCGCAGGTCGCCGGCGAACCGGCGCTGGCCGGCCTGCTGGACGGGGTCCGGGCCGTGCGCGCGGACGCCCTGGCCGGGCTGGAGCGGCGGTACCGGGATGCCGGGCTCGACCCGGCCGCGGAGATCGCGCCCGGCCTCCGCTGCCTGTCGCCGTCCGACTTCGGCTTCCACAACGCGCTGCGCCGCGCGGACGGGAGCCTGGTGTTCCTGGACTTCGAGTATTTCGGCTGGGACGATCCGGTGAAGCTGGTGGCGGACTTCCTCTGGCATCCCGGCTTCACGCTGTCGGCGGCCGAGCGGCAGACCTGGACGGAAGGCACCGCCGCGGTGTTCGGCGCCGATCCCGGCTTCGCCGTCCGCCTGGCCGCCCAGGCTCCGCTCTACGGGCTGCGCTGGACGCTGATCCTGCTGAACGAGTTCCTGCCCGAACGCTGGCAGCGCCGGGTCTTCGCCGGAACCGCGGCCGGCTGGGCCGAGGCCAAGGCGGTCCAGCTCGGCAAGGCCCGTGCCTGGCTTTCCGAAGCGGCGCGCCTGGCGGCGTCCCGCGATCCCCTTCCCCTTCCCGCGGACCGATGATCCCATGGACGACCGATCGCGATACCTGAGACGCCTCGTCATCGACTCGCTGGAGGGCGGCGGGCGCGGCCACATCGGCTCGTCGCTGTCCCTGGTGGAGATCCTGCGCGTCCTCTACGACGACGTCCTGCGCGTGCGTCCCGGGGAGCCGGACTGGCCCGACCGCGACCGCTGCATCCTGTCCAAGGGCCACGGCTGCCTCACCTGGTACGCGGTGCTGGCGGACAAGGGCTTCTTTCCCGCCGGGGAGCTGCTGAACCAGTGCCGCCCCGGCGCCATGCTGGGCGGCCATCCGGAGCGGGCGCACATCCCCGGGGTGGAGGCCTCAACCGGCTCGCTCGGGCACGGCCTGTCCATCGGCATCGGCATGGCGCTGGCCGTCCGCATGCAGAAGCGTCCCAGCCGCGTCTTCGTCATCACCGGCGACGGCGAGCTGGACGAGGGCAGCGTCTGGGAAGGGGCGCTGCACGCCGGCAAGCACCGGCTGGACAACCTGATGGTCCTGGTCGACTACAACAAGCTGCAGTCCTACGGACGCGTCGCCGACGTGGTGGACCTGGAGCCCCTGGCGGACAAGTGGCGCGCCTTCGGCTGGGCCGTCCGCGAGGTGGACGGCCACGACGTGGCGGCCCTGCGCGCGGTCCTGTCCGAGCAGCCCTTCGAACCGGGCAGGCCCTCCGTCCTGATCTGCCATACGGTGAAGGGCAAGGGCTTCGACTTCGCCGAGTTCAACCCCGACTGGCACCACAAGGCCAAGGTCACGGCGGCCGACGTGGCGGCCATGCGGGAAGCCCTGGAGCGCGCCCAATGAGACAGCAGGCCGTCAACATGGTGGACACCCTGGCCCGGCGCGACCCGCGGGTGGTCTTCATCGGCTCCGACCTGGGCGCCGGCGTGCTGAAGAACATGAAGCGCGACATGCCGGAGCGCTTCTTCATGGAAGGCGTGTCGGAGCAGCACATCATCGGCATGGCGGCCGGCATGGCGATGGAGGGCTACGTCCCCTACGTCAACACCATCGCCACCTTCCTGACCCGCCGCTGCTTCGACCAGCTGGCCATCGACGTCTGCCTGGAGAACCTGCCGGTGCGCCTGATCGCGACCGGCGGCGGCACCGTCTACGCGCCGCTGGGACCGACGCACCTCGCCTTCGAGGACATCGCCATCCTGCGCGCCCTGCCCAACATGGCGGTGGTGGCGCCGGTCGACGAGGTCGAGATGGTGAAGCTGATGGATGCCAGCCTGGACTGGCCCGGCCCGCTCTACATCCGCGTCGGCAAGGGCAACGAGCCCATCGTCACCGATGCCGACACCCCCTTCGCCATCGGCCGCGCGCTGGAGATGCGGCCGGCGGGCGAGGTCGCCATCGTCTCCACCGGCATCGTGACCGCCCGTGCGCTGAAGGCGGCGGACCTGCTGGCCGGCCGGGGCGTGCGCGCCGGCGTGCTGCACATGGCGACGGTCAAGCCGCTGGACGAGGCGGCGCTGCGCCGCGTCGCCGGCGGCGCCCGGCTGGTGGTGACGCTGGAGGAGCACAGCCGGATCGGCGGGCTGGGCAGCGCCGTGGCGGAGCTGCTGGCGGAGGAGCCGACCGGCGCCCGTCTGGTGCGCCTGTCGCTGCCCGACGCCTTCCCCGAGGGATACGGCAGCAACGACCACCTGATGGCGCTGGCCGGCCTGGCGCCGGAGGACGTCGCGGCCCGCATAGAGCGGGAGCTGGTCCGCGGGACGGTGCCGGCATGACCCATGCCTTCGACTTCCTGACCGCGGAGGAGCGCGCGCTGTCGGCGCGGTTCCGCGACGACGGCTTCATCGTGGCCCCGGCGGAGGACCGGGCGGCGCTGGACGCCATCCGCGGCCACCTCGCGGCGCTGGCGGCCGACTGGCTGGGGCTGTCCGGACCCGTGGACGCCGGCCGCCTGCTGGACCGCATCGGCGACCATGTCCCGGTGGCGCGGCTGAACGAGTTCCGCCTGGCCATGATCGCCGGGCTGAACGCGGCGCCCTGGGTGCGGCCGGCCTATTTCTCCGTGGCGCGCCGGACGCTGTCCACCGTCGTCGGCAACGAGCTGTGCATGCAGCGGCGGCTCAACCTGTCGATCCAGCTGCCGGGCGACGACAGCTCCCTGCTGCCGGTCCATGCCGACACCTGGTCGGGCGACAGCCCGTTCGAGGCGGTGCTGTGGATCCCGCTGGTGGACTGCTACCGCTCCAAGAGCATGTTCCTGCTGCCGCCGGCGCCCAACGCGGCGCTGATGCGCGACTTCGGCCGCTTCGCGGCGAAGAGCGTGGACGAGATGTTCGCCGCCATCGAACCGGACCTGCGCTGGATGGAGGTGCCCTACGGCAGCTTCCTGCTGTTCAACCAGAACCTCGCCCACGGCAACCGCGTGAACGCCGAGGCGGACGCGCGCTGGACCATGAACTGCCGGTTCAAGGGGGTCTTCACCCCCTACGCCGACAAGAAGCTGGGCGAGTTCTTCGAGCCGGTCACCCTGCGGGCGGCCAGCCGCATCGGCCTGGACTACGAGTATCCGGCGGGCTTCCATGAGTGAGAGGTCCGGATACCGCGGCTACATCGCCTCGCGCCCGGTGATGGGCAGCCGCGCCCCGCAGCACGTCCAGAACCTGGTCATCCGCGACTACGCCCAGCGCAACGGCCTGATGTACAAGCTGTCGGCGACCGAATACGTGATGCCGCACTGCTACATGATGCTGGAGCAGGTGCTGGCGGAGCTGCCCCGGCTGGAGGGCTTCATCGCCTACACCCTGTTCATGCTGCCGGAGCGGCGGGAACGGCGGCTGGAGGTCTACGGGCGGGTGCTGGAGGCCGGGTGCAGCCTGCACACGGCGGTGGAGGGCATGGTCCTTTCGACGCAGGCCGACATCGGCCGGTTCGAGGACGTGGTGGCGGTCCACCGCGCGGTCTCCTCGATGGACCCGGTGAGGCTCTGAACCATGGCGCGCATCGACTTCATCCAGTCCCTGCATTCCTCGACCAAGCGGAACTACGTCCAGCGGGTCGTCGACCATGACAAGGCGGAATGCGCCGAGGTGGCGCGGCAGTTCGGCCGCGACTATTGGGACGGCGACCGCCGCTACGGCTACGGCGGCTACCGCTACGACGGGCGCTGGCGCCCGGTGGCGGAGCGGATCGCCGCCCATTACGGGCTCAAGCCCGGCGACCGCCTGCTCGACATCGGCTGCGGCAAGGGATTCCTGCTCTACGAGTTCACCCAGGTCGTACCCGGGCTTGAGGTGGCCGGCATCGACATCTCGGAGTACGGCATCGAAAACGCCAAGGAGGAGGTGCGGCCCTTCCTGCAGGTCGGCGACTGCCGGTCCCTGCCCTTCGCCGACCGGAGCTTCGACGTGGTCGTCTCGCTCGGCACGTTCCACAACCTGCCGGTCGAGGGAGTCTTCCAGGCCCTGGCCGAGATGGAGCGGGTCGGCCGCGGCGAGCGGAAATACTTCATGGTCGAGAGCTTCCGGGACGAGCGGGAGAAGGCGAACCTGCTCTACTGGCAGCTCACCTGCCATTCCTTCCATTCGCCCGAGAGCTGGGCATGGATCGCCGACCGGGCGGGATACCGGGGAGATCATGGCTTCATCTTCTTCGAATAGCGCGGACGCGCTGGTCGTCGGCGGCGACGGCATGGTCGGCTCGCATTTGGCCGCGCACCTGCGCGCCCGCGGGCTGACGGTGCATGCCACGACGAGGCGGCCGGACCGGGCCGGTCCCGGGACGCCGCTGGTGGACCTGACGGCCGGCGGGTGGCCGGACCTGGACGGCGCGCGGTACGGGACGGCGTTCCTGTGCGCGGCGCAAGCCCGGCTCGCCCAGTGCCGCGCGGATCCGGAAGGGTCACGGCGCGTGAACGTGGAGGGAGCCGCGGCGCTGGCGCGGCTGCTCTCCGGGCGGGGAACCCGCGTCGTCTTCCTCTCGACCAACCAGGTCTTCGACGGCAGCCGGGCGCCGCGGCGGGCGGAGGAGGCCGTCTGCCCCGTCAGCCTCTACGGACGCCAGAAGGCGGAGGCGGAGGCGGAGGTCCTGGCCCTGCCGGGCGCGGCCGTCCTCAGGCTCACCAAGATCATCCATCCCGGACTCGCCCTCTTCGAGGGATGGGTCCGCGACCTGCGGGCCGGGCGGCCGATCAGGCCCTTCACCGACCTGGGACTCGCCTGTGTCACGGTCAATCTTGTGTCACGCTGCCTGGAATCGATCCTCCACGCGCGCGACGCCGCTGGAATCTGGCAGCTTTCCGCACCTGGCGACGTGACCTACGCCGATGCGGCCGGGTACATAGCCGAGCGGCTGGGTGCGGACGCGGCCCTGGTCCAGCCGGCGGCCGGGCTCGCCGCCGCGCAGATGGGGGGCGATCCGCCCGCGAGGTGGACCGCGCTCGACTGTCGCCGCGTCGTCGCGGAACTCGGCATCCGCCCGCCGGAGGCGCTCGACGCGGTCGCTTCGGTCCTGGACATCCCCGCGCAGGACGCAGAAAGGCGTTGCCATGGCTGAGACTTCCTTTGTCGATTTCTACCGCTCGGCGGGCATCTCGCCGGTCAGCCAGGATATCTCAGACCTTGGCCGTCATTACCGCCGGCGCGACAGCCTGTACCGAACCTTGGGAATCCCGCCCGCGTTCGTCCGCGGGCGGTCGGTCCTGGAGTTCGGGCCGGGGTCGGGTCACAATGCCCTGTTCACGGCAAGCCTTGAACCGGCCCGTTACGTTTTGGTGGACGGCAATCCCAAGGGGGTCGCCGACACGGCCGGCATGCTCCGCCGCCACCATCCCGGTTTCCACAACTGGACTGTCGTCGAGAGCCTGTTCCACGATTTCCAGACAGAGGAGCGGTTCGACCTGGTGCTGGCGGAAGGCTGCATTCCCCACCAGGCCGACCCGCTCTCCGTCCTGCACGGCCTCGCCCGCTTCGTGAAGCCGGGAGGCGTTTTCGTCATCACGACGGTTTCCGCGGTGTCCTATCTCGCGGAGATCATCCGGCGGCTGGCCCGGACCGCCCGTATCCACCCGCTTGCCCCTCCCGACCGGCAGCTCGCCGTGCTCCGCCCCATGCTGCGGCCGCATTTGGAGACATTGAAGGGGCGCAGCCGGCCGGTGGACGACTGGATACTGGACAACGTGGTCCAGCCCCTGCATCGCACGGCGCTTCTCCCGATGCCGGCCGCGGTCGCCGCGCTGCATCGGGAGTTCGACGCGTACGGCGCCTCCCCTGACATCCTGACCGACCTGCGCTGGTACAAGGACATCGCCGACGAGGACCGGGGCTTCAACGTCCTCGCAACCAACTGTTATCTGCGGCGCACCCTGAACCTGCTGGACTACCGCGCGACCTTCGCGGACCACGACGCGGACTTCGGGACGGAACTGGAGAGTGCCTGCGAGTCTGTCTGGGACGCGATGCGCGACGTGGAGGCGCAGGCGGAACCGGATATCCGCGGCCTGCTGCCGGCGCTGGAAGGCGTGGCGGCCCTGATCGGCCCCCGCGCGCCCGACACGGCAGCCAGCCTGGAGGAGGGGCTTTCCTGGCTGCGGGACGGCGCACCCGACCAGGCCTTGCCGCGCTTCGCCGGCTGGTGGGGGCGCGGGCAGCAATATCTGAGCCTGATTCGAAGGGGCTGAAGGGCATGCCGTCGAGACGTCCCCTTCCTCCCTCCGGCGACGCCGGCATTCCCTGGGAGCCGTCTGCGGTCCCGGCAGAGGAAGCCGCCTGGATGTGGAGCATGGTAGACCGGCTCTACGGGGCGGCGCGCGACGTTGGCTTCGCCTGCGACCATGTCGCGCAGACGTTTCCCTCGGGCCGGGTGTGGCTGTGCGGGGCCGGGACCCATACGCGCGAGCTGCTGGCGCGCCTGCGCGGACAGGCGCGGATCGAGGTCGCCGGCATCGTGGACCGCCTCGCGCCGGCGATCGGGGAGATGGAAGGGCTCCCGGTGGTCCTGCCGTCGGCGCTGGCGCAGATGGACTTCGACTACGTCGTCGTGGCGCACACCAGCTACGAGACGGAGATGGCGGCTGCGCTGATCGAGGCGGGGCTGCCGCCGGCACGGCTGCGCCTGCTCTACAGCGATCCGGCCTACCGCAGCCGGTCCGCCCGCCACATGGCGGGGCGCTTGGCCGGGCTCCGGCCGGGGTCCGTGGACCTCGTCGTGGTCCAGTGCGCCCACAGCACCATCGTGTCGGAACGGGCGCTGGCCCGGATCGCCGATCCCGCGCGCACGCTGGTGGTCTATATGGGGCGCGGCTACGCCTACGTGCCCAGCACAGTGTTCCCCAGCATCGACCTGTCGGAGTCCCTGGACGCGCTGCGCGTCCTGCTGGACACCCTCGATCCGGCGGCCGTCTACGTCAGCACCATCATCTACAAGAATTTCCTCGGCCCCCTCGTCAAGCACTGGGGCCCCCACCGCCGCGTGGTGCACGAACTCTACGACTATACGGGCCTGTGGCCCGACCGCGACCTGGAGCGCCTGTTCGGCCTCAATCCCGAGACCATGCGGGTGAACCGCCTCGCGGAGCGGGTGGGTGCCAATTCCGTCGATCTCAACATCTCCAAGCGCGGCGGCCCGGCATGGGACGCGGCGATGGCGGTGGCATCCAGGCCTTACCGCCTCTGCTATCCCCTGGTGGAGGCGGGAACCGGCGCATGCGGCAGTGTGCCTGGGGCCGGTGCCGACCTCCTCTACGCCGGGTTCTTCCCCTCGGCACGGTTCCTGGAGGATTTTCCGAACGCCTACCAGTTCGGGCCACTCATACGGCAGGTCTGCGAGCAGGGCGGGCTGACGGCGGAAATCTACAATTCCGCGCATCTCTCTCCCGCGCACGACCACCAGTTCGCGGAGCACCTCGCCAATTACGCGACGGGACATGTACGGTACAACCGCGCCGTCCCCTTCGGAGAGCTGTTGGATCGGATGGGTGGCTACCGGTTCGGCTGGCTTTGGGATCCGGCTGCCGAACCGCTGCCGGACCGCCGGGTCGGCGTGTGCAACCGCTGGACCGGATACGTCGCCGGCGGCCTTCCGGTGCTGCTGGACTCCGGTTGGGACTTCATGGCGGGCCTGGTTCGGCGGTTCGGCGCCGGCCTCGTGCTGGACGACGGCAGCCCGAGAGGCATCGCGGATGCGATCCGCCACGCTGACCGACCCGCGATGGTGGCCGGTACGCATGCACTCCGGTCCTATTTGGCCGGGCAGAACGAGTCTGTATTCAACGACCTCGCCACCATCGTCGGCGACGCACCGAGGCGTGAGCCTGCTGGGGAGAAGCTCCATGAACGTGCCTGACCTATCCGGCCACGACCGCACCGTGGACCCAGTCAACCAGGAGCTGATCGAACTGCGCGACCGCATCGGCTTCATGCGGTTCGGGCTGATGACCAACCAGGTCTGGTACCAGGACCCCAGACGCCTTGTATTCACGCTGGCACGCTACAAGTTCGTGGCGAAGATGCTCAAGGGCAAGGCCCGCGTCGTCGAGATCGGCTGCGGCGACGGGTTCGGGGCGCGCATCGTCCGCCAGGAGGTCGGCCATCTCCTGGCGACAGACTACGACCCTCTTTTCATCGAGGATCTCAAGGCGCGGATGACGCCGCACCTGTCCTACGATGCGGCCGTCCACGACATCCTGGCCGGGCCCCTGCCGGAACCGTATGACGCCGCCTACTCACTGGACGTGATGGAGCATATTCCGCCGGACCTGGAGGACCGCTACCTTGCGAACATCATGGCCTCGCTGACGCCCCAAGGCGTCTTCGTCGTGGGGATGCCATCGCTGGAAAGCCAATCCCATGCGTCACCCGCCAGCAAGGCGGGCCACGTCAACTGCAAGTCCGGAGAGGACTTCAGGAATACGCTCGCGGCCCGCTTCCATTCCGTCTTCGTGTTTTCCATGAACGACGAGATTGTTCACACCGGCTTCCTGCCGATGGCGCATTACCTGCTGGCGGTGTGCGTCGGGCCGAAAGCCTGATCGGCGGGGTACCCGCCATGCGCATGAGGCTGGCGGTACGCGTACCGTCAGCCGGTTCGTTGCGCCAGTGCGTGGAACCTGAACCCCGCGCACAGGATATCTGGGCGCTCGATCGGAACTCCGTCCACGCTCGTACGGGTGTCTGCGGTTCCGATGCTCCAGATCCGGCCGGAGAGAGCCGCGGCCTTCCCGGCTTCCCTCAATCTCGCCAGGGGCCAGTCGCCGGCTACCGTATGGTCCATGACAACCTGCATGACGCTGCCTGGATCGCGACCCGACAGGTGGGAAACCGATCTTCCCTCCGGCAGGAGGAAAGTAGCCTCGGCTGGAACTCTCAAGGCGGAGAACAGCTTCGCATCGCGCAGCACGGCACTCAGGATATCAGCCAGTTGGGGGAAATCGGGCCCCAGTTCCTTGAGGACGCGATTGTGGCGCGCGAAGAGATCGGCCGCTTCCCGGCAACGCCGCGAGTAGTCCAGAACGCGGCGCATGCGCCGGTCGGACACAGTCCAGCCGCCGTAGACGATCGGGGTGCGGAAGCATCGTTCCTGATAGGGCGATGCGATGCATGCAGCGAATGTTCCGACCGAAGCCACGTCTACCGGAGTTCCCTTGGACTCCTGATGAAGCGCCCCCGGCGTCATCTCGGCGACGAGGAAATGCCTGCTGTCCTCAATGAACGAGATGTCCGCCATGTCGGGAAAGGCACTCTCCAGGAAGTCCCAATCCAGGGATCGCTTCGCGACGACCGCCTCGCCGGTGGGAGGGATCACGAAGGGCTGGGGCATGAAGGTCCGCCGTACAAATGCTGTCCGGCCCGCTCTCCAGGCGACGTGATGCGGCCAGCTTGTACCTTCCGGTCCCTTCCAGAAGCGCACCATATCGTGCCGATGCAGGCAATCCAGAGCGGCTTCCAGCAGGTCCTCAGGCGAGACCGAGAGCACAGCGCCGTCCTCCGACCGAAACCGGCCAAGTTGCGGAATCATTTCTTCAAGGGCGGTCTTCAGCCCGGCGAACAGGATGCAGCGGGTGCCATCGCCTACCGCTTCCGCCAGGGTTCCGAGCGAGCCATCGGCCCAGACATGATCGGGTTGGTCGAAAAGCCAAGTCGCCCCGTCCGCCCGGCAATCAGCCAAGATCCGCTGGTGGGCCTCGTTCATCCTGGATATCGCCCCTCCATAGAGTTGCCGGTCGCCAGAACCGATGGCTATGTCGATACGGGACGGGACCTTGTCTGCGAGGGTTCGGTAGGCGGGATGACGTTCGATCCGCTCGGCGTCGGCGCGCGTGGTGTATATGACGTGTTCAACAGGATGGCGCCGCAAGAAGGCGGGCAGGTTGCCATCCGCCGACAAGGAGGGAATATTCC
>DASPKT010000231.1:0-5857 GCA_035627915.1 Azospirillaceae bacterium
ACGATCTGCGGCTTTCCTCCGTCTCCCTCATCAAGGTGGACGTGGAGGGTATGGAACTCCAGGTGTTGCGCGGCGCCGCGGAGACCATCGCCCGGTGCCGGCCCGTGCTCTATGTCGAGAACGACCGGCAGGACCGTTCCGCCGACCTGATCCGCTGCATCCGGGGTTTCGGCTATCGCCTGTGGTGGCACATGCCCCTGCTGGTGGCCCAGGAAAGGCTGGACGACCGGACCGGGCGCGCGCTCGCCGGATACTGCAGCGCCAACATGGTGTGCGTCCCGGCGGAGCTGTCCTCCGAAAGCAATCTCCTGGAGGTGCTGTCGGAGGACGAAACGCCGGCTGCCGCGATGCAGCGCGCCAAGGAGAGGGTCTACGCGACGGCGGCCGCGGACATATCCCGTGCCGACGAACTTCGTCGTGCCGGCCGCATGGACGAGGCCGAGGCCCTGTTGCGCGAAACCCTGGCGACGGTGCCGGGCAGCCCGCCGGCGCTGCTGGCGCTCGCCGCCACCCTGCGCGAGTGCGGCCGGCTGGGCGAAGCGGAAACCGCGGCCTGCCGCGCCGTCGCCCACAATCCCGGTTCTGGGCCCGCCTACCGCGAGCTGGGCGAGATCCTGCGGCAGAAGGGCGAGACGGAGACGGCGCTGGTGGCCTTCCAGGAGGCGCACAAGCGGCTGCAGGGCGACGCCTCATCGGAACTCGGCATGGCGCTCTGCCTGCTGCGCCTCGGGCGCTGGCGGGAGGGGTTTGCCCGCTACCATGCCCGCTGGCAGGTCGCCGGACGCAAGCCCCGCCACGGTCACCTGCCCCCCTGGACGGGGAAGCCCGGCCGCCGGCTGCTGGTCTGGCACGACCAGGGGCATGGCGACACCATCCAGTGCCTGCGCTTCCTGCCCGGACTGCGCGACCTCTCGGCCTCCGTCGTCGCCGAGGTGCCGGCCTCCCTGGCGCCCCTGGTCCGCGTGCCCGGTGTGGAGGTGACGACCGTCGGGGCGACGGTCGACGGGGTGGACGCCCAGATCTCCTTCATGGACCTGCCGGGCCTGCTCGGGATCGAGCCGTCCTCCGTTCCCTGGCCCGGCCCCTATGTGGCGCCCGATCCGGCCCGGCGGGAGCGCTGGGCGGACCGGACGGGCGGCGGTCCCCGGGTCGGCCTCGTCTGGCGCGGCAACCCGGCCTTCGCCGACGACCGGTGGCGCTCGCCCGGGCTGGAGGCGCTGGCGCCCCTGTTCACGCTGCCTGGCGTCCGCTGGGTGGGGCTCCAGGCCGGCGCCGGCCGCGGGGACCTCGCCCGCGGGCCGGTGCCGCCCGGCTTCGCCGACCTCGGCGGCGGGTTCGCGGACTGGGCCGACACGGCGGCCGCGGCCGTAGGGCTGGACGCGGTGGTGACCGCCGACACCGGCCCGGCGCACCTCGCCGGCGCGCTGGGCGTGCCGACCTTCATCCTGCTGCCCACCGCCAGCGACTGGCGCTGGCTGGACGCCGGCGCCACCACGCCCTGGTACCCGTCCGCCCGGCTGTTCCGGCAGCGCGCGCCCGGCGACTGGACCCACCCGGTGGCGGAGGCGCGCGCCGCCCTGGCCGGGCTGCTGGGGATCGCGGAGCGGGCGTGAGCCGGCGGGCCGGCCAATCGGCTCACGTCACTCGGGCGCCTTGCCCTTCTGCTCCCGCAGGCGGGCCCAATAGTCCAGCCGCTTGCGCACGTCGCGCTCGAAGCCGCGCTCGACCGGCCGGTAGAACTCCCGCCGGGCCATCCCGTCGGGGAAGTAGTTCTGGCCGGAGAAGCCCTCCGCCGTGTCGTGGTCGTAGTCGTAGCCCTTGCCGTAGCCCAGCTGCTTCATCAGCTTGGTCGGCGCGTTCAGGATGTGCTTGGGCGGCGACAGGCTGCCGGTCTCCTTGGCCGCGCGCACGCTCTCCTTGTAGGCGTTGTAGGCGGCGTTCGACTTCGGTGCCGTGCCGAGATAGATGACCGCCTGGGCGATGGCCAGCTCCCCCTCCGGGCTGCCCAGCCGCTCATAGGCGTCCCAGGCGGCGATGCACTGCGGCAGCGCCTGCGGGTCGGCCATGCCGACGTCCTCCACCGCGAAGCGCACCAGGCGCCGGGCGATGTAGCGCGGGTCCTCGCCGCCGGCCAGCATGCGCGCCAGCCAGTACAGCGCCGCGTCGGTGTCGGAGCCCCGCAGGGACTTGTGGAGCGCGCTGATGAGGTTGTAGTGCCCCTCCTGCGCCTTGTCGTAGAGCGGCATGCGCCGCTGCACCGCCACTGTCAGCGCCGTGGTGTCCAGCGGCGCCTCCCCCTCCGGGACGACGGCGAACAGCTCCTCGCACAGGTTCAGCAGATAGCGCCCGTCGCCGTCGGCCATCGCCTTCAGCGCCGCCCGGGCGTCGGCGTCCACGGGCAGCGCCCGGCCGGTCTCGGCCTCGGCCCGCACGATCAGCCGCTCCAGCGCCGGCTCGTCCAGCCGGTTCAGGACGAAGACCTGGGCGCGGGACAGCAGTGCGGGGTTCAGCTCGAAGGACGGGTTCTCCGTGGTGGCGCCGATCAGGGTGACCGTGCCGTCCTCGACATAGGGCAGGAAGCCGTCCTGCTGGGAGCGGTTGAAGCGGTGGATCTCGTCGATGAACAGCAGGGTCCCGCGCCCGGCGGCGCGGCGCTGCTTTGCCGCCTCGAACACCTTGCGCAGGTCGGCGACGCCGGAGAAGACGGCCGACAGCGGCTCGAAATGCAGGTCGGTGGCGTGTGCCAGCAGCCGCGCGATGGTGGTCTTGCCGCAGCCGGGCGGCCCCCACAGCACCATGGACGCCAGCCGCCGCGCCGCCACCATGCGGCCGACCGGTCCCTGCGGGCCCAGCAGGTGCTCCTGCCCCACCACCTCGTCCAGGGCCTTGGGCCGCAGCCGGTCGGCCAGCGGCCGCGGCGCCTCGGCGTCGAAGAGTCCTCCCTCGGGGGGCTTGGCCGCCATCTCAGCCGCCGACCGTGGTGGTCAGCACCTGGTCGCCCCGGCGCACGACGATGGTCCAGAGCCGCGCCGGGCGCGCCAGGGCCGCCTCCAGCGCGTCCACGCTGGCCGCCTCGGTCTCGTTGACCTTCAGCACCAGGTCGCCGGGGCGCAGGCCCAGCTGCTGCGCCGGGCTGCCGCGCGCCACCTGGACCACCACCACCCCCTCGGCCGGGCCGGGGAAGCTGATCTCCTCCACCAGGGCGGGGTTCAGGTTGGCGACCTCCGCCCCGGCCAGGGGATTGCGTCCCTCCAGCCGGGTCAGGTCGCGCGGCGGGTCTTCCGGCGGCGGCACCAGCTTCAGCGAAAGCTCGCGCGGCTTGCCCCCGCGCAGCACCGTCAGGGTGGCGGTGCCGCCGACCGGCAGGGTCGCCACCCGGAAGCGCAGCGCGTCGGGATCGTCGACCGCGCGCCCGTTCACCGCCGTCACCACGTCGCCGACCCTCAGGCCCGCCTGATCGGCCGGCCCACGCGGCCTGACCCCGTTCACCAGCACGCCGGCCGGCCGCGGCAGGCCCAGGCCCGTCGCCAGCTCCGCCGTGACCGCCTGCCCGTCGGCGCCGATCCAGGGCCGCACCAGCTTGCCGCCCGCCGTGGCGCCGTCCACGACCGTGCGCACCATGTTGGCGGGGATGGCGAAGCCGATGCCGATGGAGCCGCCCCCGCGCGAATAGATCGCGGTGTTGATGCCGACCAGACGCCCGTCCATCCCGACCAGCGCGCCGCCGGAGTTGCCGGGGTTGATGGCGGCGTCGGTCTGGATGAAGAAGTTGAAGTCGGAGACGCCCACGGCCGTCCGCGCCACCGCCGAGACGATGCCGCTGGTGACCGTCTGGCCCACGCCGAAGGGGTTGCCGATCGCCAGCACCAGGTCGCCCACCTCCAGCTCGTCCGAATCGCGCAGCTCCAGGAACGGGAACCGCTCGCCCCTGGCGTCGATCCTCAGGATGGCGAGGTCGGTGCGCTCATCCGCCGCCACCAGCCTGGCCGGGAACTCGCGCCGGTCGGAGAGGACGACGGTGATCTGGTCGCTGTCCTTGACGACATGGTCGTTGGTCACGATCACCCCCTCGGCGGAGACGATGACGCCGGAGCCCAGCGACTGCTCCACCCGCTCCCGCGGGATGCCGCCGGTCATGGCGTCGCCGAAGAAGCGCTGGAACAGCGGGTCGCTGAACAGCGGGGAGACGCGCTGGCGCACGACGCGCTTGGTGTAGATGTTCACCACCGCCGGCGCCGCCCGTTTCACCAGCGGGGCGAAGGACAGGGTGATCTGGTCGCGACTCTCCGGCACGGCGCGGGTCTGGCCGGCGGCCGGGGAGGCGAGCAGCCCCGCCGCCAGCAGTGCGGCGAGGACGGCGCGGGCCGTGCGACGGCCCCGGGGCGAATCCGATTTCGTCATGGCCGGGAATCTAGGAAGGCGCCGTCGCCGGCGGAAGGGGTCGGCTCAGCGCGAAACGCCGCAGCGGGACAGGCAGGCCTCCAGCGTGTGCGCGCACTGGCTGCCCGCCCCCAGCCCGGCGCTGGCGCCGGTCTGGTCCTGCGCCTGCCGGCGGTCGCCGCAGACGGAGGCCTCGCGGTTGCACTGGGCGCGGCAGGACTGGGTGGTGGTGACGCCCGTCTCCCGCTTGGCCGGCGCCGGCATGCATCCGGCCAAGCCGACGAGGCAGAGGAGAAGGAGCGTGGCGCGCGTCATCTGGGGTCACCCGGGCTAGGCGTTGGCGGGAGCGTGGGGGAGCACACCATGCGGCGGCGCGCCCCTCAGGGCAAGCGGCTTGGTGCCTGCCCCGTCCCCGCGGAATCCGGCCCTCATCGGCAAATCATCGGCACCCCATCCGGCCGTCCCCCTTATCCATCGGCAAGGCGGGGAGCCAGATGGGCGCCGACGCAACCGGACATGAAAGGACTTCCACGATGCGCACCCCCCGCCTCCTCACCCGCACCTCCCTCGCCCGCATTGTGGGCGCCCTGGCGCTCGGCGCCTCCCTCTTCTGCGGCACCGCCGCCATCGCCCAGACCCTGCCGGCGACGGCGCCCGAGCTGAAGGCGATGCGCCTGGAGGCGGGCACCTGGGACGCCGACATCACCTTCCCCTCGCGCGAGGCCGGCAAGCCCGACGGCAAGGCCAAGGGCGTGCAGGTCAACACGCTGAAGTCGGGCGGGATGTGGATCGTGAACGAGTTCCAGGTGGAGGGCACGCCCTACCAGGGCACCGGCCTCTGGGGCTACGACCCCAAGCAGGGCAAGTACATCGGCATCTGGGCCGACAACAACGAGCACCGCATCCGCCGCGACCTCGGCACCTGGGACGAGGCCACGCAGACCATGACCTGGACCGCCGAGCTGCACCAGGCCGACGGCAGCATCGCGCCGCTGCGCTTCACAGAGAAGTTCGAGGGGGAGAAGCGGACCTTCCACATGATCGCCATCGGACCGAAGACGGGCAAGGAGGTCCCCCTGCTGCACATCGTCTTCACCCGCCGCCCCGGCACCGCCCCGCAGGGCTGAGGGTCAGCCCCTTTGACCGGCCCGGGCGTCACCCGGGCCGGTGGCAGGCGACCTCCATGCGGTGGCCGTCGGGGTCGGTCAGCATGGTGTGGTAGTAGTCGGGATGCACCGAGGGCAGCAGCCGCGGCGCCACCGTGTCCCGGGCACCCTGCTCCAGCGCCACCGCGTGCACCGCCTCCACGGCGGCGCGGCTGCCGGCGGTGAAGGCCAGGTGGAAGCCGGCCATCGGCACCACCGTCCGCCCGTCGGCGGGCACCTGCAGCCAGAAGCTCGACGTCACCGGGTCGCCGCCGTAGCCGACGGTCCCCGGCTCCTCCTTGAAGCGGCGGTAGCCGAGCGGCGCCAGCACG
>DASPKT010000232.1:0-10620 GCA_035627915.1 Azospirillaceae bacterium
GGTGCTGGCGCCCAACGCCTTCGTCCGGGTGGCGCCGGACAACACCGTGACGGTGCTGGTGAAGCACCTGGAGATGGGCCAGGGCGTGATGACCGGCCTCGCCACCATCGTGGCGGAGGAGCTGGACGCCGACTGGTCGCAGATGCGGGCCGAGCACGCGCCGGCCGACGCGAAGCTCTACAACAACCTGGCCTTCGGGCCCGTCCAGGGCACCGGCGGCAGCACCTCGGTCGCCAACTCCTGGACCCAGCTGCGCAAGGCGGCCGCCGCCGCGCGCGCCATGCTGGTGCAGGCGGCGGCGCAGCGCTGGGGCGTGCCCGCGGCCGAGCTGTCCGTCGCCGCCGGCACCGTGACCCACGCCAAGTCCGGCCGCAGGGCCACCTTCGGCGAGCTGGCGGAGGCGGCATCCGCCCTGCCGGTCCCGGCCGACGCGGCCCTGAAGGACCCCAAGGACTTCCGGCTGATCGGCACGAAGCTGCCGCGCCTGGACGGCAAGGCCAAGAGCACCGGCAAGGCCGTCTTCGCCATCGACGTGGCGCAGCCCGGCATGCTGGTCGCCCTGGTCCAGCGCCCGCCCCGCTTCGGCGCCGCGGCGGCGTCGGTGGACGACAAGGCGGCGCGTGCGGTCAAGGGCGTCGTGGACGTGGTGCGCATCCCGCGCGGCGTCGCCGTGGTGGCCGAGGGCTACCACGCCGCCACCAAGGGGCGCGAGGCCCTCAAGGTCACCTGGGACGAGGCGAAGGCGGAGACCCGCGGCACGCCGGAGCTGCTGGCGGCGTACAAGGCGCTGCTGGACAAGCCGGGCCAAGTCGCGGCCTCCCGGGGCGACGCCTCGGTGAAGGGAGCCCGCACGATCACCGCGGACTACGAGTTCCCCTACCTGGCCCACGCCCCGATGGAGCCGCTGACCTGCGTGGTCAAGCTGTCGCCCGGGGGCCTGGAAATCTGGGCCGGCGACCAGTTCCAGACCATCGACCAGGCGAACGCCGCCAGGGAAGCCGGGCTGAAGCCGGAGCAGGTGCGCATCAACACCGTCATGGCCGGCGGCAGCTTCGGCCGCCGCGCCAACATCGAGTCCGACTACATCGTCGAGGCGGTCGGCATCGCCAAGGCGCTGGCCCCGAAGCACGGCGGCAACCCGCCGCCGGTCAAGCTGATCTGGACGCGCGAGGACGACATCCGCGGCGGCCGCTACCGCCCCGCCTTCGTCCACCGGCTGTCGGCCGAACTGGGCCCGAAGGGGGAGATCCTGGCCTGGCGCCACCGGCTGGTCGGCCAGCCCATCCTGACCGGCACGCCCTTCGCCCCGCCGGACAAGCCCGACCCGGCCTCCATCGAAGGCGCGGCCAACCTGCCCTACGCGATCCCGAACCTGCAGGTGGACCTGCACTCCACCCAGGCCGGCGTGCCGGTGCTGTGGTGGCGCTCGGTCGGCTCCACCCACACCGCCTTCGCGGTGGAGGAGTTCCTGGACCGCATCGCCGCGGAAACGAAGCAGGACCCGCTGGCCCTGCGCCGCGCCCTGCTGAAGGACCACCCGCGCCACCTCGCCGTGCTGAACCTGGCGGCGGAGAAGGCGGGCTGGGGCACGAAGCTGCCCAAGGGCCGCGCCCGCGGCATCGCCGTGCACGAGAGCTTCCATTCCTACGTCGCCCAGGTGGCGGAGGTCAGCCAGGACGCCCAGGGCCGCATCCGGGTCGACCGGGTGGTCTGCGCGGTCGACTGCGGCATCGCCGTCAACCCCGACGTCATCCGGGCGCAGATGGAGGGCGGCATCGGCTTCGGCCTCGGCGCGGCGCTCTACGGCGCCATCACGCTGACGGGCGGGCAGGTGGACCAGTCGAACTTCCACGACTACCGCTGCCTGCGCATCGACGAGATGCCCAAGGTGGAGGTGCACATCGTCCCCTCGACCGAAGCCCCCACCGGCGTCGGCGAACCCGGCGTCCCCCCGGCGGCCCCCGCCGTCGCCAACGCCATCGCCGCGCTGACCGGCAAGCGGGTGGACAAGCTGCCGTTTGCTGCCGGGCTGAACGTGTAGGGTCGGAGGGCCTCTCCCCTCGAGAGTTTCCCCTCTCCCCTCGAGGGAGAGGGGAGGGGCCCGCGGCGAAGCCGTGGGAAGGGTGAGGGGGCCCCGGCCGTGAGGCAGCGGCGAGGGCGTGCGGGCTTCCGACCGAGCTCAGCCTTCCAGCCGCACCTGACCGCCCGGCGTCCCGACTCCCACCCCTCACCCTCCCACGCCTTCGGCGCGGGTCCCTCCCTCTCCCTCAAGGGGAGAGGGGAAATGGGGAGAGGGGAATAGGGAGAGGGGATAGCGGGGAGAGGGGAAGGGAGGGGGCGGCCGCCTCCTCACCCCATCTCGTCCAGTCGGCTGTTCAGCCGGTCGATCAGCGCGTGCAGCTGGGCCGCCTCCTCCGGCGCCAGGGCCTCCAGCAGCTGGCGCTCCCAGGCCAGCGCCTGGGGGCTGAGGCGGTCGTAGAGGTCGCGGCCCGCGTCGGTGAAGGACAGGCGCAGCAGTCGCTGGTCCTCGGGGTGCGTCGCGCGCTCCAGCAGGCCGGCCTGAACCAGCCGGTTGACGGCGCGGCTGACCTTGGCCTTGTCCATCTGGGTGCGCTCGACGATGTCGTTCGAGGACAAGGGCTGACGCTGGCCCAGGATGGCGATGACCCGCCATTCCGGGATGGAGAGGCCGAACTGCGCCTCGTACCGGCGGGCGAGGTCGCGGCTGATGCGCTTGGCCAGCACGTTCAGGCGGTAGGGAAGGAAGGTGTCGAGTTCCAGCATGGCGCCCCCACCCTTGCCCGCCTTGACAACCGTTTCAAGCGGAACGTACAAACGGGCAAGGTTCGTTTCAAGTGAAACGGAACCCCCATCCACGCTTGGCGGCGCTTTTCCGGGGAGGAAGCCCATGCGCAAGTACATCGCGTTCCCGCGGGTCGAGGGGCGGTCGTCCCGCCAGGCCCATGCCAACCTGCCGGAGGGCACCTTCGAGCGGGAGATCGGCAAGGAGGGCTTCTTCGGGCCCGCCACCCACATGTACCACCGCAACCCGCCGACCGGCTGGCTCAGCTGGGAGGGCCCCCTGCGCCCGCGCGCCTTCGACCTGAACAAGGCCGGCGGCGACGGGATGGGACCCTGGGAGGCGCGCGAGGTGCTGTTCAACGCGCACTGCCGCATGCGCATCTGGAAGTGCGACCGGCCGATGGACCACCTCGCCCGCAACGGCGACGGGGACGAGCTGATCTTCATCCACGAGGGCTCGGGCGAGCTGTTCTGCGACTACGGGCACATGAGCGTGGGCGCCGGCGACTACGTCGTGTTGCCGCGCGGCACCATGTGGCGCCTGTCCCCGCACAGCCCCGTGATGGCGCTGCTGATCGAGGCCACGGGCTCCACCTACCAGCTGCCGGACAAGGGGCTGGTGGGCCCGCACGCCATCTTCGACCCGGCCATGCTGGAGACCCCCGCCATCGACGACGCCTTCCTCTCCCAGCAGGAGGAGAAGGGCCCCGACGGCGTGTGGAAGGTGCGGGTGAAGCGCCGCAACCGGCTCTCCACCGTGACCTACCCGTTCAACCCGCTGGACGCGGTGGGCTGGAAGGGCGACCTCGCCCCGGTGCGGCTCAACGTCAGGGACATCCGTCCGCTGATGAGCCACCGCTACCACCTGCCGCCCAGCGCGCACACGACCTTCGTCGCCAACCGCTTCGTCGTCTGCACCTTCACGCCGCGCCCGTTCGAGACGGACGAGGGCGCGCTGAAGGTGCCGTTCTTCCACAACAACGACGATTACGACGAGGTCCTGTTCTATCACGCCGGCGACTTCTTCTCGCGCGACAACATCAAGGCGGGGATGATGACCTTCCATCCCTGCGGCTTCACCCATGGGCCGCACCCGAAGGCGCTGACCCGCATGTTCAAGCAGACCAAGGACGCGACCGACGAGTACGCGGTCATGATCGACACCCGCGACGCGCTGGAGGTGGCGGAGCTCGCCCCCGGCGTGGAGCTGGAAACCTATGCCGACAGCTGGCGCGTGAAGGAGGCGGCGGAATAATGAAGCTCGCAACCCTGAGGACCGGGGGCCGCGACGGCACCCTCGTCGTGGTCTCCCGCGACCTGAAGCGCTGCGCCCCCGTCCCCGCCATCGCCATGACGCTGCAGCAGGCGCTGGACGACTGGGAGCGGGCGCGCCCCGCCCTGGAGGCCGTGTCGGCGGAGCTGAACGCCGGCGGCAGCCCCGATGGCGCCATGGACTTCCGCGAGGAGGACTGCGCCTCTCCGCTGCCGCGGGCCTACCAGTGGGCGGACGGCTCGGCCTACGTGAACCATGTGGAGCTGGTCCGCAAGGCCCGCGGTGCCGAGATGCCGCCGGAGTTCTGGACCGACCCGCTGATGTACCAGGGCGGCTCCGACAGCTTCCTGGCCCCCCGCGGGCCGATCCCGATGGCGGACGAGGCCTGGGGCATCGACCTGGAGGGGGAGGTGGCGGTCGTCACCGGCGACGTGCCGATGGGCGCCCCGCCCGCGGTGGCGGCCCGCCACATCCGCCTGCTCATGCTGGTCAACGACGTCAGCTTGCGCGGACTGATCCCGGCGGAGCTGGCGAAGGGCTTCGGCTTCTTCCAGAGCAAGCCGTCAACCGC
The DNA here is from genome assembly GCA_035627915.1 of Azospirillaceae bacterium. GTDB lineage: Bacteria > Pseudomonadota > Alphaproteobacteria > Azospirillales > Azospirillaceae > DASPKT01. The sequence goes on from DASPKT010000232.1 coordinate 4,647, forward strand.
CTTCTCCCCCGTCGCGGTCACCCCGGACGAGCTGGGAGCGGCCTGGGACGGCGGGCGGGTGCACCTGCCGCTGCTGAGCTTCATCAACGGCGAGCCCTTCGGCAGGCCGGACGCCGGCGTCGACATGACCTTCGACTTCCCCACCCTGGTGGCGCACGCGGCCAGGACCCGGCCGCTGGCGGCGGGCAGCATCATCGGCTCCGGCACCGTGTCCAACAAGGACCCGGACGGCGGCCCCGGCCGGCCGGTGGCGGAGGGGGGGCTGGGATACTCCTGCCTGGCCGAGATCCGCACCATCGAGACCATCCGGGACGGCAAGCCCAGGACGCCCTTCCTGCGCTTCGGCGACCGGGTGCGCATCGAGATGCTGGACCGCGAGGGCGGCAGCGTCTTCGGCGCCATCGACCAGCAGGTGGTGCGCTACGAGCCGCCGAAGGCCTGAAGCCGGGCGCCCTCCTCCCTCCGCGGGAGAGGGCGGGGGCCCGCCGCGCAGCGGTGGGACGGGGGAGGGGGGTGCGCCGGCGCCCCGCCTGATCTATGGTTCGGACCGGACCCCTCACCCTCCCATTGCTGACGCAACGGGTCCCTCCCTCTCCCGCAGGGGGAGAGGGCATGGGGGAAGCCCCGGGCTGCTGGAGTGTCGTCGATGAAGCTCTACACCTATTTCCGGTCCTCCGCCGCCTACCGGGTCCGCATCGCGCTGGCCCTGAAGGGCATCGACTACGAGGCGGTGCCGGTGCACCTGCTGCGCGACGGCGGCGAGCAGCTGAAGCCCGGCTACCGCGCGGTGAACCCGCAGGGGCTGGTGCCGGCGCTGGACGACGGCGGCACGCTGCTGACCCAGTCGCTCGCCATCATCGAGTACCTGGAGGAGACGCGGCCGGAGCCGCCGCTGCTGCCCCGCGACCCCGAGGGCCGCGCCAAGGTGCGCGCGGTGGCCCTCGCCATCGCCTGCGACATCCACCCGATCAACAATTTGCGGGTCCTGAACTACCTGCGCGGGCCGCTCGGCCAGCCGGACGAGCGGGTGAACGCCTGGATCAAGCACTGGGTCGAATCGACCCTGGCGGCGCTGGAGCCCATGGTGGCCGCCACCGCCGGGCGCTACTGCTACGGCGACACGCCGACCCTGGCCGACCTCTGCCTGGTACCGCAGCTCTTCAACGCGCGCCGCTTCAACTGCGACCTGAAGGACTGCCCGACCCTGCTGCGCATCGACGCCGCCTGCCGCGACCTGCCCGCGTTCAAGGCGGCGGCGCCGGAGAACCAGCCGGACGCGGGGTGATCCGCAGGGGCGCCGACGGTGTTGTGCCCTCCGAAGACCCCTGACCCTCCCACCGCTTCGCGGCGGGAACCGTGGGCCCCCTCACCCTCCCACCGCTTCGCGGTGGGCCCCTCCCTCTCCCTCAAGGGGCGAGGGGAACAAGGAGCGGCTCCGCCTTCCCCTCTCCCCCTGAGGGAGAGGGAGGGGCCCAAGCCGGCAGGCTTGGGAGGGTGAGGGGGCTCGACCTTCATTCCGGGCGGTTCCGATGGCCACCTACTTCACCAGCGACACCCATTTCGGCCATGCCGGCGCGCTCGGCCGGTTCCGGCGGCCCTTCGCGACGGTGGCGGAGATGGACGCGGCGATGGTGGCGCGGTGGAACGCGGTGGTGGGGCCCGACGACGACGTCTGGCACCTCGGCGACTTCGCCATCCGGCGCACGGCCGCCCGCATGGCGGAGATCCTGGGGGCGCTGAACGGGCGCAAGCACCTGGTCGCCGGCAACAACGACGGGCCGGAGACGCTGGCCCTGGCGGGCTGGGCCAGCGTGCAGCACTACCGGGAGATGGAGGCGGACGGGGTCCGGCTGGTGCTCTGCCACTACGCCTTCCGCACCTGGAACGGCATGTACAAGGGCGCCTGGAACCTGCACGGCCACAGCCACGGGGCGATGAAGCCGATGACGCGGCAGGCCGACGTGGGCGTGGACGTCTTCGGCTTCCGCCCCGTCACGGTGGCGGAGGTGCTGGCCGCCCGCACCCGCCGCCGGGCGGCTGCCCCGGACCATGCCGGGGCGGGGCAGGCGGACGGGGGCAGAGCCGGGGGAAGCCCCCGGTCCTAGCGGCCGCGGCGGGAGGCCGGGTCCTCCTCGGGCGAGGCACCCGTAAGGCCGGCGCCCATGCGCTTGTTGTGCTCGGCCATGGCACGGCCCTCCGGCGTGCCGGTGCCGCGCTCGCCGCGCGCCGTCGCCTCGTCGCGGGCGCCGGCCCCGACGACCCCGGCGTCGGCGACGGGGGAGGCCTGGGGCGTCGGCCCCTCGACCCCCAGCCCCTGGCCGACCATGCCCTCGCCGCCGGAGATGGCGTTCGGATTGCCGCCGGGGACGCCGGTGGTGGAGCCGCTGCCGTACTTGCCGGTCATGTCGCTGCTGCCGGCGCCGCTGCCCAGCCCCTGGGCGTCGCGCGCCGCGGCGTTGTTGCCGGCGACGCTGACCACCCGCTGCTCCACCACGCCGCGGGCGCGGTCCTCCCGGCTCACCGGCATGTCGCGGCCGCCCACGTCGCCCGCCGCGGCGGCGCCCGGATGCCCCGTGGCGGAGCTGCCGTAGCCGGAGGTGCCCGTGGTGCCGCCGAGGGAACCGCCGACGCCCGGCCCGGCCCCGCCCTGGGCGCCGCCGGCGCCGGGGTTGGGAGCGGCGGGGCCGCCGGCGCCCTGCACGTCTGCCGCCGCGCCCGGCCCGCCGGTGCCGCCGGCCCCGGGCGTGCCGCGCGGCTCCTCCGCCCCGCTTGGCCCGCCGGCCGCTCCGGACCCGCCCTGCGGGTCGCGGAAAAGATCGTCCCGGCGCTCCTGCGGGCGGCCGGTGCCCATGGCGTTGGCGGAGGGGCCCGGCCGGTCGGCGGGCCTGCGGTCGTCGGTCATGTCTTCCTCCCGGTCATGGGGTCTCGGGGAGGTCAACAGGATTGGCGCCGGGGCGTCACGGCTCCCGCCGGAAGGGCTCCGCCAGCAGCCCGGCCAGCGTACAGTCCGGCCGCTCCAGCCCCAGCGCCATGCCGGGCGTGCGGGCGTTGCGGGCGCGGCTGGCGAACAGCCGGTCCCACAGGCTCAGCAGCGTGGCGTAGTGGCTGTGGGTGTCGGCGTCGTCGCGGTGGTGGTGCATCCAGTGGTGCCCGGGCGTCACCAGCACCGGCGCCAGCGCCCGCTCCAGCCGCGCCGGCAGGCGCAGGTTGGAATGGTGGAACAGGGCGGCCAGGGTCACCAGCGCCTCGAACGCCAGGAGGGAGGACAGCGGGATCGCCAGCGCCAGCACCAGCGGCGCCCGCGCCAGCGCCGACAGCGCCACCTCGCCGGCGTGGAAGCGCACCGCGGTACTGGTGTCCAGGAAGCGGTCCAGATGGTGCACCCGGTGGAACCGCCACAGGACCGGCAGCGCGTGGTTGGCCCGGTGCCACCAGTATATCCAGAGGTCCAGCACCAGCAGGTCCAGCGCCAGCCCCGCCCAGCCCGTCCACCAGCCGGGCCGCCAGCCCGCACCTTGCGCCGCCGCCCAGGCCGACACGGGCACCACCAGGGCCAGCGACAGCCCGGCGTTCAGCAGCCACAGCCCCAGGTTCCGCCCGACCCGCCGCCAGCCCCGCGCCTCCTCGGGCACCGGTGCCGCCGGCCGCGCCCGCTCCAGCACGAACAGCAGCGCGAACCAGCCCAGGAGCAGGCCGGCCTTCAGGAGCGCGAGGTGGGTGGGGTCGGCGGGCATGGGCCTCGTTGGGGATGTCGCGGCGGCGGGGGCGAGTGCCCGCCCAATCCGTTCATCGTCATGCCCGCGTTTGCGAAGCTGGCGCGAAGCGCCTAGGCGGGCATCCAGGTACACGGCGTGCAATGGTACCGGGAATATGGGCGCCCACGGGACAGCCAGCGCCTCTCCTCAAGCCGGTAGCAGGCTGAATGCCTGGATCCCCGCCTCCGCGGGGATGACGGCAACAAATACAAAACTCAGCAGAAAAACTTACCCGTTCCGGTTCCGGAACATCTCCAGCAGGCGCCGGGCGGCGCCGGCGGGGGTGGCTTCGCCGGAGGCGACGCGGGCCTCCAGGCCGGGCAGCTCGCCGCGCACGGCCGCGTCGCCGGTGAAGGCGGCGATCAGGCTCTCCCTGATCTCGTCCCACATCCAGGCGCGCGCCTGCTCGGCCCGGCGCCGCGCGATGTCGCCGGCCTTGCCCAGCGTGTCCCGGTACTCCCCCACCGTGTCCCAGACCCGGCCGACGCCGTCGCCGGACAGGGCGGAGCAGCTGAGTACCGGGACCCGCCAGCGGGCGTTGGCCGGGCGCAGCAGGGCGAGCGCGTGTCGGTACTCCGCCACCGCATGCCGGGCCTGGGCGACCAGGTCGCCGTCGGCCTTGTTGACCACGACCAGGTCGGCCAGCTCCACGATGCCCTTCTTGATGCCCTGCAGCTCGTCGCCGCCGGCCGGCAGCAGCAGCAGCATGAACAGATCGACCATGTCGGCGACCGCCGTCTCCGACTGGCCGACGCCAACCGTCTCCACCACGACAACGTCGAAGCCGGCGGCCTCGCACAGCAGCATCGCCTCGCGCGTGCGCCTTGCGACGCCGCCCAGCGTGCTGCCGGCGGGGGAGGGGCGGATGAAGGCGTCAGGGTTGCGCGCCAGCTGCTCCATCCGCGTCTTGTCGCCCAGGATGGAGCCGCCGGTGCGCTGGCTGGAGGGGTCGATGGCCAGCACCGCCACCTTGTGCCCGCGGCCGATGACGTGCAGCCCGAACGCCTCGATGAAGGTGGACTTGCCCACGCCCGGCACGCCGGAGATGCCGAGGCGCACCGAGGCGCCGGTGTGCGGCAGCAGGGCGGCCAGCAGCGCGTCCGCCTGCTCCCGGTGGTCGGCGCGGGTCGATTCGATGAGGGTGATGGCGCGGGCCAGGGCCCGGCGGTCGCCCGCGCGGAGCCGGTCTGCCAGGTCCTGCGGGGCGGCGGGGAGGGGGGCGGTCGCGGTCATGGCGGCACTGTCGCCAATGCGGGCGCGCAAGTCAAAGGACCCGGCGGGGCACCGCCCCCGCCGGGTCAGTCGAAGGCGACCGACAGCGGCTCCGCCCCCGGCAGCCCCTCGTAGCGCAGCGTCAGCGACAGGCCCGGCCTGGCCGGCATCAGGACGGAGAAGCTGCCGACGCTGACCAGGTCCCCCTGCTTCAGCGAAAGCCCGGCGCGCTTCAGGTCGGCCGCCAGCCAGAGCACGGCGTTCAGCGGGTGGCCCAGCACGGCGGTGCCCGGCGCGGCGGCCAGCTCCTTGCCCGCCCCGTCCGCCAGCACCACCCGCATGGCGGCCAGCGCCGGCACCAGCTCCGGCGTCATCGGCAGCGGCCGGCCGGCCACGCCGCCGCGGGCGCCGATGTTGTTCGCCTCGATCTGGCCGGCGTCGATGGGCTGGCCCTCCGCCACCATGATGTCGACGAGCTCGAGGAAGGGGATCACCTCCGACAGGTGGCGCGCGGCCTCCTCCGGCGTGCGCGCCTCCATGACCGCGGCGTCCTTTACCCGCACCAGCAGGTCCGCCTCGAAGCCGGGGCGGGCGCCGAAGGCGGCGGCGGTGCGGGGCCCGCGCGGCGCCATCATGTCCCGCAGCAGCACGCCGCGGATGGGCCCGTCCGCCTTAAACAGGGCCTGCTGCTTCGGGTTGGACAGCCCGACCTTCCAGCCCACGGGCGGGCCCATCGCTTGCTCCAGCCGGGCCACCAGCCGGCCTTGCGCGCAGAGCGCGTCCGCGCGCGACAGCGGGCCGGGGTAGGAGGCGACGGTGCTGCGCTCCAGGAACGCCTCGGCCACGGCGGCGACCGCCTCTTCGGGCGGGCAGGCGGCCAGGGCCGGCGGGGCGGCCAGGCAAGCGACGAGGGGGAGGATAAGGCGGAACGGGCGCATGGGTCGGGGCCTCCGGGAGGGGGTGTCTTTACCCCTGACGCGCGAGGCTAGCGGGAATCGACGGGCTGC
>DASPKT010000233.1:0-3882 GCA_035627915.1 Azospirillaceae bacterium
TACGGCATCTTCAACGGCCGCAAGTGGCGCGAGAACATCATGCCGCAGGTCCGCTCCTTCATCCGGGAGAACGACCGCAGCCACGCCCGCCGCGCCGCCTCGGCCTGACCCTCCGTCCCGGCACTCTCCAGGAAAGGCCCCGCCGCACCCGCGGCGGGGCCTTTTCCGTTGGGGGTGCCGCATGCCATCAAATGCGAGTCGTTGGCGCTTGACGAGCCCGCCGGACGGGAGCACCATGAAGTCGTCGGAAGCAGAGAGGAGGGTGTGTAAGCCACATGACTCCACCTCACCAAGACGAGGCGTGCTGAAGAGCAAGCATACGCCCAGTCGTTCCGTAGCCAGGAGGGTGTGCAGCAACATGACTCCACCGCAGCAGGATCGATGAGCTTAGGGCTCAGCAACCCGAATACATGACATGCATGGCCCGGGCCCACGCGCCCGGGGCACAGGGGCCCAGCGCCCCACCAGAAAGAACCCCCGCCCGCCCCCGAGGCCGTTGGCGGGGGTTCGCGTTTGTGCTTGCTGGGTGGACGCCTGGACGCCTGGACGCCTGGGCGCCTGGACGCCTGGACGCCTGGACGCCTGGGCGGTGCGGGCTGGGCGGTGCACGCCGGGCGGTGCGGGCCGGGCGGTGCGGCAGGGCAATGCGGCTGGGCGCTGCGGTCTTGGCGGTGCGGCCGGGCACCCGCTGCCGCCGGGACGGGACACGTGCGCCCTCTCCCCTTGAGGGAGAGGGAAGGGGCCCGCCGCGAAGCGGTGGGAAGGGTGAGGGGTCCCGGCCGTGAGGCAGCGTCTGCGGCGTGCGGGCTTCGACAGGCTCAGCCTGAGGGGCGTGGTGCTGCTCCCAGAGGCGGGCAGTGGTTGCGTGGTGCGGGCTTCTGACCAACCTCAGCCTGAGGGGCGTGGTGCTGCTCCCAGAGAGGGGCAACGACGCCGCGATGCGGGCTTCTGACCAAGCTCAGCCAGCGGGGCGGTGTGCTGCTCCCGGAGGCGGGCAGTGGTTGCGTGGTGCGGCCTTCGACAGGCTCAGGCTGAGGATCGTTGAGATGCTCCCAAGGGGAGGGTGGTGCTCCGCCTACGCCGGGCACGAACCTTCCTCCTGCTGAGCCCGGTCAGAAGCACGCACGGCATCCCAGCCGCACCTTGGACTACCACCCGGCGTCCCGACTCCCACCCCTCACCCTCCCACCGCTTCGCGGCGGGTCCCTCCCTCTCCCTCAAGGGGAGAGGGCGTGCCGGTTTCTGCTTCCACCAGGGGAGAGGGCGCCGGTTCATGCTTCCGCAAGGGGAGAGGGCGTGCCGGTTCCCGCTTCCGCGCGGGCGAGATGTGCCGGGGCGGCATCGGGCCTGCCGTCGCGCGGCCCTCACCCCTCCCCCTCGATGAAGGCCAGCAGGGGGGCCCAGTCGGCGCGGGCGTCGCGGGTGCGGGAGGCGGGGAGGTCGAAGAGGGAGAGGCCGGTGCCGGCGCAGTCGGGATAGAGCTGGCTGTCGCGCAGGCGGGCCACCACCCGGTGCCCCACCCCGGCGAGGAAGCGGTCCAGCCGCTCGGCGGAGCGGGTGCGGGCGCGCAGGCGGTTGCCGACCACCGCCACCGCCTTGCGGCCCTTGCGGACGGGCTTCAGCTCCTCGATCCGGCCGAGGAAGCGCAGCGTGGCACCCTCGTCGAAGGCGCCGGGCAGGACCGGCAGCACGATCACGTCGGCCTCGCGGACCAGCGCCTCGATCTCCTTGCCCCGCAGGGCCGCCGGCGCGTCGATGACCAGCCGGTCCAGCCCCGCCGGCGGGTCGCCCGGCTCGCGGGTCCAGTCCAGCCCCCGGATGGCGGGTGCCGTGGCGGGCCGCCGCTCCAGCCAGCCCAGGCTGGAGCGCTGCCGGTCCACGTCGGCCAGCGCGGTCCGGTGCCCGGCGGCGGCGAGTGCCGCGGCGATGTGGGTGGCGAGCGTGGTCTTGCCGCAGCCGCCCTTGGTGTTGGCGACGAGGATGGAGATCATCGGGCCGTCAGTCCCGGTTCCCGCCGGCGGTGGCGGCGGTCCAGAACGGCTCCGCGTCGGCGAAGGCCTCCCAGTCGCGGACCAGCTCCGGTTCCAGGTCGGCGAGGCCCCGGGCGCGCCAGCCCAGCACGATGCCGGCGCCCAGGCTCCAGCCGGCCGGCGCATCCGGCTCAGCCTCGAGCTGGCGGACCAGCTTGGCGACGGTGGCGACGTCGTTCAGGTGGCCCAGCGCCTCCTGCAGCGCCGCCAGCTCCTTCAGGTAGCGGCGGACCGGCTTGGCGGGATACAGCGCCCGGAAGAACTCCGCGGCGTAGCGCAGCTTCTTCAGGGTGATGCGCAGCTGGTGCCGCGCCTCCGCGTCCAGCCGGGCGAAGTGGCGGCCGCGCTTGCGGGCCTGCCGGTGGCGCTTCGCCAGCATGGCGTCGGCGAAGCCGGTCACGGGTTCGAACAGCCGGGAGGACTGCTCCGACACCGCCTGGTCGCGCCAGCCGCGCCCGTCCACCCAGGCGCCCAGCTTCAGCAGCAGGGCGGTGTAGCGCGGCGACAGGATGGCCTCGCGGGCGCGGACGTATCCCTGGGCGCGCGCCCGCTCCCCCGCCGCGGACAGCGCCGCCAGCGCGGGATCGCCGGGGAAGGCCTCGGCGGCGGGCGCCATGGTCTCGGTCAGGAACACGTCCCAGTCGCGCGCCGGGCCGAAGGCGTCGGCCAGCCACTTCACCTCCGGCCCCAGCACCGCCGCCTGCGGGCCCGGGATGACGTCGCGGAAGGTGGAGAGGGCGGAGCGCAGCCGGCGCAGGGCCACCCGCATCTGGTGGATGCCCTCCGGCTCGTTGCCGGCCAGCGCGCAGGCCTCGTTGGCGACCAGGTGGTCCAGGCAGTGGCGGACGATGCCGCCCAGCGCCTCCTCCACCGTCTCGTCGGGCGACAGCTCCAGGGAACCGGCCTTGGACCAGGTGACGCGGGTGCCCGCCGCCAGGTCGTAGCCGCGGTCGGACTTGGCCCGCGGCTCGATCCGCAGCGGCAGCGCCTCGTTCAGCGCCAGGGCCAGATCGTAGAGGGCGCGGGTGTCGGTGCCGCGCTTCAGCTCCAGCTCGATCTCGGCCAGGGGCAGGGTGCGGCCGTCGGGGGTGCGCAGCTCCCCCTGGTCGACCGCCACCTCCACCTCCGTCCCGTCGCCGGCACCGATGACGCGCACGCTGCGCTTCACGTGGCTGGCGAAGACCGGCCGCACCTCCGCCGCGTCCAGGGGCCCCAGCGCCGCCAGCGCCTCCGCCGGCAGGGCGGACAGGTCGGGGTCGGGGCCGCCGACCGGCACCTCCCACTCGCTGCGGACCAGCGCCGTGCCGGCGGCGCCGGGGGCGGACTTGACGGTCTGCAGGAAGCGGGAGCCCGATCGGCGCACCCGCAGGGTCACGGCGCGGCCGCGCAGGCGCAGGTCCGGCGTGTCGAAATAGACGCTCTCCAGCTGCTTCGACGTCGCCCGGGCGCCGGCCAGCGGCGGCAGCTCCTTCAGCCGGGGCAGGTCCTCCGGCGCCACGCGCAGCTTGAGTTCGATCTCCTGGTCCGACATGCGTCCTCGATCCCAAGCAAGGCGGCCCAAGCAGGGTCCCCGCGGAAGGGGGGGGCGGGCCGCGCCCGGCCGAAAGGTATACCCCCGCCCGAGGGGGCCGCAACGGCGGCTCCGTTACGGTTTTGTGAAGGCCGCGACCCGCGACAGGAACGCCAGAGACACCGGCGCGGCATTCAGCCCCGCCGCCTCGAACAGCGGGCGGAAGTCCTGGCGGATGTAGCCGGCGTAATAGGGTTCGTGGAAGGCGGCGGGGAACAGCTCCAGCAGCGGGTCCAGCGCCGGCTTGTCGCCCAGCACCAGGCTGTCCACCACGACCAGCAG
>DASPKT010000234.1:0-5943 GCA_035627915.1 Azospirillaceae bacterium
GAAGACGAGCAGGAACACCACGCCCAGCGCCAGCACGAACAGCGAGGACATGCGCTGGTGCACCAGGATGCGGTCGATGATGACCAGGAACAGGATCGGCGGCACCAGGGCGAAGACGCTCAGCACCAGGGCAGCGATGCCGACATCGCGGAAGATGCGCCGCTCCTTCAGGACTTGGCCGATGAGCCAGCGCAGCCCGAAGGGAGCGCCGCCGTCCTCCCCCGCCTGGTGGTCGCGCTTGACCAGCACGATCTCTCCCGACCATAGGTCGGTCAGGGTGATCTCGTCGATGGGGTCGCTGGTGCCCGGGCGCCCGGGATCGCGGATCATCGCGATCGGCGGCTCGGTGGCGGCGTTGACGCCGACCAGCACCCGCGCGGTGCCGTCGCGCATCATCAGGATGGCCGGCATGGCGCGGCCCAGCCGCATGAGCTGGCGCCAGGTCATGTTCACGGCCTGTGCCTTCAGGCCCTTGTCCTTCGCCGCCTGCAGCAGCGTCGGGACGGTGACCTCCTCCGCCGACGCGGCATAGGCGCGCAGCAGCTGCGGGCGCGACAGGTGCAGGCCGTGATGGCGCGCCACCATCATCAGCGCCCCCAGCACCGTGTGCCCCGCGTCTGCCTCCGCCTCTTCCCGGCGACCCGTCCCGCCGTCTGCGGGCGCGGCCGTCTCCGGCCCATCCAGCTCCTCGTCCAGCGCTGCCATTCCGTCCCGTTCCGCCCGATCCGCCCCGCCCCGGTGCCTGGAGCGCCAAAGAGGCGGCCCCGCCTCCGGAGCCGCCCCGTCGCAATTGTAGTTAGCCTGGACGGGTAATGCTACGCCGGGATTGCGGACGCGGGGGGACAAGGAAGGGGCGTTTCGGGGACGGCGGCGCCCCTCCCCCTCAGCCCGGCAGCCCGAACCGCTCCGCCAGGACGCGGCGCAGCGCCGGCACCGCGACCCGGGCGGCGTCGTAGCGCTCCACCACCGTGCGCCGCGCCTCGGCGCGCAGCGGGGCCAGCTCCGCCGCCCGCGCGCAGGCGTCCGCCGCCGCCCCAGCCAGCCCCTCCGTATCGAAGAAGCCGGCCAGCAGCCCGTTGCGCCCGTCCGCCACCACCTCCTCCACCGGCGGCGTGCGCGATCCCAGCACCAGCGCGCCGCAGGCCATGGCCTCCAGCATCGACCAGCTCAGCACGAACGGGTAGGTCAGGTAGAGGTGGACCCTGGACAGCCGCATCAGCGCCAGGAAGTCCGGGTACGCCAGGCTGCCCGGGAAGTGCACGCGGGACAGGTCGAGGCGGCCGCCCAGTTCCGCCAGCAGGCGCCCGCGGTAGGTCTCCCCGTCCGGCAGCCGGCGGCCGTAGGCGACGCCGTCGCCGCCGGCCAGGACCACCCGGGCGCCCGGGCGCCGCGCCAGCAGCGCCGGCAGGGCCCGCATGACCCGGTGGAAGCCGCGGTACGGCTCCAGCTCGCGCGCGGCGTAGGTGACGATCTCGTCGCCCGGCCGCAGCACCGTGCCGTCGGGCAGGGCGAGCGGCAGCGCCGGGCCCGGGCAGGCGGCGTCGGTGTCGATCCCGTCGTGCAGTTCCAGGATCTTCGGCCGGTAGGCCTCCGGGTGCAGGCCGCGCTGCCAGGCGGTCGGCGATATCCCGAGGTCACACGCCTCCAGCCCCAGCAGGTGGGTGGCGTTCATGGTGCGCACACGGGCCTGGTCGTCCAGGGTGGGCGGGTACTCCGGGTCGAAGTCCAGGTCGGTGCCGCTTGCGTGGTAGAAGAACTCGAAGTAGCCGACCAGCGGCGCCGCGGGCCACAGTTCCTTCAGGTAGAGCAGCTGGCCGAACCCGTTGTGCCCGACGATGAGGTCCGGCCGGTAGCCGCCGCGCCACAGCTCCAGCAGGCGGACCAGCGCCGCCTGGCCGCGCAGCACGGCGCGGGCGACCTCCTGCAGGTAGGGATGGTGGCGGTCGGCGCCGGCCAGCGGCGGCGCGTAGGTCAGCAGGCGGACGCCGGGGACGTCGGCGATGGGCGTCTCGGCCAGCGCCGTGACCTCCACCCTGGGGTCGGCCGCCAGGGCGCGGGCCAGGTGCAGGAACTGGCCGGGGAAGTCCGTGTGCACGATGAGGACGCGGTACATGGGAACGAGTTAGCCCGCCGCGGGGTTCGCGCGCAAGGCCGCCCCGCCCCTGCGCTGGACAAGCCGCCCCCGGGTCGGGCAAGACTCAGGCCCCCGCTCCCCGAGGAATTGCACCTCCATGTCGCTTGTCGCCGACCCGTCCCTGCCGCCCCTGCCGACGGAGACCCATATCCGTCCGGGCGCGCAGCCGCTGGCCGGCTGGCTGCGCGAGGCCTGGCAGACCCGCCGCATCGCGCTGGTGCTGGCGCAGCGCAGCCTGAAGGCGCGCTACAAGCAGATGGCGCTGGGCGCCGGCTGGGCGGTGCTGCAGCCGCTGCTGCTGATGCTGGTGTTCTGGCTGTTCTTCGGCACCTTCCTGAAGGTGCCCGCCGGCGACGGCACCAGCTATCCCGTCTTCGCCTTCACCGGCCTGGTGCTCTGGCAGTTCGTCGCGCGGGCGCTGACCGAGGCCAGCGGCAGCATCGTCGGCCAGCCGCACTTCGTCACCAAGGTCTACTTCCCCCGCGTGCACCTGCCGGTGGCGAGCCTGCTGGTGGCCGCCGCGGACGGTGCCGCCGGCCTCGCCTGCCTGGCGCTGCTGCTGGCCCTCACCGGCACCGTGCCGGGACCGGCGGTGCTGGCCCTGCCGCTGGTGCTGCTGCTGCTGGCGGCGCTGGGCACCGGGCTGGCGCTGTGGCTGTCGGCCCTGGCCGTGCGCTACCGCGACCTGACCCAGCTGCTGCCCTTCCTGACCCAGCTGCTGATGTTCGCGTCCCCCGTCATCTACCCCTCCGAGATCGTTCCGGAACCGTACCGGTTCTTCTACGCCCTCAATCCGCTGGTGACCGTGCTGGAGGGGGCGCGCTGGGCGCTGCTGGGGGCGGAGCCGCCGGCGGCCCTGCCGGCGGCGCTGTCGGTGGTCCTGGTCCTGGCCCTGCTGGCCGGCGGGATGCGGGCGCTGAGGCGGGGCGAACCGGCCCTGTCAGACCTGGTATGAGGGGCGGGACGATGGCGAGCCTTCCCCTGACGGGCACGGCCCCCCTGCCCGCCATGGCGCCGCCGGCGGTCGAGGTCGTCGGCCTCGGCAAGCGCTACGGCGACGCGGCCGGGCTGCGCCACGGGACCCTGTACGACCGGCTGAGCGGCCGCGCGCCCCCGGCGGCGGCGCCGGAGCGCTGGGCGCTGCGCGACGTCAGCTTCGCCGTGCCGAAGGGCCAGGTGCTGGGCATCGTGGGCCGCAACGGCTCGGGCAAGACCACCCTGATGAAGGTGCTGAGCCGCATCACCAGCCCGACCGAGGGCCGCGCCGTGGTGCGCGGCCGGGTCGGCGCGCTGCTGGAAATCGGCTCCGGCTTCCATCCCGAGCTGACCGGGCGCGAGAACGTCCGCCTGACCGCGGCGCTGCTGGGCATGACGCCGGAGGAGGCCGCCGCCGCCCTGCCGGGGATCATCGACTTCGCCGAGATCGGGGCGCAGCTGGACGCGCCGGTGAAGCACTATTCCATCGGCATGTACATGCGCCTGGCCTTCGCCGTCTCCGCGCACCTGAGCGCCGAGATCCTGCTGCTGGACGAGATCCTGGCGGTGGGCGACGAGCGGTTCCAGGCGAAGTGCCGGGAGCGCATCCTGGGCCTCTGCCGCGCCGGCCGCACCGTCCTCATCATCAGCCACGTCAGCGCCATGCTGAAGGAGGTGTGCGAGCGCCTGCTGGTGCTGGAGGGCGGGCGCCTCGTCTATGACGGCGACCCGGTCGCGGGCGTCGACCACTACCACCGCGAAATCCTGCCCTACCCGGGCGGCGCCGCGCAGCCCGAGGACACGCCATGAGCTGGGACTTCGTCTGGCAGCCCGAAGGGACCGCCGGCATCGCCGCGGACTGCCCCGCCTGCGGGCACGCGGGCCCGCACGCCCCCGTCCTGGTCATCCCGGGCGCCGGCCTGGGCGGCGCCGACTGGCGGGTGCTGCGCTGCGCCGGCTGCGCCACCCGCTTCTCCGCCGACCGGCGCGTCGCCGACTACGGCGGCGACGGCGGCGAGGAAGGCCCCGCCCTGGACTTCTACCTGGAGCAGAGCGCCGGCATCGACGCCATGCTGACGCCGCTGGCCTGGGCCCGGCCGGGCGGCGGCCGGCGACTGCTGGAGATCGGCGGCGGCTGCGGCTTCGTCAGCGACTTCGCCGAGCGCGCGCTGGGCTGGACCGCCAAGGGCTACGACCCCTCGCCGCTCGCCCGGATGGGCCGCCGGCTGCTGGGCCTCGACATCGAGCTGGACTACTTCACCGACGACACGCCCCTGCCCCGTCCCTACGACGTGGTCTACGCGTCGGAGGTGATCGAGCACGTGCCCGACCCGGAGGCGTTCGTGCGCACCATCGCGCGCGGCTGCGGCGAGGACGGCGTGGTGGTCCTGACCACGCCGAACGGCGAGGCGCTGCACCCCGGCACCTCGCCCGCCACGCTGATCCCCATCGCCAGCCCCGGCATGCACCTGACGCTGTTCACGGCCGGCGCGCTGGAGGCGCTGCTGCGCCGCTGCGGCTTCGCCCACGCCGCCGTTGCGGCGACCCCGACCGCGCTGCGCGCCATCGCGTCCCGGGTGCCGCTGCCCGACTGGGAGCGGCCGCTCGACCGGGCGCTCTACCGGGACTACCTGCACGCGCGGGCCGGGGACGCCGGCGGCTCGCCGCGGCTGGCCAGCGGCATGCGCTACCGCCTGTTCAAGGCGCTGGTGAACGAGGCGCGCTACGCGGAGGCCCTGCCCGTCTTCGACGCGCTGGCCGCAGCGGCGCGCGACGCCTACGGCCTCGACCTCGCCGCGGCCGGGCATCCCGGGGAAGGCGGCGGCCTCGAGGCGCTGGCGCGCCGGCAGCCCTTCAACCTGACCGGCCTGTACTATTTCCGGGCCGTCGTCGCCGCCAACCTGGAGCAGGACCCGGCGGCGGCCGCGCGCTTCGCCCTGGCCGCCGCCGAGACCGGCGCCGTCCTCCGGGCGGCGCTGCAGGCGGCCGGGCTGGACGACGGCGAGACCGAGGACCTGACCCGCCAGGCGGCCCTGCTGGCGCTGACCTTCCTGCCGGGCCGGGACGCCGGCGCGGCCGCCGACCTGTTCCGCCGGCTGGCCCGGCACCCCCGGACCTTCGGCCTGACCGCGGAGGAGCTGGAGCGTGCCCGCAGGCCCCTGGTGCTGGCCCTGACCCGCCAGGGCGCCCTGCGCGCCCTCGCCGCCGTGCTGCGCACGACCGTCGGGACGTCGACGCCGGCCCGCGCCGCCCCGGACGCGGACGGGGACGCCGTGCTGCCGCTGGTCCGCTCGGCCCTGGCCCAGCGGGACTGGCACACGGTCGCCGACCTGGCGGAGCCGCTCGCCCCCGGGGACGACCGGTTCGGGCGCCTGCTGGCGCTGGCGCGCTGCCGGATGGCGGCCGAGGCGGCCGACGGTGATATCGATGCGCTCGCCGGATGCGGCCTGGCGGGCGCCGGAGCCCCGGAGACCGGCGAGATCGGCCGGCTGTTCACCGACCTCGTCGCCGCCGGCCGGGCGGGGACGGCCCGCCGGCTGCTGCCGGTGGCCGTCGAGGCGGCCCGGGCGGGGCCGCCCGAGACCCTGGGCTCCGTCCTGCTGGCGGCCGGCATGGTGCGGGAAGGGCAGCCGGACGGGCTCGCGGAGGCGGCCGAGCACTATGCCGCGGCGGCCGCCGCCTTTGCCGGGGTCCGCGGGCCGTCCGCGGACTGGACGCGGCTGGAGGACGAGGCCCGCGCCCGCGCGCGCCGCCTGCGCCTCGCCCTCGCCCGCGTCGCCTGCGCCGAGGGCCGCTGGGCGGACGCCGCCGCCTTCGATCCGGACGGCGACCCC
>DASPKT010000235.1:0-20640 GCA_035627915.1 Azospirillaceae bacterium
GCAGCCGCGAGGTCACCCGCTCCTCGAGCGAGGCGATCTCGACGGGGGAGCGGTCGGCGGTCAGGACGATCTGCTTGCCCTGGTCCACCAGCGCGTTGAAGGTGTGGAAGAACTCCTCCTGGGTGCTGTCCTTCCCGCTGATGAACTGGACGTCGTCGATCATCAGCACGTCCACGGAGCGGATCTGCTCCTTGAACGCCATGGTGTCCTTGTACCGGAGCGCCCGGATGAACTGGTACTTGAACTTCTCGGCCGAGAGGTATATGACCCGGCGCGAGGGGTCCTTCTTGCGGATGTGCCACGCGATGGCGTGCATCAGGTGGGTCTTGCCGAGGCCGACGCCGCCGTAGAGGAACAGCGGGTTGAAGGTGACCGTGCTGGCGTCGGCCACCCGGCGGGCGGCGGCGAAGGCCAGCTCGTTCGGCTTGCCCACCACGAAATTCTCGAAGGTGAAGCGCGGGTCCAGCAGCGCGGAGTAGTCGTCGCGCTCCTCTCCCCCCAGCAGGGCGCCGCCGGCGGGCAGGGCCGGCATGTCAGGCTCGGGCGCCGGCTCCGCGGCGGGAACGGCCCGCGGCGCCTCGGCGGCCGGGCGGGCGGCGTCGGCCACGGCCGGCGCGGCGTCGAAGGCCCCGGCGGGGCGCGGCGCCTCGGCGCGGGCGGCGGCGACGACGATCTCCACGGACTGCACGCCCGGGTTCTCGCCCGACCAGAGGGCGCGGATGCGGTCGGCGTAATGGGTGCGGATCCAGTCGCGCATGAAGCGCGTGGGCACGACGATGCGGACCTGGCCGCCGTCGAACTCGCCGACGGTCAGCGGCTTGAGCCAGCTCCGGTACGCGGTCTCGCCCACCTCGTCCTTGAGGCGGCCGCGCACCTTGGCCCATTGCTGATCGAGAGAACCCTGCACCGACATACGCCTTTCAAGCTCCCGCGCCCCAAGAGAGACCGCGGGCGACCCGACCCCCGTCACGGGCGCCCCCTCGTGCACCGGTTCCAAACACGGCCCGACCCCCGGTCGGACCGGAGTCCGCAACGGCGCACCCCCAATTACCCTCCACTGCCACCAGCCGGCCACGAAAGTGGCACGCCTCCAGCCCAGGACCAGAAACGGCGCACTGCCCTCCCGCGGAACTCCCCATGGGGTCCGTCGAAAAAGCAGCGTCTATTCAGCAGTGTAAGTGGAGACCCGGAAGAGATCAGCGCAAATTACTGATAAAATGCACCGTAATTCTGTTTCCGAGTCCTGCACTGGCGGGGGCTGCCTGCTTTTTACTTCGTCAGGCTTAGCCCCGTCGTGCATGGAGGGATGCTAGACGGCGGCGCCGAGACTCGCAACAGGATCGAAAAGGGAACGCACGAAAAAGCACAATTCGTGCTTTCGTCGCAAACGCTTGGCGTCTTGCGGAATCGGTTTCGCCGGCGCGGAGGGCGGTGCTGGACGCACCCCTGCCGGCCGGTCGAAACAAAAGGCCGCGCCGGGCGATGACGCCCGCGCGGCCCTGCCGGAGCCTGGTATCAGGCGCCGAGGGTCTTGATGCGGTGGGACAGCCGCGACAGCTTGCGCGACACGGTGTTCTTGTGCAGAACGCCCTTGGACACGCCGCGCATCATCTCCGGCTGCGCCTCCTTGAAGGCGGCGGCCGCGGCGGCCTGGTCGCCCGCCTCGATCGCCATCTCCACCTTCTTCACGAAGGTGCGGATGCGGCTGACGCGCGCGCGGTTGACTTCGGTGCGCCTCTCGGTCTGACGGATGCGCTTCTCGGCGGACTTGTGATTAGCCATTGTAACAAAACCCTTTCGGACACGACCGTGCCGTTGAAGGCCGGCCTTATACCCCCAGCAGGTAAGGTCGTCAAGCGCCTTCCGGCGCCGATCCCCCCTGCACGAAATCGCGGGTGCCCCGGGGGGCGCCCGCAGCCGGCAGGCCGGCCCTCAGCGGTGCTTGAAGTCGGGCTTGCGCTTCTCCGCGAAGGCGCCCATGCCCTCCTTCTGGTCCTCCAGCGCGAAGGTGGCGTGGAAGACGCGGCGCTCGAACAGGATGCCCTCGGCCAGGCTGCTCTCGTAGGAGCGGTTGACGCACTCCTTCACCATCATGGTGACCGGGCGCGACATGGAGCAGATCTTCTCCGCCAGCTTCACCGCCTCGTCCAGCAGCTCCGCCGCCGGCACCACGCGGGCGCACAGCCCGGCGCGCTCCGCCTCGGCGGCGTCCATCATGCGGCCGGTGAGGCACATCTCCATCGCCTTGGACTTGCCGATGGCGCGGGTCAGGCGCTGGGTCCCGCCGGAGCCGGGGATGGTGCCGATGGTGATCTCCGGCTGGCCGAACTTCGCGGTGTCGGCGGCGATCATGATGTCGGCCATCATGGCGAGCTCGCAACCGCCGCCCAGCGCATAGCCGGCGACCGCCGCGACGGTCGGCTTGCGGCAGGTGGCGAGGCGGCCCCACTTGCGGGTGATGAAGTCCTGCTTGTAGGCGTCCATGTAGCCGAAGCCCTGCATCTCCTTGATGTCGGCGCCGGCGGCGAAGGCCTTCTCCGATCCCGTCACGACGATGCAGCCGATGGCGTCGTCCGCCTCCAGCGCGTCCAGCGCGTGCTCCAGCTCCGTCACCAGCGCGTCGCAGAGCGCGTTCAGCGCCTTCGGCCGGTTCAGCCGGACGATGGCCACGGGGCCGCGCGTCTCCACCAGGATGTTCTCGTAGCTCATGGTCGTTCCCTCGGTTCGGTTTTCTCGGCCGGCCTTCAGGCCGGCGACAGGGTGAAGCGCACCAGCGTGCGGCCGCCGGCGCGCTCGGCCCGGATCTCAAGCCGCTCCCCCTCGCGGCGCCAGCGCCCCTGCCCCTCGCGCGCCTGCCCGTCCCCCTGCCAGCCCAGCTGGGGCAGGGTGTCGGCATAGAAGCGCAGCACCTGGGCGGGGTCCGCGGGCCCCGACGCGGCGGCCTGGACGATGCGGCCGTCCGGCTTGTCGAAGACCAGCGCCTCCTCCGCCCGGGCCTCCAGCCCCGGCATCAGCGGCAGGTCCTCCGCACCCGGCACAAAGCCCTGCGGGGAGGACTGTGCCAGGGCCGGCGAGGCCAGCAGGCAGGCGAGGGCGAGGGCCCGGAGGAGGCGCGTCATGGCCCTTGCTCCTACATCAGCGCTGGCGGCGGGGACAGTGGAAAGTGGAGCGGCCGGACTGGACGATGCGCTGGATGCCGCCGGTGCGCGCCACGTCGCAGTCGCAGCCCGGGCAGGGCTCGCCCTCGCGGCCGTAGACCTTGAAGCTGTGCTGGAAGTAGCCCAGCTCCCCGTCCGACTGGACATAGTCGCGCAGCGTGGAGCCGCCGGCGGCGATGGCCTCGGCCAGGACGTCGCGGATGACCGGCACCAGCCGCTCCGCCCGGGCGCCGGCCACCGTGGCGGCGGTGCGCTTCGGGCTGATGCCGGCGCGGAACAGCGCCTCGCAGACATAGATGTTGCCGAGGCCGGCGACGACGGTCTGGTCCAGCAGCGCCGCCTTGATCGGCGTGATCTTCCCCGCCAGCTTCGCCGACAGCACCCCGGCGCTGAATTCGTTGCCCAGCGGCTCCGGCCCCAGGGACGCCAGCAGCGGGTGCTCCGCCAGCCGGTCCTCCGCCACCAGGTCCATCATCCCGAAGCGGCGCGCGTCGTTGAAGGTGACAACGGAACCGTCGTCGGTCTCGAAGATGACGTGGTCGTGGGCGCCCGGCGGCGGGGCGGGGGCGCGCGACACCACCATGCTGCCGGACATGCCGAGATGGACCAGCAGCACCTCGTTCCCGTCCAGCCGGATCAGCACGTACTTGGCGCGGCGGCCGATGGACAGCACCCGCCGGCCGGTCAGCTGCTCGGCGAAGCGCTCCGGCAGGGGGAAGCGCAGGTTCGGGCGGCGCTGCGTCACCCGCGCCAGCACCCGCCCCTCCATCTTCAGGGCGAGGCCGCGGGCGACCGTCTCGACTTCGGGAAGCTCGGGCATCGGACCTGCGCTCAGACGTAGACCAGGTGGGCGCCGGGCGGGGTGGCGCCCAGCAGGGTGACGATGCCGGCGGTCTCGACCTTCAGGTCCGGCCGCAGGGCGGGGTCCGCCATGCCGAGCGCGCGCCAGCCCATCTCGCAGGCGATGACGCGCACGCCCAGCGCGGCGCAGGCATCCATCAGCTCCGGCAGGGTGGCGACGTTGAGCGCCGCCAGTTCCGTGTCGCGGTCGAGCGGCGCGCTGCCGTCGTCGGCCGCGTCCAGCCGGTGCCAGCCGTTGCCCTCCAGCAGGGCGGGCAGCGCCCGGCCGGTGAAGAACAGCAGCGCCGGCCGGCCGATGGCGGCGGCGGCCGACGCCATGACCAGCGCGTAGTGCACCCGGTCGTAGCCGCCGGACTGCACCACGATGGACAGGCCGGGCTCAGCCATGGGGCGTCTCCGTCAGGCTGGACCGGACACCCCCTCCCCCGGAGGGGGAGGGCCGGGGTGGGGGGTTGAGAGGTCCCGGAATGCCCGCGAAGGCCGGGGACGCGCGCCCGGTCCTGCGGGGTCTTACCCCCCCACCCCACCCTCCCCCCCTGGGGGAGGGGGTCGCGTTCAGCGGCTCAGCCATGGTGGGACAGGTCCCGGTAGGTCGGATGGTCGCCGCAGAGCGGGCAGTCGGGGTCGCGGTTGACCTTGATGGTGCGGAACGCGGTCGCCAGCGCGTCGTAGAGCAGCAGCCGGCCCGACAGCCCCTCGCCGATGCCCAGCAGCTCCTTCAGCACCTCCACCGCCTGCAGCGAGCCCACGGCCCCCGCCAGCGCGCCCAGGATGCCGCCCTCGGCGCAGGAGGGCACCATGCCGGGCGGCGGCGGCTCGCGGAAGACGCAGCGGTAGCAGGGGTGCGGGTGGCCCAGGTGCGCCTTGAAGGTGGAGAGCTGCCCGTCGAAGCGCAGCATGGCCGCCGACACCAGCGGCCGGTGCCAGAGATAGCAGGCGTCGTTCAGCAGGAAGCGGGTGGCGAAATTGTCGGAGCCGTCGGCGACCAGGTCGTAGGACGCGACCAGCTCCGCCACGTTGGCGCGGGTCAGCCGGGCCCGGTGCGCCTCGACCGTCACGTCGGGGTTGATGGCCTTCAGCCGCGCCAGCGCGCTGTCCACCTTGGGCGTGCCGACCGACGCCGTGTCGTGCAGCACCTGGCGCTGCAGGTTGGAGAGGTCGACCGCGTCGTCGTCGATGACGCCCAGCCGCCCCACCCCGGCCGCCGCCAGGTACAGCAGCAGCGGCGAGCCCAGGCCGCCCGCGCCGACGACCAGCACCGAGGAGGAGAGCAGCCGCGCCTGCCCCGTCCCGCCGACCTCGCGGAGCATGATGTGGCGGGCGTAGCGTTCGATCTGGCTGTCGCTCAGGTCCATGGGCGGGATGACCTCCGGCCGCGGGCGGAAGCGCCATGGGTGGCACCCGCCGCGGCCGGGGTCAAGAGCGGGACTTACTCCAGCCCGTCGAACAGGGCCGTGGTCAGGTAGCGCTCGGCGAAGCTGGGCAGGATCACGACGATCTGCTTGCCCTTCATGTCGGGCCGGGCGCCCAGCTCCAGGGCCGCGGCGATGGCAGCGCCGGAGGAGATGCCGACGGCCAGCCCCTCGACCCGGGCGACCTCGCGCGCGGTCTCGAAGGCGCGCTGGTTGGAGATGCGCAGCACCTCGTCGATGGCGCCCTTGTTCAGGATGTCGGGCACGAAGCCGGCGCCGATGCCCTGGATCTTGTGCGGGCCCGGCAGGCCGCCGGACAGCACGGGGCTGTCCTCCGGCTCGACAGCCACGACCTTGAAGCCGGGCTTGCGCGGCTTGATCACGTCGGCGACGCCGGTCAGCGTGCCGCCGGTGCCGACGCCGGACACCAGCACGTCGACCTGGCCGCCCGTGTCGCGCCAGATCTCCTCCGCCGTGGTGGTGCGGTGGACCTCCGGGTTGGCGGGGTTCTTGAACTGCTGGAGCATGTAGGCGTCGGGGGTGGAGGCGACGATCTCCTCCGCCTTGGCGATGGCGCCCTTCATGCCCAGCGGGGCCGGCGTCAGCACCAGCTCGGCGCCCAGCAGCTTCAGCATCTTGCGCCGCTCGATCGACATGCTCTCCGGCATGGTCAGGATCAGGCGGTAGCCCTTGGCGGCGGCGACGAAGGCCAGGGCGATGCCGGTGTTGCCCGAGGTCGGCTCCACCAGCACCGTGCGGTCGGGGGCGATGCGGCCCTCGGCCTCGGCGCTCTCGATCATGGCCTTGCCGATGCGGTCCTTCACGCTGGAGAGCGGGTTGAAGAACTCGCACTTGCCGACGATGTCGGCCTGGGCGCCGTACTTGTCGGCCAGCCGGCGCAGCCGCACCAGCGGCGTGGCGCCGACCGTGTCCAGGATGCTGTCGTAGACGCGGCCGCGGAATTCGGCGGTGTCGGAGGCCATGATTTCACCTCAGAATTCTGTTAAATTGGGGATTTGCCCCGCATGGAATGTATATAGGCCCGCCCCGGGCGATCCGCAAACGGGGATTCTGGGGAGAGAGGCCCGCCGGCCATGCGTTTGTCCGTTCCCGGCGCCGTCATTCCGGCAGGCGGCAATGCGGGGGCCCGGATTCCGGCTTTCGCCGGAATGACGGGGACGCGCCTCCGGGAACAGGGCTGCCGCGGCGGCCGTCAGATGCTGAAGTCGATCTTGTGGGTGGCTTCGCTGTCGATGCCGGCCTGGTGGGCGCGCAGGCAGAGGTCCTCGATGGTGGTCTCCTCCAGCCGGCGCATGCAGTCCTCCTGCAGCTCGGTCCAGAGCGGGCGCACCACCTTGCGGCCGAGCGTGCTGCCGATCGGCTCCTCGACGGGGTCGGTGGCCTGTTCCAGCGCGCGCACCACCCGCACGATCTCGCCCACCGAGATGCGCCGCCGCTCCCGCGCCAGCCGGTAGCCGCCGCGCGGGCCGCGCACGCCGGACAGGATGCCGGCCCGCACCAGGGCCTGGAGCACCTGCTCCAGGTAGCGCTTCGGGATGCCCTGGCGGGCGGTGATCTCGCCGGACTGCACCGGTTCGGAGCCGGCGTTGTAGGCGATGTCCAGCACCACCTCGATGGCGAACATCAGCTTCTTGGAGATGCGCAGCATCGCCTCACGCCCCCTTTCCGGCTGTCCCGGTGGAGCCGAAGCCGCCGGCGCCGCGCGCGGTGGCGTCCAGGCTCTCCGCCTCGGCCCAGGCGACCCGCTCGTGCCGGGCCACCACCATCTGGGCGATGCGCATGCCGCGCTCCACCGTGAAGGGCTGGTCGCCCAGGTTGGCCAGGATGACGCCCACCTCGCCGCGGTAGTCCGCGTCCACCGTCCCGGGCGAGTTCAGCACCGTGACCCCGTTCTTCAGCGCCAGGCCCGAGCGGGGCCGCACCTGCGCCTCGTAGCCCGGCGGCAGGGCGATGGCGAGGCCGGTGGGGATCAGCGCCCGGCGGCCGGGCTCCAGCGTCACGGGGGCGGCGACGGCGGCCAGCAGGTCCATGCCGGCGGACTGCTCGGTGGCGTAGGCCGGCAGGGGCAGGTCGGCCCCGTGGGGCAGGCGGGTGACGGCGACGGTCAGGGCGGTCATGCGGGCGTTCCGGCAGGGGTGGGGACGGCGGAAGAGACGGGGGCGGCGAAATGGTCGGCGACGGCGGCGGCCAGGCGGGACCCGACCTCCTCCTTGGGCAGGCGGGGCCAGCTCTCCGGCGGCGCGCCGCGGCGCAGCAGGTGCACCGAGTTGTGGGTCCCGCCGAAGGTGCCGGTGTCGGGCGCCACGTCGTTGGCGACGATCCAGTCGCAGCCCTTGCGCGCCAGCTTGGCGGCGGCGTAGCCCAGCACGTCGGCGGTCTCCGCGGCGAAGCCCACCACCAAAGCGGGGCGCGCCGGGCCGGGGCGCGACAGGGTCGCCAGGATGTCCGGGTTCTCCGCCAGGGCCAGCGTCGGCGGGCCGTCGCCGGTCTTCTTCAGCTTCTGGTCCGCGGCCGACGCCACGCGCCAGTCGGCCACCGCCGCGGCGCAGACGGCGATGTCGGCCGGCAGCGCCGCGGCCGCGGCGGCCAGCATCTCCGCCGCCGTCTCCACCCGCACCACCTCCACGCCCGCGGGGTCGGGCAGGGCCACGGGGCCGCTGACCAGGGTGACGCGGGCGCCGAGGTCCGCCAGCGCCGCCGCCACGGCGTGGCCCTGGCGGCCGGAGGAGCGGTTGGCGATGTAGCGGACGGGGTCGATCGGCTCGTGCGTGGGGCCGCTGGTCACCACCGCGTGGCGCCCGGCCAGCGGCCGGGGGCGCTCCCGCTCCGCGAAGAAGCCGGCGATGCCGGCCAGGATCTGCGCCGGCTCCAGCATGCGGCCGGCGCCGGTCTCGCCGCAGGCCATGTCGCCCACGGCCGGGCCCAGCCGGCGCACGCCGCGCGCCTCCAGCGTGGCGACGTTGGCCCGGGTGGCCGGGTGCGCCCACATCATGACGTTCATCGCCGGCACCACGACGACCGGCTTGTCGGTCGCCAGCAGCGCCGTGGTAGCGAGGTCGTCGGCCAGGCCCGCGGCCATCTTCGCCAGGATGTCGGCGCTGGCCGGGGCCACCACGACCAGGTCCGCCTCGCGCGACAGCCGGATGTGCCCCATCTCGGACTCGTCGGTCAGCGACCACAGGTCGGTGAAGACCTTCTCCTCCGACAGGGCCTGCACCGACAGCGGCGTCACGAACTGCGCGCCCCCCTTCGTCAGGATGCAGCGGACGGCGGCGCCGTGCTCGCGCAGGCGGCGGATCAGCTCCAGGCACTTGTAGGCCGCGATGCCGCCGGCGATGACCAGCAGCACCCGCCTGCCGCGAAGCACGGAAAAATCGGCCATGGCCGCCCCCGCAAAGAACGATACGGCGATGTGAAATGCCTAGATATTCTCCCCGGCGCCCGCGTGCAAGCGCGCAGGTTCACCAGGCGGCGCAGGGCACGGATACGTGATCGCGGGGGTGCCGGGACGGACGGGGGGCGGAAGCGTCAGACCAGGATGTCGAGGAACATGCCGCGGCGGTAGCGCGCCGGCAGGGTCAGGATGCCGTTCACCAGCAGGCCCGCCAGCTCGCGCGGGCTGGGCCAGCGGTTGCCGGGCCGCGCCGGCGCCACGCCGCGCACGGGGCCGGGCGGCGGCACCAGCAGGCCGCGGCGGTCGCCCCCGTCGGTGAGGAGGCCGCCGGCGCGCGACGTGGAGGCGGGAGTGGTCTCGACCATGGGGGCATCCTACCCGAAAGGGGGTAAGGCGGCAAAGTCCCGCGTGCAAGTCGCGCCGTTCGGCGGCATAAACCCCCGGCATCCCCTCCTGTCCGGCATCACCATCCCGACATGACCGACCTTCCCGCCCAGCCCCGCCGCGCGGCCATGGCCTTCATCATGATCACGGTCACGCTGGACATCCTGGCGCTGGGCGTCGTCATCCCGGTGCTGCCGCGGCTGGTGGCGGACTTCCTGGGCGGGGACGAGCTGCGCGCGGCGGAGGTGTTCGGCCTGTTCGGCACCGCCTGGGCGCTGATGCAGTTCGTCTTCTCGCCCCTGCTGGGGGCGCTGTCCGACCGGTTCGGGCGGCGGCCGGTGATCCTGCTGTCGAACCTGGGCCTGGGGCTGGACTATGTGCTGATGGCGCTGGCGCCGACGCTGGGCTGGCTGTTCGTCGGCCGCCTCGTCTCCGGCGTCACCTCGGCCAGCATCACCACCGCCTTCGCCTACATCGCCGACGTCACCCCGGCGGAGAAGCGCGCGGCCGGCTTCGGCATGGTGGGCGCCGCCTTCGGGCTGGGCTTCGTGCTGGGGCCGAGCCTGGGCGGCGTGCTGGGCGACATCGACCCGCGTCTGCCCTTCTGGGTGGCGGGCGGGCTCAGCCTCGCCAACTTCCTCTACGGGCTGCTGGTGCTGCCCGAATCCCTGCCGCCGGAGAAGCGGGGCCCATTCCTCTGGCGCCGCGCCAACCCGCTGGGTTCGCTGACGCTGCTGCGCTCGCACCGGACCCTGCTGGGGCTGGCGGGGGTGGCCTTCCTCTATTCCCTGGCGCACGAGGTGCTGCCCAGCGTCTTCGTGCTCTACGGCGCCCACCGCTTCGCCTGGGACATGACCACGGTCGGGCTGACGCTGGCGGGGGTCGGCGTCTTCTCCGCCATCGTGCAGGGCGGGCTGGTGCGGCCGGCGGTGGCGCGGCTGGGGGAGCGCAGGACCCTGCTGACCGGCCTCGCCTTCGGGGCCGCCGGCATGGCGGTCTACGGGCTGGCGCCGTCGCCGCTGGTGTTCTGGGTGGGGGTGCCTGTCATGTCGCTGTGGGGCCTGGGCGGGCCCGCCAACCAGGCGCTGATGTCGCACCGGGTGGCGGCGCACGAGCAGGGCCAGCTCCAGGGCGCCATGACCGCGATCCGGTCCCTGACCGGCCTGGTCGGCCCCTTCCTGTTCACCCAGACCTTCGCCGCCTTCGCCGGCGACGTCGGCGGCTGGCAGCTGCCGGGCGCGCCCTTCCTGCTGTCGGGGCTGCTGCTGGTGGCGGCCCTGGCGCTGGCCGCCGGGGTGACCCGCCGGCCGGCCGCCTGACCTTCGGCCAGGACCGACCCTCAGCCGCGCCCGACCATCCCCTCCAGCACCTGCAGCAGCGCCGCCGGCTCCAGCGGCTTGGACATCAGGCGGAAGGGCCCGGGGCCGGTGCCCTGCAGGTCCATCTCGCCCGTCCAGGACAGGAAGCCGGTCATGACGACGACGGGAAGGTCGCCGCGCTCCCGCCGCAGGGCGTGCACCAGCTGGCGGCCGTCCAGGCGCGGCATCTTGAGGTCGGTGACCAGCACGTCCGCGGGGTCGGCGCCGTGGGCGGCCAGCGCCTCCACCCCGTCCCGCGCCAGGGTGACGCGGTAGCCCCGCCGCTCCAGCATGGAGCGCAGGGCCAGCGCCGCCAGCATCTCGTCCTCCGCCACCAGCACGTGGGGCGGCCGGGTGCCCGGTGCGGCCGTCATGCCCGGCTCTCCGCCGTCTCCGCCGCGCGGACGGCCGGCAGGCGGATGGTGAAGCAGGCGCCGCGGCGCCCGCCCGGCGCGGTCGCGTTGCTCACCTCGATCCGGCCGCCCATGGACTCCACGATGCCGTGGGTGATGGACAGGCCGAGCCCGGTGCCCGAGCCGACCTCCTTGGTGGTGAAGAAGGGATCGAACAGCCGGTCCAGGAACTCCGGCGGGATGCCGCCGCCGTCGTCGCGCGCGGTCAGCACGGCCGTGCTCCCCTCGCCCGCCGACATCTCCAGCACGATGGTGCCCGCCTCCCGCTCGCCGCGGCCGCGGGCGGCCAGGATGGCGTCGCGGGCGTTGGTCAGCAGGTTGACGGCCACCTGCTCCAGCTGCACCGGCCGGCCGGAGACGTACAGCGGCGCTGGCGGCGGGCGCCAGTCGATGACCACGCCCTGCGGCGCGAACTGCCGCTCCACCAGCGCGATGGCCGAGGCAACCGCCCCGGCGGCGTCGAAGGGCCCGGCGGCGGCCGCGGCGTCGGCGCGGGCGAACAGCTGCATGTGGTCGATGATCTCCCGCATGCGGCGGGTCTGCTCACCGATCAGGTCGAAGACCTCGCGCAGCCGCTCCGGCTCCAGCGGGTCGTCGTCCAGCATGGCCTTGCCCTCGCCGCTCCACAGCCGGATCACGTTGAGGGGCTGGCTCATCTCGTGCGCCACGCCGGCCGCCAGCGTGCCCAGCGTCGCCAGGCGCGAGGCGCGGGCCAGGCTCTCCTGCAGGCGCTTGCGCTCGGTCAGGTCGCGGAGCGTCACGACCAGCCCGCCCACGTCGGCGTCGCGGGTGCGGTCGACGACGGTCAGCTCCATGTCGCGCGGGCTGCCGTCGGCGTGCGGCACGACCAACTGGCCGACCACCGGCCGCGCCAGCTCCTGCGCCAGCCGCAGCAGGCGCCGCCCCTCCTCCGCGTCGGACGGCGCCAGCAGCTCAGGCAAGGGCCGGCCCAGCAGCCAGTCGGGGTCGCGGCCCAGCAGCGCGCGGGTGGAGGCGCCGACGAAGCGGAACACGCCGTCGGCGTCGGTCACCGCGATGACGTCGCCGCTGTTGGCGGTGATGGAACGGAAGCGCCGCTCGCTGACCGCCAGCTGCTCCGCCTCCCGCTCCGCCCGGACGGCGTTGGCGCGGTCGCGGGCGGAGGCCGCCAGCGCGAACAGCAGCACCAGCAGCGTCACCGCCGCGACGGTGACGGCGAGGCCCACGGGGGCGATGCCGTCCACCGGCGCCGCGGCGCCGTGGTCCATGCGGAAGGCCGCGGCGGCCATGCCGGTGTAGTGCATGCCGGAGACGGCCACCCCCATCAGCAGGGCGCCGGTCACCCGCTCCCACAGCGCGTCGGTGCGGAAGGCCAGCCACAGCGCCGCGGTGGCGGCGGCCACGGCGATGGCGACGGAGGCGGCGACCAGCAGGGAGTCGTAGGCGATGCTGCCGCCCATCCGCATCGCCGCCATGCCCATGTAGTGCATGGTGACGATGCCGAGGCCCATCAGCACGCCGGCCAGCGGCAGGGCCACCGGCCGGACGCGGTATCCCTCCGCCGCGACCAGCCCGGCGCCGGTCACCAGGACCGGCAGGGCCAGCGACAGCAGGGTCAGCGGAACGTCGTAGGCGACCGGCATCGGCATGACCAGCGCCAGCATGCCGACGAAGTGCATGCACCAGACGCCCCCGCCCATCGCGAGCGCGGCGCAGCCCAGCCAGAGCAGGCGCGCCCGCGGCGAGGCGCGGGCCCGGGAGGCGAGATCCAGCGCGGTGAAGGAGGCGAAGGCCGCCACCACCACCGAGAGGGTCACGAGGGCGGGGTCGTAGATGTGTTGCGCGGTCATGCTCGGCTGAAGGCCGGCGCGCGGCGCATGGGCGCCGCCCGGCTGCGTCGGTCCTGGACGGCGCCCCTGCCGGGCGCCGAGACGGGGACCCGCAGCTTCCCACGGAACGCCGCCGGGCCGCAGCCTCAAAAAGGGGTAACCACTCCGCGGGAGGACGGGATCGGGGCGGGCGCGCTCAGCCGAGGACGCCGGGCGCCTTCTCCTTCGCCTCCTGCAGCTTGCCGTGGTACTCGCGCAGCGCCTCCAGCGCCTCCTGCGAGCCCTCGCGGTTCAGCGTCAGCTCCAGCCCGCAGGCGTGGCAGGCGACGCCGCCGCCGAACAGCAGGTCCTCCATGGTGACCTTGATGGGGGTCCGGCAGCCGGGGCAGGCGATGCCGTGGGCGGATTGGGTGGTCATGGGTCGGGGCTCCTGGTCAGGACGGCTCGGCCGGGGTCGCAGCCGCGGGCGGCGGGTCGGCTGGCTGGCGGGCCTGGATGTGCGGGGAATGCTCGGCCACGTGCAGCAGCTTCTGCAGGCCGGTGGGGAAGTCCGATCCCTCGATCCTGATCTGCACCTGCATCATGCCGGCCGGCGGCGGGTCGGTGGGCTTCAGCCCGGAGGTGGTGGGCAGGCGCACGCCGGTGCGGGCGTGGCGGACCTTGGCCGCGTCCGCGGCGTCGGCGGTCACGCCCCCGGCGGGCTCCGGCGTGCTGACCGAGGCGATCTCCAGCTTGAAGTCGAGGGTCGATTCCTTGATGCGCATCATCGGGATGGGGAAGAGCGTCAGCAGCGGCACGCGCATCACCATCGGCAGCGTGCCGCCGTTGGGCAGCGGCTTGTCGTAGGCGAACTCCACCATGCGCATGCGGCCCAGGCTGGCGCCGCCGGTCCCGGAGCCGTCCTGGGGCGCGCCCTCGAAGCCCACCTTCTCGATGAACTCCACCGCGGCCATGGCGGCGGCGTGCTGGGCGCGCACCAGGCTGCCGAGCAGGCCGCCCAGCACCTCGTGAAGCTCGTACTCGACGTCGTTGCTCATCTCACCCCCGACCGGGTTTCCCGGCGGGCGGGCCGCCCGGGTCACGCCGCACCATAGATGCCAACCATTGCCAGAATCTTCCCAGGAGCGCCGAGGCGCCGCCCAGGAGCGCCGCGACGCCCCGCGGGGGCGGCGCCGGGACCGCGACCACGGCCAGCTCCTCCACCCTAAGCGTGCCGTCGCCGGCGCGGGACAGGGCCAGCCTGAACTCGTGCCCCGCCGGCGGGTCGCGGCGCCAGCGCCGGCGGCGCCGGCCCGGGTCCGGCAGGACCAGGACGGCGTCCGCCGGGTCGTCCGGCAGGGCCGGCACGTCGCAGGCGACCGCCACGCGCAGGGACCCGATCCGGGCCTCCCGCCGCCCCTCCGGCGCGCCCGCGGCATCGGCCAGGCGGGCGCTCTCCAGCAGGGCGGCGGCGAGGGTGCCGGCCGGGACGCGCGTCCCGGCCGCCTCCCGCCCGCGCCGCATCAGGAGCTGGGCAGCGCCTGCGACTCAACCGTCGGCTGGGCCGCGTTGGTCAGGATGTTGAGGATCGTCTGCAGCCCCGGCGGCATGGCGTCCTGCACCGCGGCGATGCTGACGTTCATCTGGTACTGCACGTTGTAGGCGCTGGTCGACGAGCTGGACGAGGTGGAGTTGTGCGCGACCGAGGCGTTGAAGTTGATCGTGTCGCCGAAGAAGGACAGCCCGCCGGTGCAGCCCGCCGTGACGTTGGTGGAGCTGTTGGAGGCGCTGTTGGCGCTGGTGTCGGCCTGGATGTTGGCGGTGAAGTCCACGTTCATCGTGCTGATGCGCAGGAACGGGATCGGCACGATGGTCAGCAGCGGCACCGACAGCCCGTAGGTCTGGCCGTTCTTCTGGTAGCTGAAATGGACCTGGACCGCCTTGCCCAGCTCGCTGACGCCGCTGCCCTGGACCTGCTGGCCGGTCTGGTCGCCGGAGGTGAAGCCCACCGCCTCGATGAACTTGACCGTCTCGATGGCCGCCATGCCCTGGGCGTCCACGGCGGCGATCAGCGGGCCGCCGATCAGGTTGCCGAACGGGATGCCGGACAGCAGGTTCGTCGCCTGGGTCTGGATCGGCGGCGGCGCGCTGTCGGCGGGAGCGGGAGTCTGGTCGGCCATGGAAGTCCCCTCTGTTTCCTCTGGGATGGCGGCGGGCCGCGCGGCACCCGCTTCGCAGGTATTAGCCCCATAGGATTATCCGACGAAGCGCCGGGAGTCCACGTCACCGGGCGCGAGCGCGACTTCCGTATAGGCTTTGTCACGGGAACTGCCGACGCGGCAACCAACCGCCGGACCGGGGGTGCCGCCCCCTCAGCGCGGGAGCGAGCGGCGGTAGCTGAGCGCCTCCGCCACGTGCACCCGCCGGACCCCCTCGGCCCCCTCCATGTCGGCGAGCGTGCGGGCCACGCGCAGCACCCGGTGGTAGCCGCGGGCGGACAGGCGCATCCGCTCCGCCGCCTCGGTCAGCAGCGCGCGGCCGGGCTGGTCGGGGGCGGCGACCCGCTCCAGCAGCTCGCCGTCGGCCTCGGCGTTGGTGCGCACCGGCGGGGCGCCCGGCCGGTCGTGCGCGACGTAGCGGTCGCGCTGCACCTTGCGCGCGGCGGCCACCCGCGCCGCCACTTCCGCGCTGCCCTCGCGCGGGGGCGGCAGCGACAGGTCGGCGGGCGTGACCGCGGGCACGTCGACATGCAGGTCGATGCGGTCGAACAGCGGCCCGGAGATGCGGGACTGGTAGTCGGCGGCGCATTTCGGCGCCCGCCCGCAGGCCTGGGCGGGGTCGTCCAGGTGGCCGCAGCGGCAGGGGTTCATCGCCGCCACCAGCTGGACCCGCGCCGGGTAGGTGATGTGGCTGTTGGCCCGGGCGATGGTGGCGCGGCCGGTCTCCAGCGGCTGGCGCAGGGACTCCAGGGTCTGGCGGTTGAACTCCGGCAGCTCGTCCAGGAACAGCACGCCCTGGTGGGCCAGGCTGACCTCCCCCGGCCGGGCCCGCAGCCCGCCGCCGACCAGGGCCGGCAGGCTGGCGGAATGGTGGGGGTCGCGGAACGGCCGGCGCAGCATCAGCCGCCCGCCCTCCAGCATGCCCGCCACCGAATGGATCATGGAAACCTCCAGCGCCTCCTTGCCATCCAGCGGCGGCAGCAGGCCCGGCAGGCGCGCCGCCAGCATCGACTTGCCGGAACCGGGCGGCCCCGCCATCAGCAGGTTGTGGGCGCCGGCCGCCGCCACCTCCAGCGCCCGCTTGGCGGTCTCCTGCCCCTTGATGTCGCGCAGGTCGAGGTGCCCGCCGGCGGCCTCCGCGGCCTCGCGCATCGCCGGCCGCGGCCGCGACAGCACCTGCGTGCCCTTGAAGTGGTTGATGAGGGACAGCAGGTTCGGCGCCGCCAGGATCTCCAGCTCGTCGGCCCAGGCCGCCTCGCCGCCGCAGGCCGCCGGGCAGATCAGGTTGCGCCCGTGCGCCACCGCGTTCGTCGCCGCCGGCAGCACGCCCGCCACCGGTGCCAGGGTACCGTCCAGCCCCAGCTCGCCCAGGGCGTAGAACCGGTCCATCTCCTCGTCCGGGATGACGCCCATGACGACCAGGAGGGCCAGCGCGATGGGCAGGTCGAAGTGCGATCCCTCCTTCAGCACGTCGGCCGGCGCCAGGTTGACGGTGATGCGCTTGGCCGGCAGCGCCAGCCCCAGCGCGTGCAGCGCCGCCCGCACCCGCTCCCGACTCTCCCCCACCGCCTTGTCGGGCAGGCCCACCACGGTGAAGGCGACCGTGCCGCCCGCCATCTGCACCTGGACGTCGATGTCCAGCACCTCGATCCCCTGGAAGGCCACCGTCCGAACCCGCGCGACCACGCCCGCCTCCTGCCGTTTTCGACATGCTAGTGCATTCCGCTGCCTGGATGCACGCGGTTGGTGAGGGCGGTTTCGTCGGGAGGGGGCAGGCGGGGCCGCACAGGGCCCTGAAACGAAAAAAGCCGCCTTGCGGCGGCTTCTTCGTGCGGGAAATGGCGCGCCCGGGAAGATTCGAACTCCCAACCCCCAGATCCGTAGTCTGGTGCTCTATCCAGTTGAGCTACGGGCGCGTCGCCGTTTCCGGCTTCTCTCCGGCGGTGGCCGCCGTCGAGGTCGCGGTATGTAATGGAAGGCGGCGGCCTTTGCAACGGGTTTTTTCATCGCCCCGCGACCGGGCCCGCGGCGCCATTGTCGCCGCAGGGCTAATCCGGTAAGAAGCCAGGGACACCCGACCTTCGGAGTAGACCACAGTGGCCCAGCCCTCCGCCGATCCCGCCAAGCATTTCCCCGTCACCTGGGAGGAGCTGCACCGCCACGCCAAGGCCCTGTCCTGGCGGGTCGCCGACAAGGGCCCCTGGAAGGGCATCGTCGCCATCACCCGCGGCGGGCTGGTCCCGGCCGCCGTGGTGGCGCGCGAGCTGGACATCCGCCTGATCGAGACGATCGGCGTCTCCAGCTACGACCACATGCAGCAGCGCAACGCCACCGTCCTGAAGGCCGCCGCGGCGGTCGACGACGAGGGGGCCGGCTGGCTGATGATCGACGACCTGGTCGACACCGGCAAGACCGCCGCCATCGTGCGCAACTTGCTGCCCAAGGCGCACTTCGCCACCGTCTACGCCAAGCCGGCCGGCCGCCCGCTGGTCGACACCTTCATCACCGAGGTCAGCCAGGACACCTGGATCCACTTCCCCTGGGACCTGAACCCGATCGCCTTCATGCAGATCCAGCAGGGGTGAGGCACCGGCGGGGCGGCGGGCGCGCCGCCCGCCTCACTCCTCGCCCAGATCCCGCAGGCGCGGGCCCTCGCGCATCATGGCGCGCACGTCGGAGCGGTCCTGGGGCTGCTCGAAGGCCTGGCCCTCCATGGCCTGGTCGCCGCGCGGCTCGGCCGGCGGCGGCTTCTCGAAGCGGGCCCGGATCTTCTCGAACTCCTCGCGCTGGTAGGCGTCATACTCCTCGTAGGAGGGCACGTTGCGGGGGGTGACGATCACCTCCTCTACGTCCTGCGCGTCCGTCTTCGGCGGCGGCGGCGGCTTCTCCCCGGGCGGCGTCTCCTTCGGCACCAGCTCCCGGTACTGGGCCGCGGCGGGCCCCGCGGCCAGGATGAGGCCGAGGACGCACGAGGCGAGAAGGGTACGCGGGAACGGGCGCATGGGACGGTCCGTGGCTCCGGGCTGCCGGAAGGCGGCCCCTGTCAAACAGGTGGGCACGCGGCGGGGGCCGCGCCAGGGGGCGGAGGGTACCACGAAAGCGTCCGGCACTCCCCCATTCCCCTCAGGCCCTTTCCCCTCAGGACTGCTCCCACCCGCCCAGCAGGGGGCGCATGCGCTTGCTCCGGGGGTTGCGGATCTTCTGGCGGCCGTGGACGTGCTCCGGCGCCGGCGCGACGGGCCCCCCGGCGCGCACCGGCCGCTCGGCGAAGCGGCCCAGGCTGATCATGCGGTCGTACATGACGATGGCCGCGGCGACCGCCACGTTGACGCAGAACTTGATGGGGATCTTCACCACGTGGTCGCAGCGCCCGACCATGGCCGGCGATAGGCTGCCCCGCTCCGGCCCCAGCACGTAGGCGGCGCGCAGCGGGTGGCGGAAGCTGGGCAGCTCCACCGCGTCCGCCGTCAGCTCCACCCCCACCAGGGTGCAGCCCTCCGGCAGCGCCATCCCGGCCACGTCGGGGTAGTTGTAGAGCGGCATGTGGTCCAGGCCGCCCGAGGTGTCGACCCGGTTCATCTCGGCGATGTCGAGCGGCGTGTTCACGGTGAACACGAAGCTCGCCCCGAAGGAATGGGCCGAGCGCATGATGGTGCCGATGTTGCCCGACTTGCTGATCCCCTCGGCGCCCAGGGCGAAGTAACCGCGCATGACTGTCCTGCCTGCCAGACCGGCTGCGCACCTTGCACAAGAGGGGGGCGCGCGGCAAGGTGTGCCTCCCGCCGGGCTGCCTCCCAGGGGTGCGGCCCGGCCAAGGAGATATACCGGGAGAAGCCGCGCCATGTGCCCGCACGACCACGACCATGACCACCACGAGCATGGGCACGAGCACGGGCCCGGCTGCAGCCACGGCCATCCGGAGCCGATGCCGGCGGTGCGGCGGGTCGAGGTGCCGGGCAGCGCCGCCTCCCCCATCCTGGTCGAGGTGACCCGCGGCAACATGGTGGAGTCCGTGCACCGCGGCCGCGCCGTGGTGACCGACGCCGACGGCCGCGTGGTGGCGCAATGGGGCGACATGGCGACGCTGGTCTACCCGCGCTCCTCAAATAAGTCGCTGCAGGCCATCCCGCTGGTGGAGAGCGGCGCTGCCGACGCCTTCGGCCTCAGCGACGCGGAGATCGCGCTGGCCTGCGCCAGCCACAACGGCGAGCCGATGCACACCGAGACGGTGGCCGCCTGGCTCGCCCGCGTCGGCCTGTCGGCGGACGATCTGGAGTGCGGGACCCACCTGCCCTACCACACCCCCACGACCGAGGCGATGCTGGCCCGGGGCGAGGCGCCGACGCCGCTGCACAACAACTGCTCCGGCAAGCACGCCGGCATGCTGACCACGGCGCGCCACCGGAGCGAGCCGACGCGCGGCTACGTGAAGTACCACCACCCGGTCCAGCAGCGCATCCTGGGCGTGCTGGAGCAGGTGACCGGCCAGGACCTGTCGAACGCCCCCTGGGGCGTCGACGGCTGCTCCATCCCCACCATCGGCCTGCCGATCGGGGCGCTGGCGCTGGGCATGGCCCGGGTCGCCGACCCGCGCCACCTGCCCGACCGCCGGGCCGAGGCGGTGACCCGCATCGCCCGCGCCTGGGCCCGCCACCCGGAGATGGTGTCCGGCACCGACACCTTCGACACCGACTTCATGCGCGCCTGCGGCTCCGCCGTGCTGACCAAGGCCGGGGCGGAGGGGCTGTGCTGCGCCGTGCTGCCGGAGCACGGGCTTGGCATCGCGGTGAAGATCGACGACGGCGCCGGCCGCGCCGCCGGCCCGGCCATGGCCGCCGTGCTGCGCCGGCTGGGCGTGCTGCCCGACCATGTCTGGGAGAGCGTCGCCCTGCTGGCCAACCCGCCCATCACCAACCGCGCCCGCCTCCAGGTCGGCGAGATCAGGGCGGCGCAGGCGTTCCTGGACTGAGGGCGGGTCAGAACTGCCTGAACCGCTCCAGCGGCAGGCCGTACCGCTCGATGAGCCGGTTGGCGGCCTCAATGGCATCCGCATTCTCTCGCCGCCACCGGTCGGCCGCGGATTCCCCGGGCTTGGCGCCGGGATCGGGCGCCACGCCGGGCGCCGTGCTGCCGGGCTTTTCGTCCGTCACGGCAGTTCGTCCCCCGGACCGGGTGCCGAGTCCGAGCCCATGCGGTCGAGGACTTCCAGGGCGCGCGGAACGTCCGCCCTGGCGCGCCTCTCCTCGAACATGCGGGCGGTCCGCAGGGCGGACAGCTTCTCCGCGACGGCGACGTTGATGAACTGGTTCAGCGTCGTCCCATCCTCCGCCGCGACCCGCTCCGCCTCGGCCTTCAGGGATGCCTGCAGGCGAAGGGCATAGTTGCTCTTGCGCATTGCCTAGACCCCCTCTGTCAACCATTGGGACCGCGCTCCTCAACTTTCGCTTTTCCCCGGCAGTCAGTCGAGCCCCTGGCTACAGCACACCAACATCCCCCTCAAACGCAAACCGCCGCCGGATCGCTCCGGCGGCGGTGCTTTGCCCTGCCCCGGCGGGGCGTGGCGTGGCGTGGCGTCAGTGGACGGCCTCGCCGTGCATGGCGATGTCCAGCCCGTCGCGCTCCACCTCCTCGTC
>DASPKT010000236.1:0-4914 GCA_035627915.1 Azospirillaceae bacterium
TGCGGGCGGGCGCGCCGGAGCGCAGGCCCATGCTCTTGGACGGGGTCGGCCGGATCATGAGGTGCGGCCTTCCATCGGCGAGCCCGTGGAGTCGATGCCGCGCGCGGGGTAGGTGCGGGCCTGCATGGCCTGGCCGGAGAAGGGGATGAGCCGCAGCTTGTAGAAGACGCTGGGCAGGTAGCGCGCGCCCATCATGCCCATGACGTAGTTCACGTCCGCCGGGGTCAGGCTGGCGAACTCCAGGGTGATCTTGTCGACGGTCGGGTCCAGGTCGGGCGCGTTCTCGTGCGTCAGCCAGGGATTGCGCTGGAAGAAGGAGACGACGCGGGAGATCGCCGCCAGCCCCTCCGCGTAGACCCCGCCGCCGAAGTTCGCCATGAAGGTCAGGTAGAGGTCCACGTACAGCGGCGGCGGCATCATGGCGAAGCCGCCCGGGCCGGGCTGCGCCGCCGTGTAGGTGCTGACGATCGTCTCGTTGACGATGTTGTAGACGGACATGACGACCTTGTTGTCGGCGCGCTCGTTCGTCTTGCCGTCGTGCTGGACGAGGTTGGTCAGGGCGACCCATTCGTCGGGCCGGGGGTCCAGGTTCTGCAGGGACTGGTTCAGCCGGTCGCGGATGATCTCCAGCACGTTGCGGATCGCGTCCATCGACCGTTCCCTGCTCCGGACGGCCACTGCGGCGCACCGCACGTCGCGGGGCCTGCGTCACCGAACCATCGGGGGTACCCCCTTGGAGCCAGTTAACACCGGATATGGTGCCATTGGAAGACGAAAACGCGTTGGACGAGTCTTTCCCGAATAATGTCACTTATTGGGCGGTGCCGCGTGCCAGGCGGCGTGTCTCCGACGGTGCGGATGCAGGCGCATGGGCGCGCCGCAAGCACGATTCGCAGGCGGAGGGGAATCGGCACTACCCGAACGGAGTACCCACATCATCTAGGCACCCGTTGCGGCCGGACTGCAAGCGATAAGCGTAATCGGGCGTGATTTTCCCCGCATGCGGACGGGCAGGGCCGTCAGCGGTAGCGCCCCGCGATGGCGTCGGCGGTGCCGTCGCGGCGGAGTTCGGCCAGCGCGTCCCGCATGCGCGCCAGCAGGCCGGGGTCGGTGGCCGGCTGGCAGGCGGCACCCAGCTCGGTCCGGGTCAGCTGCGCCACCTGGCGGACGGCCACCCCGCCGCGCCGGGCCAGCCACAGGCCGCTGGCGACGCCGTGCCCCAGCAGGTCGGCGCGGCCGGCCAGCAGCATCGGCACGATGTTGTCCAGCTGCACCGGCATCGGCTCCAGCCCGGCCTGCTTCAGCGGGTCGCCGGCGAAGCTGCCGGCCTGGATCAGCACCGGCCGCCCGCGCAGCCCCGCCAGCCCGTCCGCCGGCACCGGCAGGTCGGAGCGCGCGAACACGGCGAGGCCGCCCTCGGCCAGCGGGGCGACCCAGGCGAAGCGGTCGCGCCGCTCCTCCGTCAGGGTCGCCGCCAGGGCGCAGCTGCCCGGCACCGTCCGCGCCGTCCACAGCGCCCGCTGCCAGGGCAGCACTGACCAGGCATAGGGGATGCCCGCCCGCTCCATCACCGCCTGCATCAGGTCCGCGGCGATGCCCACGGGGCGGCCGGCGGCGGGGTCGGTCATGTTGTAGGGCGGGTTCTCCTCCGTCACCAGCAGGATGCCGCCGGCAGGGGGCCGCACGCCCTCCGGCGGCGCTTCCTGCGCCGAAGCCGGAGCCGCCCGGGCGAGGGCGGCCCCCACAAGGGCGGCGGCGAGCAGGAGCGGGGCCGTCCGGGTGCGGCGGTGGGGCATCGGCAGGCTGCCTCCCTCTGGGGTAGCCCATTGTGCCGAGGGGCCGGCCTCCCCGCAATGGCCTCCCGGCAATGGTTCAGGACACCCGCAGGGCCCTCGGCGCCCGTCCGGTGTCGCGCCGCAGCAGCCGGCGCAGCGTGGTCGGCTCGGCATAGCCGACGCGCCGCGCCACCTCCTCGACCGGCAGGGAGGTCGTCTCCAGCAGCTCCATCGCCCGTTCCACCCGCAGGCGCTGGAGGAAGCGCACCGGCGACAGGCCGGTCGCGCGCTCCACCCGGCGGGCGAAGGTGCGGGGCGCCAGCCCGGCCGCGGCGGCCATGGCGTCGATGGCGAAGCCCTCCTCCAGCCGCTCGCGCGCCCAGGCCTCCGCCCGCGCCACCTGCGGATCGGCCGCCGCCAGGTAGCCCAGCGCCATGTAGCGCGACTGGCTGCGCCGCTCGTCCAGCAGCAGGTAGCGCGCGCACTGGTCGGCCAGCCGGCGGCCGGCGTGGCGGGCGACGATGGAGAGCATCAGGTCCATCTGCGCCATGGCGGCGCCGGCGGTCGTCACCGGCCCGTCGGTGACGACCAGCGCCTCGGTGTCGAGGTCCACGCGGGGGTGCAGGCGGCGGAACAGCGGCGCCAGCCACCAGGAGGTCGTCGCCCGCCGCCCCTCCAGCAGGCCCGCCGCGGCGACCAGGAACGCGCCGGAGCAGGAGGTGGCCACCTCCGCCCCGCGCTCCACCGCGGCCCCCAGCGCCCGGCAGGCGGCGCGGGCCTCCCGCCCCGCCAAACGCTGCGCGACCGCCGCCTCCGTCGTCAGCCCCGGTCCCGGCACCACGACGAGGCCGGGGGCCGCCTGCGCCTCCAGCGCCGCGAAGCCGGACCCGGCGGCGACCGCGCGCGCCAGGCGGGCGCCGGAGCCGGAGACGCGCACCCGGAAGGCCGGGGCGCGGCCGGCCGCGGCGCGCAGCCGGTTGGCCGTCGCCATCACGTCGAAGGTGATGGCGATGCTGGACGGCATGGCGCCCGCCATGACCAGGACCTCGACGTCGAGCATTGGCGGAATATCCCCGAAGGATGTCGTTTCCGACACTGGCGGACGATCCTGCCCCGGCGCGATCATCGGCGCAACGCGAACGATGCTGTTTGAAGGGAGAGGGACCATGGCGGACGGGACCGCGGCGGGGCGCAGGCTGGACCGGGAGGACCCGCTGGAGGATTTCGCTCGGCGCGAGATCACGCTCGACGGGGTGGCGAAGGCGGTCTACGTCGCCGGCGCCGGTCCCGCGGTGATCGTCATGGCCGAGCTGCCGGGCATCAGCCCGCACGTGGCGCGCTTCGCCCGCTGGGTGCGGGACGCCGGCTTCACCGTCTACATGCCGTCGCTCTTCGGGCGCGAC
This sequence comes from Azospirillaceae bacterium, assembly GCA_035627915.1. Taxonomy (GTDB): domain Bacteria; phylum Pseudomonadota; class Alphaproteobacteria; order Azospirillales; family Azospirillaceae; genus DASPKT01. The sequence goes on from DASPKT010000236.1 coordinate 3,179, forward strand.
GGGGCGGTGGCGGACGCGGAGGAGGGCGTGCAGGTGTTCCGCCGCGCCTGCATGAGCGCGGAGTTCCGCGCCTTCGCCGGCAACGGCTCCAGCCCGGTGACGCAGTGGCTGCGGGCGCTGGCCCGGCTGGCGCACGGGGAGTGCGGCGGGCCCGGCGTGGGGGCCGTCGGCATGTGCTTCACCGGCAACTTCGCGCTGTCCATGATGCTGGAGCCGTCGACCCTGGCGCCCGTACTGTGCCAGCCCTCGCTCCCCTTCGACGCCCCGGGGGCGCTGGAGAGCGCGCCGGAGGAGCTGCGCCTGGTGCGCGACCGGCTGGAGCGGGACGGCCTGACCGTGCTGGCCTACCGCTTCCAGGGCGACAAGTTCTGCACCGCCCAGCGCTTCGCCGCCTACCGCGAGGCGCTCGGCGAGCGGTTCGTGGGGCGCGAGCTGCCGGACGCGGCGGCGAACCGCGAGGTGCCGCCCTTCTTCGAGCAGCACGTGACCACGCCCCACAGCGTCGTCACCGTCCACCTGATCGACGGGGAGGGCCAGCCCACCGTCGCCGCCCGGGACGAGATCCTGGACTTCTTCCGCACCCGCCTCGCCACGCCGGGAGAGGTCAGTCCGTCCTGAGCGCGTCGGCCGGCCGCGCCGCGGCGACGCGGGCGCCGTGCACCGCCAGTGTGGCCCCGGCGATGGCCAGCGCCGCCGCCAGGGCCGCCAGGAACAAAGCGGGGCCCAGCGCGATGCGGTCGGCGAAGCCCTCCAGCCACCAGCGCATCGCCGCCCACGCGGCGGGGCAGGCGACCGCGGCGCCCAGCAGGACCGGCCGCGCCCCCTCGCGCAGCAGCAGCCAGGCGATGTCGCGGCCGCCGGCGCCCAGCACCTTTCGCAGCGCCATCTCCCGCGTGCGCCGCCGCGCCGCCAGGCTGGACATGCCCAGCAGGCCCAGGCAGGCGATGGCGGCGGCCAGCAGGGTGAAGGCGGTCAGCACGCCGGCCTGCCGCGCCTCCGCCCCGTACAGCGCGTCCAGCGTGTCGGCCAGGAAGCTGCGGCGCACGGGCGTGTCCGGGACCAGCCGCCGCCAGGCGGCGTCGATGTGGGCGAGCGCGCCCGGGACGTCGGCGCCGACGCGCACGGTGGCGAAGGCGGTCCGCTCCGGCGCCAGCACGACCAGCCCCGGCATCGGCGCCTCCCGCGCCGAGCGGAAGCGCACGTCGTCCATGATCCCGACGACGGTGTAGAGCGCGCGCTCGTCCGCCACCGTCTCCACCGTCGCGCCGACCGCCTCGTCCGGCGTGGCGAAGCCCAGGCCGCGGGCGGCGCCGGCGGTCAGCAGGGCCGAGGCGCCGGCGCCGTCGCGCGCCGCCGACAGGCCGCGCCCCGCCAGCAGGCGGATGCGGTAGGTCTCGGCGAAGGCGTCGTCGACGAGGTGCAGCGCCACGTCCAGCCGGCCCGCGTCGGGCCGCCCGGCGATCTGGACCGCGGTCACCGCCTCGCCCACCTCGCCGGGCACCGTGTAGGAGGCGGTGACGCCCAGGATGCGCGGGTCAGCGGCCAGCTCCGTGCGCAGCGCCTCCCAGGCCCGGCGCGCGTCCGGCCGGTGCAGGCCCGCCAGCACGACCAGCCCCTCCCGGTCGTAGCCCGTTTCGGCCGTGCGCATGTGCTGCACCTGCAGGTGCACGACCGCGCTGGCGATGCCGAGGCCGATGCCGACCGCGAACTGGAAGGCGACCAGCGCCTCCCGCGCG
>DASPKT010000237.1:0-10905 GCA_035627915.1 Azospirillaceae bacterium
CCATGTCCTTCTTCATCAGCAGCATGTTGGCCGCGCCCTTGATGTCCAGCCCGCCGCTGTCGAAGCAGACGCCCTTGCCGACCAGGCATACCAGCGGCGCGTCCGCACCCAGGCCGGGCGCCGTCCAGGTCAGGTCGATGAGGCAGGGCCGCTTGGCCGCCGCCCGGCCGACCGCGTGGACCGCGGGATAATTGCGGGTCAGCAGCTCGCCGTCCTCGATCACCTCCACCGCGGCGCCGAACTCGTCGCCCAGCCTGCGCGCGGCGGCGGCGAGGTCGGAGGGCCCCATGTCCTCCGCCGGGGTGTTGATGAGGTCGCGCACCAGGTAGGCGGCGGTGGCGGTGCGCTCCACGGCGCCGGCGTCCGCCCCCTCGGGCAGGACGAGGCGCGCGAACTCCTTGGTCGACTTCTTGTACCGGGTGAACTGGTAGCAGGCCAGCGCCCAGCCCAGCGCGGCCCCCGTCGCCTCGCGGGCGTCCAGGGCGGCGTCGATGCGGTAGGAGCCCTTGGGCAGGCTGCCCGGCAGGCCGGCGAAGCTCCAGAGGTCGAGCCGCTCCGGCACGCCGACCAGCACGCGTCCCAGCGCCCCGCCCTCGCCCGGGACCAGGGCCGTGGACCCGGCCTCCGCGGTGAAGCCGGTGGCGCGCACCCAGGCGGCGGCGGCGGCCGGCGCCTCGGCCAGCCAGGCCTCCAGCCCGGCCTTGCGCAGCGGGGTGACGGGGACGGTGTCGGCATCGGCGTTGGGGGCGGGGGCGGCGAGCAGGCAGGGCAGCACGGCTTGGCACTCCTGGTGGGCGTCTGTTTCCGGGCGGAAGGTTCCACAGAACCGCCCCCGCCGCCAAGCCCCCGGAAGAAATCCCGCCCATCCCGAGGCGTCCGGGTGACGATCCGGCGGGTCGCCAGCCGCCCCGTCCCGTGCTAAGCGGGGGCCGTCCCCAGTCCCGCGGAGGCACGCATGTCCGACATCACGCTCGTCATCGGAAACAAGTCCTACTCGTCCTGGTCGCTGCGCCCCTGGCTGGCGCTGCGCCACGCCGGCATCGACTTCACGGAGGTCGTCGTCCCGCTGCGCCGGCCGGAGACGAAGGCGGAGATCCTGCGCCACAACCCCGCCGGCAAGGTGCCGGTGCTGAAGCACGGCGCCCTGACCGTGTGGGACAGCCTCGCCATCTGCGAGTACGCGAACGAGCTGCGCCCCGACGCCGGGCTGTGGCCGGACGACCGCGCCGCCCGCGCGGTGGCGCGCGCGGTCGCGGCGGAGATGCATTCGGGCTTCCAGGATCTGCGGCAGAACTGCTTCATGGACCTGCGGCAGGAGCGCCGCAGCGAGGCCCGGCTGAAGGCCGCCGCCGGCGACGCCGCGCGCGTCCAGACCCTCTGGCGGGAGTGCCGCGAGCGTTTCGGCGCCGGCGGGCCCTTCCTGTTCGGCCGCTTCACCATCGCCGACTGCATGTACGCCCCGGTCGCCACCCGCTTCCGCACCTGGGGCTTCGAGCTGGATGCCGCCGCATCCGCCTATGTCGACGCCGTCTACGGCCACCCCGCCATGCGCGACTGGCTGGCGGGTGCCGCGGCGGAGCCGTGGGTGATCGAGTACGACATGGGCTGAGGCCGCGCCTCAGCCGGCGACCCAGGCCCGCCACGCCTCCCATCCGCCGACGAGGCGGGCCAGGGCCGCGTAGCCCCCGGCGTTCGGGTGCGTCCCGTCGCCGGCGGCCGCCTCCCGCGTCCACGCCTCGTCCGCCGCCATGGCGCCGAACACGTCGAGGAAGGGCACGCCGAGGCGGCGGCACAGCGCCGCCATCCCGGGCACCAGGGCGGCGATGCGGGCGTCGCTCTCCGGGTCGTCGCCGATCGGAAGCGGGCCGACCACCAGCGTCGGCCGGCGCGCGGCGGCGGCCAGCATCGCCTCGGCGTTGGCGAGCGTGCGGGCCTGCGCGACCTTGACCCCGCCGTCGCCGCCGGGGGTGCAGTCGTTGGCACCGAAGGAGAAGACCAGCCGGCCGTCGATCCCATCGGGCAGCCGCGCGGCCGCCTCCCGCTCCCAGCGGGCCAGGATGTCGGCGGAGGTCTGGCCCCGGACGCCGAGGTTGTACAGGGTGACGTCGCGGCCGGCCCGGCGCGCCGCGGCGCACAGGCGCCCGGTCCAGCCCAGGCACTCGTCGTCGCCGGTCCCGTTGACGAAGCTGTCGCCGAAGAAGCAGATGTGCATGCGCCCAGCCTACCCGCCGGCGGGCGCGCCCGCAACGGCGGCCCCTCGCCGCGCCGGTCCCTCAGCGCACCGGCGCCTCGGCCGCCTGGGCGGAGCGGGAGAGGTCGTAGCCGGCCTCGCGGTAGTAGCGCTCCGCCCCCGGGTGCAGCGGCACGGCGAGGCCTTTCAGCGCGTCCTCCGGCCGGATGCTGGCGCCGCGCGGGTGCCCCTCCTCGAGCAGGCGGAGCGTGGCCGGCTGCCACAGCGCCTTGGCGATGCCGTAGACGATCTCGTCCGCGACCTCGGCATGGACCAGCCATTGGGCGCCGACGCCCAGCGTCCGGGTGGCCGGCACCCCGCCGTAGACACCCTCGTCGATCAAGGCCTCGGTGAAGAAGGGCAGGCGCTGCTCCGCCTTGTCGGCGCGCGCGTCGGCCAGCGGCACCAGCCGGATCGGCACGCGGGCGGCGAGGTCGGCCACGGCCGGCAGGGGATAGCCGCCGATGATGAAGAAGGCGTCCATCTCCCCCTCCACCAGCCGGTCGCTGGCGGTGCCGGGGTTCAGGAACTCCGCCTGGACGCGCTTCTCCGTCAGCCCGTAGGCGTTCAGCAGCACCCGCGCGCTGACCAGGGTGCCCGACCCCTTCTCCCCGATCGCCACCCGCTTGCCCTTGAGGTCGGCGACGGTGTGGATCGGGCTGTCGGCACGCACCACCAGATGGATCGTCTCGATGTAGAGGTTGGCGATGGCGCGCAGGTCGGGGAAGGGCTGGTCGGCCTTGAAGGCGCCCTCCCCCTTCCAGGCGGCGTAGGCGATGTCCGCCTGCACCAGCCCCGACTCGAAGCGGCGGTTGCGGATGCCCTCCACGTTCTCCACGGCACCCGAGGTCGCCTGCGCCACCGCGATCAGCCCCGGCACGCCGCAGCTGCCGCCGCGCTGGCAGTCGCGCGAGCCGGGCGGGTTGCTGATGGCGTTGGCGATGATGCCGCCGATGGGGAAATAGGTGCCGCCGGTCGTGCCGGTGCCGATCTGGAAGAAGCGGATGGCCCCCTGCTGCTGCGCCCGCGCCGTCCCGGCGAGGCCCAGGGGCAGCAGGGCGCCCAGGCCCAGCGCCGCCCGCAACAGGTCGCGCCGGCCGGGGCCGGACCGCGGGACGCTATGGCTCGGGAAGGGCTGCACGGCCGGGCGCGCCTCATCGCACATGGAGCTTCCTCAACTATGCGGGCCTTCGGGTGGGGGATGCAACCGCGGGAACAGGTTTTTCAACCGTTTCCGGGCGAATTCGGCACAGGGGCGCCGTGACCTTTCCGGGGCTTGTTGGCAGGGGCCGCCGGGGCGGCTATGGTCGCCGCCGGCAGGCGCCGGCGAACGCGCCGTCCGCGGAGGGAACCCGATGAGAAGCGACAACCTGTACCACCTGTTCGAGAGCCGGTTTCCGGCCGACCGCACCCGCCCCTTCATCGAGACGGAGACCGGCCGGGTCTACTCCTACGCGGACCTCGAGGCGATTTCGGGGCGGTACGCGAACCTTCTCGTGGCATTGGGCGTGAAGAAGGGCGACCGCGTCGCGGTCCAGGTGGAGAAGTCGCCCGAGAACATCTTCCTCTACCTCGCCGTGGTGCGGGCGGGCGGCGTGTACCTGCCGCTGAACACCGCCTACCAGCGCGGCGAGATCGGCTACTTCCTTGACGACGCGGAGCCCACGGTCTTCGTCTGCCGCCCGGAGAACGAGGCGCAGATGCGGGAGCTGGCGGACGCAGCCAGGGTGCCGCACGTGCTGACGCTGGGCACGGCCGGCGACGGCAGTTTCGCGGAGCGCGCGGCCGACCTGCCGGCGGCGTTCGAGACGGTGCCGGCGGCGAAGGACGACATGGCCGCCATCCTCTACACCTCGGGCACCACCGGGCGCTCCAAGGGCGCCATGATGACCCATTGGAACCTGGGCTCCAACGCGCTGGCGCTGCACCGGCTGTGGGGCTGGCAGCCCGCGGACGTGCTGCTGCACGCGCTGCCGGTCTTCCACACCCACGGCCTGTTCGTGGCGACCAACTGCGTGCTGCTGAACGGCAGCGGGATGCTGTTCCTGCCGAAGTTCGACGTGGAGAAGGTGCTGGAGCTGCTGCCGCGCGCCACCGTCATGATGGGCGTGCCGACCTTCTACACCCGCCTGCTGGCCGAGCCGCGCTTCGACCGCGCCCTCGTCCGCCACATGCGGCTGTTCATCAGCGGCTCGGCCCCCCTGCTGGCCGACACCCACCGCGAGTTCTCCCAGCGCACCGGCCACGCCATCCTGGAGCGCTACGGCATGACCGAGGCGGGGATGATCACCTCGAACCCGCTGGACGGCGACCGGGTGCCGGGCACCGTGGGCTTCCCGCTGCCCGACGTCGAGGTCCGCATCTGCGACGAGCACGGCAAGGTTCTGGGCACCGACGAGATCGGCGTGCTGGAGATGCGCGGGCCCAACCTGTTCAAGGGCTACTGGAAGAAGCCGGAGAAGACGGCCGAGGACATGCGCGCCGACGGCTTCTTCATCACCGGCGACGTCGCCAAGGTCGACGCCCGCGGCTACGTCCACATCGTCGGGTGCGCCAAGGACCTGATCATCTCCGGCGGCTTCAACGTCTACCCCAAGGAGGTGGAGACGGTGGTGGACGCCATCCCCGGCGTGGTGGAGTCGGCCGTCATCGGCCTGGCGCACCCCGACTTCGGCGAGGCGGTGGCGGCGGTGGTGATGAAGCGCCCGGACTCCGGCCTGACCGAGGCGGACGTCATCGCCGCGGTGAAGGGCGAGCTCGCCAACTACAAGGTGCCCAAGCGCGTCTGGTTCATGGACGAGCTGCCGCGCAACGCCATGGGCAAGGTGCAGAAGAACCTGCTGCGCGACCAGCACAAGGACGCCTTCAAGCCGGCCTGAGGGCTGGCTTGGGAGCTCAGTCCGGCCCCAGGCGCACCGGCCGCGTCTCGCGGCTGACCAGTTCGACGGGGGAGTCGGGGCGGATCGTGTGGAAGCGGCCGCCCCGGGCCGTCTCCAGCGGGTGGAAGACCATGCCCGTGGCGATCCGCTCCACCGTGCCGTCGGGCCCGACGAAGGGCAGGCCCAGGCGCTCCACCTTCACCTTCACCTCGCCGTCCGCCCCCACCGCGTCCTCGACATAGACGGGGCAGCGGCCGTCGATGATGGCGTTGAAGAAGATGAGGCCGAGCGCGTAGTGCTCCGGCGGGTAGACCTCGTCCATGTAGAGCCCGGTGGGGTCGCGCCCGCCGAACATGATGGGCACGCTGCCGGTGAAGACCAGCCGCATGCGGCCGTCCGGCAGCCGCCCGGTGCTGACGGCGATGTGCCGCAGCAGCGCCGCCGGTATCTCCGCCAGCTCCAGCGCGGAGACGGGCGGCGGGCCACCGTCGCGCCGCAACCGTGCCCAGTAGTCGAGCAGGTCCCGCAGCGGTCCGGCGGGGATGCCGTCGCGGCCGATCGGCGCGGTCATCGTCTGGCCATGGCACTTGTGCGTCGCATGCGGGCGAGCATAGCGCGCGGCCCCGCGGCGGGCCAGACGCCGACGCCCCTACCCTGCCATGCCCGGGACGGGTATGAATGGCGCCAGCCCCCGAGGAGGTCCCATGAAGCTGTTCGGCGCCGCCGTCTCCCCCTACGTCTCCCGCGTCCTGCTGGCGATCCGCTGGAAGGGGCTGGACATCCCGCTGGAGGACCCGCCGGGCGGGATGAAGTCGCCGGAGTTCCTGGCGATCAGCCCCTACGGCAAGGTCCCGGCCCTGGACGCCGGCGACGGCGCCGTCATCGTGGAGTCGGAGGTCATCGCCGAGTACCTGGAGGACCGCTTCCCGGAGCGCCCGCTGCTGCCCGCCGACCCGCTGGGGCGAGCCCGCAGCCGCACGGTGTCGCGCGCGGTGGACCTCTACGTGCTGGCGCCCATGATCGCCCTGTTCGCCCAGACCAACCCGGCGACCCGCGACCAGGCGGCGGCGGCGGCGAAGCTGGCGGAACTGCGCCGCGGCCTGGACGGGCTGGAGCGGCTGGTGGCGGGGCCCTGGGCGCCCGGCCCCTGGGCGGTCGGGACCGGGCGGTCGCTGGCCGACTGCGCCCTGGCGCCGACCTTCTTCTACTTCCGCACCCTCCTGCCCGCCTTCGGGGAGGGCGACATGCTGTCCGGCTACCCCAGGCTGGCCGCCCTCGCCGCCCGGCTGGACGCCGACCCGGACGCGGCACGCCTGATGGAGGAGATGTCGGCCAGCCTGGCGGCTTTCCTCAAGCGGCGCGGCTGAGCGGGGGCGGGCCGGGTCCGGGCGCGGGCCGGGGAGGCCGGGGATTCCCGCTTGCGTTGGCGGGCGGGAAATCGGATAGCTTGTCACGCGAACGTCACAGACCAGCGCCGCCGCTACCGCATTGCCGAACCCCGCAACGACCCCGCTCCTCGACCGGCCCGGAGAGGCTGGCGCGGAGGTGAACGGTCTGCTCCTGCAGATGCTGGAGCGGACGGGGGAGGGTATCGTCCTGCTGCGGGTGGACGCGGCCGGCGAGGCGGTGATCGTCCACGTCAACCAGCCCCTGCTGACCCGTACCGGCTTCACCCGCGAGGCGCTGCTGGGCCGCCCGCCGGAGATGCTGCTGGGCGACCGCGCGGACGCCACCGCCGTGGCCGCCGTGCGCGCCGCGGCCCGCTCCGGCCGCGCCTTCCGGCGGGAGTTCCTGATCCAGCCCGCCGCCGGCGCCGCCTACTGGACCGACGTTGAGGGCTTCCACCTGGGCCCCGACGGCAGGGGCGGCTTCCATTACGGGCTGGTGTCGCGCGACGCCACGCTGCGCCGGCAGGCGGAGATCCGCCAGATCGACTCGGAGCGGCTGGAGACGGCGCTCGCCCTCGCCAACGACGGGCTGTGGGAGTGGGACGGCCGCACCCACGCGGTCTGGCTGTCGCCACGCCTGCTGGAGATGCTGGGCTACGCCGAGGGCGAGGCGCCGGCGGACCAGAGCACCTGGCTTAAGCACTGCCCGCCCGAGGACGCGGCCTCCGCCTTCCGCATCTTCGACGAGCTGCTGCACAACGGCCGCGACAATTTCGACCTGGTGCAGCGGCTGATCCACCGCGACGGGCGCACGATCTACATCCACACCCGCGGCCGGGTGCTGCGCGAGCAGGACGGCCGCATCCGCCGCATCGTCGGGCTGAACACCGACATCAGCGAGCTGGTGCGCACCGAGGAGGCGCTGAGGCGGGCCGAGGCGCGGCTGCAGGAGGCGATCGACAGCATCTCCGACGCCTTCATGCTGATCGGCCCCGACCGCCGCATGGTCACCTGCAACCGCCGCTTCCGGGAGCTGTACCCGGACCTGGCGCCCCACCTCCGGCCCGGCATGTCCATCGAGGAGATGATCGGCCGCGCCGCCGAGGTCCGCCTGTTCGCCCGCGGCACCGAGGAGGCGTCCGCCTGGGCCGCCGACCGGCTGCGGCTGTACGAGTCCTGCGACGGCGTGCCCTTCGAGCAGCAGCTGGCCGACGGGCGCTGGGTGCGGGTCATCGAGTCCCGCACCAAGGACGGCGGCACCGTCAGCGTGCGCACCGACATCACCGCGGAGAAGGAGAGCGAGCGGCGCCTGCGCGAGAGCGAGCTGCGCTTCCGCACCCTGGCCGAGTCCTCGCCGGCCGGCATCTTCCAGATCGACCTGGAGGGCCGCGCGCTCTACGTCAACACGACGCTGTGCCGGCTGGCCGGCCTGTCCCCGGAGGACGCGCTGGGCGACGGCTGGCGCGGCAGCATCCACCACGAGGACCGGCAGGCGCTGGAGCGGCTCTGGCGCCGCGCGGCGCAGCGGCAGGAGGGCTTCCGCCTGAACTTCCGCTTCGGCGAGCGCTGGGTCTCCGTGCTGGCGGCGCCGCAGAAGAACACCGAAGGGGAGCTGGTCGGCTTCATCGGCACCGTCATCGACATCCACGAGCAGCGCATGGCCGAGGCGGCGCTGCGGGCCAGCGAGCGGCGCTACCGCCGCATCATCGAGACGGCGCAGGAAGGCATCTGGGTCAACGACGCGCGCGGCTGCGCCGTCTACGTGAACCAGCGCATGGCCGGGATGCTGGGCCTGGCCCCGGAGGAGATGCTGGGCCGCCACCTCTCCGAGTTCATGGACCCCGACCAGGCGGAGGTCGTCAACGCGAAGATGGAGAACCGCCGCCGCGGCGTGTCGGAGCAGTACGACCTGAGGTTCCGGCGCAAGGACGGCGGTTCGGTCTGGACGCTGATCTCCACCACGCCCAACGCGGACGCCGACGGCAACTTCGCGGGCTCGCTCGCCATGGTGATCGACATCACCGACCGCCACCGCGCCGACGAGGCGCTGGCCCGGCACGTGGCGGAGCTGGAGGCCTCGCGCCGGCAGCTGCAGCAGAACGCCGCCCGGCTGGAGGAGCTGGCCGAGCGCTACGTGCAGGAGAAGCTGCGCGCCGAGGAGAGCAGCCTCGCCAAGTCGCGCTTCCTGTCCAGCATGAGCCACGAGCTGCGCACGCCGCTGAACTCCATCCTGGGCTTCTCCGACATCCTGAGGAAGCCGGACAGCGGCCCCGCGGACGAGCGGCTGCGCTCCTTCGCCGACGACATCCACGCCGCCGGCACCTACCTGCTGGACCTCATCAACGACATCCTCGACATGTCGAAGATCGAGGCCGGCAAGTACGAGCTGCGCCTGACCGCCGCGGCCACCGCCCGGCTGATCGAGGACACGGTGCGCATGGTCCGGCAGAACGCCGCCGACCGGAAGCTGGAGCTGGCCGTCCGCATCGACCCCGGCGTGCCCGACCGCATCCGCGCCGACGCCCGCGCGATCCGCCAGGTGCTGCTGAACCTGCTGTCGAACGCGATGAAGTTCACCCCCGAGGGCGGCCGCATCGCCGTGACCGCGCAGGCCGACGGCGGGATGCTGGAGGTCGCGGTGTCCGACACCGGCATCGGCATCGCCGCGGAGGACCTGCCGCGCCTGGGCAAGCCGTTCGAGCAGCTGGACACGGCGCTCAACCGCCACCACCAGGGCAGCGGCCTCGGCCTCGCCCTGTCGAAGTCGCTGGTGGAGATGCACGGCGGCGCCCTGTCCGTCGCCAGCCAGCCCGGCCTGGGCACCACCGTCACCGTCACCCTGCCGGTGGACGGGCCGAAGTAGGGGCCTTTCCCTTGTTCGTCACCCCCGCGGAGGCGGGCATGACGGTGGAGTGTGGGAGGGGGGGACGGCAACGGACCGCCCCCCCGCACCCTCACTTCGGCGCCATGCGCAGGGCGCCGTCGAGGCGGATGGTCTCGCCGTTCAGCATGGTGTTGGTGCAGATGTGGTGCACCAGGGCGGCGTACTCCGCGGGATTGCCGAGGCGGCGGGGGAAGGGGACGGAGGCCGCCAGGCTGTCCTGCGCCTCCTGCGGAAGCCCCAGCATCATCGGCGTCAGGAACAGCCCCGGCGCGATCGTCACCACCCGGATGCCCGAGCGCGCCAGCTCGCGCGCCACCGGCAGCGTCAGCGAGGCCACGCCCCCCTTGGAGGAGGCGTAAGCGGCCTGCCCGATCTGCCCATCGAAGGCGGCGATGGAGGCGGTGTTGACCACCACGCCCCGCTCCCCGTCCTCCAGCGGCTCCAGCGTCGCCATGTCGTCGGCGGCGAGGCGCAGGATGTTGAAGGTGCCGATCAGGTTCACCTCGACCACGCGGCGGAAGGTGTCGAGGGCGAGCGGGCCGTCCTTGCCCAGCACCTTGCCGGGGGTGGCGACGCCGGCGCAGTTGACGGCGATGCGGGCGGGGCCGTGGGCGTCTCGGGCCTGCGCGAAGGCGGCGACGGCGCTGTCGGCGTCGGCGACGTTGCAGGCGACGGCCAGGCCGCCGATCTCCCGCGCCACCGCCTGGGCTGCCTCGCGGTTCACGTCGAACAGGGCGACCTTGGCACCCTCCGCCGCCAGCCGCCGCGCGGCCGCCGCGCCCAGACCCGACCCGCCGCCCGTCACGATGGCGGCCATTCCCTTGACCTGCATTGCTGTCTCCCCCTGCTTCGACTTTTTCCCGGCCAGGCCGGACCGGGGGCGTTGATAGCAGAAGCGGCCCTTTCCCGCCATTGCCGGGGGCGCCGGCCCCACCCATATCCGGTTCATGGACAAGCATGCGGACGACACCGGGGCGGCCGAGCAGGTCGATCCCCTGAAGCTGGAGCGGGACGAGCGGCTGGTGCTGTCCCGCTTCTGGGCCAAGCTGCGCGACAACCTGCCCCGCCTGCCCTTCGTGGAGCACGCGGTCGCCGCCTTCTACGCCGCCACCGACCGGGCGACGCCGCTGAAGGCCAAGGCGGTGCTGCTGGGGGCGCTGGCCTACTTCGTCATGCCGGCGGATGCGGTACCCGACTTCATCGCGGTGCTGGGCTTCACCGACGACGCGGCGGTGCTGATGATGGCGGTGCGCACGGTGCGGTCGCACCTGAAGCCGGAGCATTACGAGCGCGCCCGCGCCTGGCTGGTGGCCCACCGCACCGGCCGCGCCGACCCCGACGAGGTCGCCGCCGGCCCCATCATCGACCACGAGCCGCAGCCCGGCCGCGGCGCCTGAACCCTTGCGCCCCGACCCCTTACACGTTGAGAGTTAATCCGAATTAGGTTACTCCTTTTTGGTGTGCGGCCGCGGGGGACGGCCGCCGGGGGCCGAAGAGGGGGGACTTTCCATGCGCATCAGGCGC
>DASPKT010000238.1:0-6790 GCA_035627915.1 Azospirillaceae bacterium
AGCGGCAGCCCGCCCATGTCGGCCGACAGGCCCAGCGGCGAGCGCTTCGGCCCGATGGTCGGATGCACCAGCCCGCCGGCGTCGCTCTCGGCGCGCACGGACAGGTCGGAGCAGGGGAGCTGGCTGAACTGCACGCCGAACAGCGGCCCGCCCGGCTGGAACCGTTCGCCGGGGTTGAAGTTCTCCTGCACGATCTGGCTGGCCGTGCGGGTGGAGAAGGCGTTGCCGCTGGAGGACAGGTAGGCGCCGGTGACCGCCTTGGCGATGGCGGCGGCGACGGCCCCGCCCGCGGGCAGGCCGTTCTGGGCGCCGACGTTCAGGAAGTCGAGCCCCTCCACCTCGGCCAGCGGCCTGGTCGGCCGGGCCGGGTCGGAGGTGACGGTCAGCTCCAGCGGCGCCCCGCTCATGACGAAGACGCCCAGCACGTTGCCGACGCGGTCGACCACGGTGATGGTCGCGCGCTTGCCCCGCGCCTTCGCCTCGGCCGCGGCCTGGGCGATGACGCGGCCCACCTCGTCCGCGGTCAGCGCCTGGGCCGGCACCGGGGTCGGGACCGACTGCGCCGCGGCGGTGCCGCACAGGGCGGTGGACAGCAGCGCCGCGGACAGGAGCGCCGCCGGGAGGGCGGCGCGGCTCAGGCGTGTCATGCGGGGGCTCATTGCTGGCTCACCTGCGTCTGCGGGGCGGGCGCTTCCTTCTTCACGGCGCGCATCGGCTGCAGGTTCGGCTGGTGGAAGACGTGGCAGTCGGTGCAGGGCGAGGGCACCTTGTCCGACGCCTTCTGCGAGCCGTGGCAGGCCACGCAGGTCTCGATCCCCGGCAGCAGCAGGTCGGTGGCGACGTTGGACTTCTCCGCCGCGTGGCAGCCGGCGCAGGGCATGGTGCCGTGGCCGGCATGGTCGAAGCGCGCCTTCGGCATGAAGGTCGCCGCCACCCGCACCGGGGCCACGTCCCAGGGGTCGCCCGCCTTGGCCGGCGGCACCGACACGTGGCAGCCGCCGCAGACCGCCTTGCTGAACAGCCGCCCGACCGCCTCCTCGGACTTCAGCGCCGCCCATTCGAGCGCCTGGGCGCGCTGCTCCGGCCGCAGCGGTTCGCCCGGGCGGCGGCGCACCACCGCCGGGGCGGTCACGTCGTCGTAGTTGCCGGCCAGCGCCACGCTGTTGAAGTGGTCGCGCACGGTAGCGACGGCGTCCTTGGCGCTGCCGTGCGGCACCGTGCGGGCCGGCACCTTGGGGTCGAAGCCCAGCGTGTGGCAGGAGGCGCAGTTCTCCTCGAACCGGATCTCCTGGAACAGCTTCCCGCCGGCGGGAAGCTTGTGGCACGACGCGCACTCCAGCTTCTCGAAGCCCTTGGGCCCGCGCACCCCTTGCGGCTGCAGGTGGCGGCCGTGGGGGAAGCGGAGGTTGGACTGCTCCTGGATCGGGGTCTGGCCGCCCAGCGCCACCCGCTCCACCTTGCCGGTCGCGCCGTCGGTGACGACGGTGGGGCGGAACTGCGGGTGGGCGTCCAGCGTGAAGTCCCACGCGTTCGCCAGCGTCGTCTGCGGCGCGTCGTCCTTCAGGTCGGTGTGGCAGTTGGAGCAGAGCCGCTGGTCCGCCTGGACGATGGGGGCGCTGCCCTCATGCTCCTTGTGGCAGCTGCCGCAGCGCGAATCGGTCAGCTCCGACACCTTGAAGACGGCGGGGTCGGCATGGTGTGCCACCGTCTGGTGGCAGGAGGCGCAGGTCTCGTCCTTCACCATGACGAAGGGCTGCTTGTGGCAGGCCGTGCAGTCGGTGGACAGGAACTTGTGCGGGGTCGACATCTCGCCGCTGTCCCACACCCGGTCGAAGGACACGGGGTGCCCGGCCATCAGCCGGTCCGCCTGCATCGGCGGCGTCTCCGCGGTGCGGGTGGGCTGCACGATGAAGCTGAACAGGGGCAGGGCCAGGAAGACCAGGAGCCCCACGATGCCCAGCGCCCAGGAGATCGGCCGCTTGCCCGGCAGGACGCGGGCCAGCCCGATGCGGGCGTCGGCGCGCAGGCGCTTCTCGTCGTCGGCCAGCGGCGCCACCAGCTCCGCCGAGATGCCGAGGTCGTAGCCTTCGCCCGGCGGCAGCAGCATGACCCGGTAGGGGCCGACGTCGACCTCGTCCGCCGGGGTCAGGAAGGCTTCCTTGACGATGCGGCCGTTGACGCGCAAGTCGCTGGTGCCGACCGCGGCGATCCGCACCCCCTCCTCGGTCAGCCGGACCTCGGCGTGGTGGTAGGCCACGCGCAGGTCCGGCAGGTGCAGGGCGCTGTCGGTGCCGCGGCCGATGCGGAGCAGGTCGGCCTCGACCGTCTCGTCGCGGTTGACGGGATTGCCGCGCCGGCGGGTGACGTAGCGGATGAGACACTGCATGGCCGCCCCCGGCTTACCAGTAGAAGAAGACGGCGATGATGTGGATCGCCAGCAGGACCACCAGCGCCACCGACAGCGGGATGTGCAGGTAGAGCCAGGCGTCCATCAGCGCCTTGAGCTGGATGTCCCGGCGCACCCGGGCCAGCAGGTCGCATTTCTTGCGCAGGATCGCCAGCAGCCGCGCCGCGTCCTCGGTGCGCTCCGACGGCGCGTTGCGCGCCAGCTCGTCCACCCGGCGCGCGGCCGCGGCGGTGGCGCAGTCGTTGTGCCGCGCCGACATCTGCCGCCAGGCGCTGCCGCCGATATGGGTGTTGTCCTGGCTGGAGCGCACCGCGTCGGCGAACTCGTCGCCCAGCGTCAGCGCCGTCTCGCGCGCCTGCCGGTCCAGCTCGGCCAGCTCGCGCAGCATGAAGTCCAGCGTCTGGCCGCCCCGGTTCGCCGTCATCAGCACGGGGTAGCGGGCATAGGCGTAGATGCCGAAGGCGCCGCTGAGGATGACGATCACCATCAGCGCGTAGGCCAGCGTGTGCACGTTCCAGCCGAACTGGAACCCGGTGTGCAGCGTGCCGACGACCAGCAGCGACAGCCCCAGGTAGACGTGGGCGGAGACCCAGGCCTGGAGCTTGACCGCGCCCTTGTCGTACTGGCGCTTGCGCACGCCCAGCAGCAGCAGCCAGACGATCAGCCCGGCGCCGATGGTGCCGAGCGTGTAGCCCAGCCAGGTCCCGCCGTTGTGCGGCCCCATCGGGTCATAGGCGATGTAGGCCAGGAGCGAGAGCCCGGCCAGCGCGGAGGCCGCCTTCAGGAAGCGGAACCCGCGATAGACAAGGAATGACTCGTGGACCGACATACAGCCCCCGCTGACTGTCCCAGTTGGCGCCGTGGGGCGGGGCCGGCGATGCCGGTCCCGTCGTCGACGCTTCTGAACCCCCGAAATGCCCCGGGGCGGTTGTTCCGCCCCGGGGTCGGGCCATCAGGCCCTTGGCTTCCTTAAGAAAGCCCGCTTACTGCGACGTCCAGCCGCCGTCCATCGGCAGGGCGACGCCGGTCATCTGCGCCGCCGCGTCGCTGGCCAGGAAGGCGGCCAGCTCGCCCAGCTGCTCCGGCGTGGCGAACTGCTTGGACGGCTGCTTCTCCGACAGGAGCTTGTACTGCGCGTCGGCGACCGAGATGCCCTCGCGCGCGGCGATGTCGTCGATCTGCTTCTGCACCAGCGGGGTCAGCACCCAGCCCGGGCAGATGGTGTTGCAGGTGATGCCCGTCTCGGCCGTCTCCAGCGCGACCACCTTGGACAGGCCGACGACGCCGTGCTTGGCGGCGACGTAGGCGGCCTTGTGCTTGGAGGCGATGAGGCCGTGCACCGAGGCGATGTTGATGATCCGGCCGAAATTCTTCTTCTTCATGTGCGGCAGGGCGTGGTGGATGCCCCAGAACACGCCGGAGAGGTTGATCGCCAGGATCGCGTCCCACTTCTCCGCCGGGAAATCCTCCACCGCCGCGGTGTGCTGGATGCCGGCGTTGTTCACAAGGATGTCGATGGCGCCGAACTTGGCGACGCAGTCGTCGACCATCCCCTTGATGCTGTCGGCCTTGCTGATGTCGGCGCCGTTGTAGGCGGCCTTGACACCGAACTCAGCCTCGATCCCCGCCCGGATCTTCTCGATCTCGCCAGCGTCGCCGAAGCCGTTCAGCATGACGTTGGCGCCCTTGGAGGCGAGCACCCGGGCGATGCCCAGACCGATGCCGCTCGTGGATCCAGTCACAACCGCTGCTTTTCCCTTAAGCATGTACGCTTCCCCTGATTGAGATTGTGTGGGTCCGATGATGACGATTCGATGACCTCACCGGGGATCACGAGTATGTGACCTTTGGCTAGCCGGTTCGGTGGACATGGTAAAGGCGCTTCCACCATTATACACAGCGAGCTATAACGCCAAAGGATTTTGCTTATCCGCACGCATTGTTAACCCATTAAGCGGCGGCTCTCAAACGGGGGGATGTGGATATGTCGGACACGAACGTGAGGCCGATTACCCGAGCGCGCGCGGCGAAGGCGCCCGGCGCCAAGGCCGACGCGGCGGCGTCCGCCCGTACGGCGGCGCCGGAGGCGGCCGGGGGCTCCGCGCGGGAGAACTCGCCGCTGACCAAGACGGTCAACCTGGCGCTCCAGGGCGGCGGCGCGCACGGCGCCTTCGCCTGGGGCGTGCTGGACCGCCTGCTCGAGGACGGCCGCATCGATTTCGAGGGGGTCAGCGCCACCAGCGCCGGCGCCATGAACGCCACCATCCTCGCCTACGGCCTGACCATCGGCGGCAAGGAGGGGGCGAGGCGCGAGCTCGCGAACTTCTGGAAGAAGATCAGCGAGGCCGGCGCCCGCGGGCCGCTGCAGCCCAGCTGGTTCGACAAGGTGACCAAGAACCACTCGCTGGACTATTCGCCGGCCTTCATGATCTTCGACCTGATGTCGCGGGTCATGTCGCCGTACCAGCTGAACCCGATGAACCTCAACCCGCTGAAGGACGTGCTGCTGGAGTGCGTCGACTTCGACCTGCTGAGGAAGAAGTGCGCGGTGAAGCTGTTCCTGTCGGCCACCAACGTGCGCACCGGCAAGGTCAAGCTCTTCACCAACGAGGAGATCAGGGTCGAGGCGGTGCTGGCCTCGGGCTGCCTGCCCTTCATGTTCCACACCGTCGAGATCGACGGGGAGGCGTACTGGGACGGCGGCTACATGGGCAACCCCGCCATCTTCCCGCTGATCTACGGTTCCAAGACGAACGACGTCGTCATCGTCCACATCAACCCGATGTTCCGCGACGAGATCCCGACGAGCGCGCGCGACATCATGAACCGCATCAACGAGATCAGCTTCAACTCCTCGCTGATGCGCGAGATGCGCGCCATCGCCTTCGTCTCCAAGCTGATCGACGACGGCGACCTGGACGACGAGAAGCACCGCCGCATGCTGGTCCACTCCATCGCCAACGACGAGCACATGCGCTCGCTGGGCGTGACCAGCAAGCTGAACCCGGACTGGGACTTCCTGCAGGACCTGCGCGACGTCGGCCGCGCCACCGCGGAGAAGTGGCTGCGGGACAATTTCGACCATGTCGGCGTGCAGGGCACCACCGACATCAAGGGCCTCTTCCTCTGAGCCTCGCCTGAAGTGCCCGGCCGCCCCGTCCCTCCTGGGGGCCGGGCGGCCGGGATTCCGCCGAAGGGGCCGGCAGAAGAGACACCGGCCCCCGTTTCCGCCATCCGAACCTGCGCCCCGGCGCCAAGGAGGGTCCAGTGACTCCGGAACAAGTGCTCCAGCTTCCGTCGATGCCGGCCGCCAGCCCCAGCTATCCCATGGGGCCCTACCGGTTCATCAACCGCGAATACCTCATCATCACCTACGAGACTGACGCGGAGATGCTGCGCGCCGCCGTGCCGGAACCGCTGGAGCCGAACGCGGACAACCACGTGCTGTACGAGTGGATCCGCATGCCGGACAGCTCGGGCTTCGGCGACTACACGGAATCGGGCGTCGTCATCCCCTGCACCTTCAAGGGCGAGCCGGTCAACTTCACCGCCCAGATGTACCTGGACGACGAGCCGCCGATCTCCGCCGGCCGCGAGATCTGGGGCTTCCCCAAGAAGTACGCCAACCCGAAGATCGAGGTCTGCTCCGACACGCTGACCGGCACGCTGCACTATGCCGGCCAGCTGGTCGCCATGGGCACCATGGCCTACAAGCACCAGGAGTCGGCCGGCGGGGTCGAGGCCACGGCCAAGCACATGACCAAGACCTCCTGCAACCTCAAGATCATCCCCGACGTCGACGGGAAGCCGAAGATCTGCCAGCTGGTCGCCTACAACCTGACCAACATCACCATCAAGGGCAGCTGGATCGGCCCGGCGCGCCTGCACCTGGTGCCGCACGTCAACGCCCCGGTGGCCGACCTGCCGATCAAGCGCATCGTCGGCGGCAAGCACTTCGTCGGCGACCTCACGCTGCCGCACGGCCGCGTGCTGTTCGACTACGTCAAGGACCAGGACTGAGCCGCCAGCCGGAAAGGGACCATCCCATGAAGAAGCAAGACGTGCTCGGCCTCTCCGCGATGCCGCTGCAGAGCCCGACGTTTCCCCGCGGGCCGTACAAGTTCTTCAACCGCCAGTACATGGTCATCACCTACCACACCGACCGCGACGCGATCCGCGCCGCGCTGCCGGAGCCGCTCGAGCCGGCCGGCGACACGGTATCGGTGCAGTGGCTGGACCTGCCGGACGGACAGGGCTTCGGCGCCTACTCCGCGGCCTCGCAGGTGATCCCCTGCATCTTCGAGGGCAAGCTCTGCAACTTCATCAGCCAGATGTACGTGGACGTGAGCGCGCCCCTGGCCGGCGGCCGCGAGATCTGGGGCT
>DASPKT010000239.1:0-17730 GCA_035627915.1 Azospirillaceae bacterium
CGCGCGTGCCGGGCTCCCGGAAGGCCTGCACCTGGGCCGGGTTCAGGTGGAAATGCACGAACTGCACCGACGACGCCTTGCCCGACGCGCTGGTGCGGTCCACGTCCTCCTCCGGCGTGCCGGTGACCCGCTCGCCGCCCAGCTCCAGGAAGAAGGTGTCCTCCACCCCGCCCAGCTTGCCCAGCACCGTCTTGCGGCGCACCGGGTCGTCGATCTCGAACATCACGGTCGCCACCAGCTCCGCGCCCTTGGGCACCAGCGGGTTGTAGGCGCTCAGCTCGTCGGCGATCTGCTCCTCGCCGCCGCGCTCGATGTAGAGCATCTCGTGGATCTGCAGCCACATCGTGTCGTAGTTCTCGAAGTAGAAGGTGGCGTAGGGGCCGACCGCGACGCGGCGGTTCCGCTTCACCTCCACCAGCTCCTTGCGCCGGGCCGCGCGCACCTTGGCGTACTCGGCCATGGGCAGGATGTCGGCGCGGGTGATCTCTCGCTTCTGGGTCATGGGTTCCTCACAGGCCGTAGGCGCGGGCCATGATCTGGATGGGGTGGAGCTGTTCGGTCTTCGCGGCCGCCGCGGCGTCCACGCGCTCCATGCCCTGGCGGATGTGCTCGGCCGCCAGGGGGCATTCCGACGCGACGTAGCGCTTGGCGTTCTTGACCGCCTGGGTGGCCACGGGCTTGCCGACCTTCAGGGCCGTCTCGAAGTTGCCCTTCATGACGCCCCAGCTGCCGCCGTGGCCGGAGCAGCGCTCCACCACCTTCACGTCGGGCAGCTTGGCGCCCTCCGGCGGCGGCAGCAGGCGCAGCAGCTCGGCCGCCTTCGGGCCCATGTTCTGGGCACGGGCGTGGCAGGCGAGGTGGATCGTGACGCCGCCCTCCAGCGGGGCCATGCCGGGGGCGAGGCCCTCCTTGCGGGCGATCTCCACGATGTACTCGCTGGCGTCGAAGGTGGCGGCCGACAGCTTCTCGACCAGCGGGTAGTCGGGGCTGTCTTTCGGGACCAGCAGCTTCCACTCGAACTTCAGCATCAGCGCGCAGGACGGGACCAGGGCGATCACGTCGTAGCCCCGGTCGATCCAGCCCGACAGCTCGCGCGCGACCTTGCCGGCGTTGGCGACGACCTCGGCGATCTTGCCCTGCTCCAGCTGCGGCATGCCGCAGCAGGCGGGATAGACCACCTCCGTCTCCACCCCGTTCCTCGCCAGCACGGCGCGGGCGGCCATGCCGATGTCCGGGTTGTTGTAGTTCACGAAGCAGGTGGCGTAGAGCACCGCCTTGCGCCCAAAGGCCGGCGCCTCGCGGTTGACCTCCGGTGCTGCGCCCTTGGCGCGGAGCGTGAAGGTCTTGCCGTGGAACTTCGGCAGGTAGGCGGCGCGGTCGATGCCGGCGGCCTTCTCCATCAGCGGGCGGGTCAGCGTGTTCGACGTGTCGGTCGCCCAGTTCGCCAGCGGCGCCACGGCGCCGGCCAGCTTGCCGTTGCGGTCGGTCTTGGTCATCTCCGACACGGCGAAGGGGGTGCCGTGCTTCCTGGCCTCCACCGCGCGGTAGCGCAGCATCAGGTGGGGGAAGTCCAGGTTGAACTCGTGCGGGGGCACGTAGGGGCACTTGGTCATGTAGCACATGTCGCAGAGCGTGCAGGCGTCCACGACCGGCTTGAAGTCCTCCGACTTCACCCCGTCCAGCTCCTCCGTCGGGGAGGCGTCGACCAGGTCGAACAGGCGGGGGAAGCTGTCGCACAGATTGAAGCAGCGCCGGCAGCCGTGGCAGATGTCGAAGATGCGCCGCATCTCCGCGTCCAGCTTGGCCTCGTCGTAGAAGTCGGGGTCCTGCCAAGCCACCGGGTGGCGGGTCGGGGCCTCGAGACTGCCTTCGCGCATGGGATCACCTCGCCGGCTGGCCCGGCTTGTCAATGGGGCCGCTCGATGGGTCCGCGGTCGGGTCGGGCGGGGGCGCCCCGGGGGCCGCCCCCGCCCGCTCCGGGAAATCAGGCGTTCAGCGTGTCGAGCGCCTTCTGGAAGCGGCCGGCGTGGCTCTTCTCGGCCTTCGCCAGCGTCTCGAACCAGTCGGCGATCTCGTCGAAGCCTTCCTCGCGGGCCGTGCGGGCCATGCCCGGGTACATGTCGGTGTACTCGTGCGTCTCGCCGGCGATCGAGGCCTTCAGGTTCAGCTCGGTGGAGCCGATCGGCTCGCCGGTCGCGGGGTCGCCGACCTCCTCCAGGAACTCCAGGTGGCCGTGCGCGTGGCCGGTCTCGCCCTCGGCGGTGGAGCGGAACACGGCGGCCACGTCGTTGTAGCCCTCGACGTCCGCCTTCTGGGCGAAATACAGGTAGCGGCGGTTCGCCTGGCTCTCGCCGGCGAAGGCGGCCTTCAGGTTGTCCTCGGTCTTCGTGCCCTTGAGCGACATGGTTCCGTCCTCTCCTAACGGGTGGGTGCGGTGCACTGGGGCTCCCCCGGCCGTCTGGCGCGGCGGTGGGGAGACAGCCCTTATGCCACCCGGGCCAGGGGGCGTCAATAGATTGGAACGGCTCTAAAGAGCCTTCCATCTACTTGATAATCAGTCGCATTTTCGACTTGGGAAGGGCCTGTTTCAGCCCTGGTCGGAAAGCCGGACGATGACGTCGATGCGGGCCACGCGGGTGCCGTCCGGGGCCGTCGGCAGGCCGCTCACGACGAGGTGGTGGCCGGGGATGTCGATCAGCCGGCCGCTGCCCTCGTAGAAGAAATGATGGTGGTCGGAGGTGTTGGTGTCGAAGTAGGAGCGCCCGGCCTCCACCACCACCTCGCGCAGCAGCCCCGCCTCGGTGAACTGGTGCAGCGTGTTGTAGACGGTGGCGAGCGACACGGTCATGCAGGCGGCGACCGCCTCCCCGTGCAGCTGCTCCGCCGTGACGTGGCGGTCCTCCCCGTCGAACAGGATCTTGGCCAGCGCCAGCCGCTGGCGGGTGGGGCGCAGACCGGCCTGGGTCAACCGGTCGAGGGCCTGCTTGAAGGGGCGGTGCGTGTTCATGGGCGGGATATGGGAATGACCGTGCCCAGGGAAAGGGATGCCCCGCTATTTGGAACGAGTCCAGGCCGCTTGGCAAGGACTCTCAGGAACGGCGGCAGGGTCCCCGGTCAGAAGATCAGGGCGACGATCCCCACCACGACGACCAGCCCGATCAGGAAGATGATCCCGATGGCCCCGCCCAGCGCCTTCAGCAACGTGCCCATGCCCCGCTCCCCGTTTCCGTTCTGCCGCAGGGGGTAACGGGTGGAGGCGGCTGCGGGTTGCGCGGCATGTGCGTGAACGCGTTTCCCCGTGGCCGGACGCTCGGGGCGGGGGCAGCGGGGGCGGTGTGCGGCCTTCGACAGGCTCAGGCTGAGGGACGTGTTGCTGCTCCCAGGGGAGGCAGATGCTCCGTGACAGCGCCGGGCCTGGCACCACCATCCCTCATACTGAAGCTCGGTCAGAAGCACGCCCCCCTCCCAGCCGCACTCAGCGGCAGGGACCTCAGCCGTTCCCGGCGATGCGGATCACCGCCTGCGGGCGGCCGCGGGCGCGGGCCTGGAGGAGGAAGCCGCCATGGCCCTGCCACCAGAGGTCCAGCGCGTCCCCGCCGGCGAACTCCAGCACCAGGGCGCGGGTCCAGGGCAGGTCGCCCGCCAGCGCCGCCACCGGCGCGCCGTCCACCAGCACCCGCGCCGCCCCCTCCACCGCCGGGGCCGGCAGGGGCGGCGCGTCTGCCGTGGTCAGCTGCACCAGGTAGGCGCCGCCGGGGCGGCCGGGGGCGGCCCCGTCCAGCAGCAGCGCGTCGAAGCGGCCGGCGCCCTCGCGCAGGGCGGCCGCGGTGGGGTTCGCGTCGGAGGTCCAGAAGGCGCGGGCGTCGTCGGGGCTGGCGAAGCCGGCCAGGGAGGCGCCGCGGGCCGGCCCGTCGCCCCGCAGCCACTCCACCCCGCGTGCGGGCCCGCCGGCGGCGAGCCGGGTGCCGCCCGCGGCCGCCAGGGCTGCCGGCAGCGCCGCCTCGTGCGCGTCGCGCCGGCCGGGATCGGCGATCCCGCCCAGCACCAGCAGGTAGCCGTCCGCCAGGGCGGAAGCCGGGGCCAGGGCGGCGGGCGCCAGCACTGCCAGCAGCGCCAGCGCGCGGATGCGCCGACCCATCCGCGTCAGTACCCGGTCTGGATGCGCTCCACCAGCTGCTTGACCGTCGGCACGAAGCCGCCCTGGTACCAGGGGTCGGAGGCGAAGCGGTAGGCGTTGTGGCCGGCGAACATCAGCTGGTGCTCCACATCCTCGGAGTGGCTGATGTTCTGTAGGGTCTTCTGGATGCAGAAGCTGCGGGGATCGGCCTTGCGGCCCGTCGTCCCCTCCTCGTTCTGCGCCCAGTTGGAGAAGTTGCAGGCGGACAGGCAGCCCATGCACTCGACCTGGTCGACATGGATGCGCTCCGCCTCCTCCGGCGTCACGAAGATCAGCGTCGTGTCGGGCGTGCGGAGCGCCGAGGTGTAGCCGGCCGCCACCCAGGCCTCGGCATGCTCCTTGTCGTGCGGGGTCAGGTAGACCGGCCGGCCGCGCGGGCCGACGCGGAACTCCGCGACATGGTCGCCGACCGGTTCCACCGAGTAGGCGACCTGGCGGTCGGCCCGGCCCTTCAGCTCCTCCAGGAACGGGTTGCTGACGGCGGAGGAGTAGAAGCCGGTGGGGGAGAAGCGGTTCAGGTAGACGTCGCCCTTCTTCAGCGTCAGCAGCTTGCGCTTCCAGGCGTCGGAGACGGGGCTCTCCCGGGTCAGCAGGGGGCGGGTGCCGAACTGGAAGCCGACCGGGCCCAGGTCCGGGTTGTCAATCCAGTCCTCCCACTCCGACAGCCACCAGACGCCGCCCGCCATGATGATGGGGGTGTCGTTCAGCCCGAAGCTGTTCATCATCTCGCGCAGCGCCAGCACCCGGGGGAACGGGTCCTCCGGCTTCACCGGGTCCTCGCTGTTGGACAGGCCGTTGTGGCCGCCGGCGAGCCAGGGGTCCTCGTAGACGACGCCGCCCAGGTTGTCCCGGAACTTGTTGTAGGCGCGCAGCCACAGCGCCCGGAAGGCGCGGGCGGAGGAGACGATGGGGTAGTAGTGGACGCCGTACTTAACGGCGATCTCGGCGATGCGGTAGGGCATGCCGGCGCCGCAGGTGACGCCGTGGATGAGGCCCTTCGCCCCCTCCAGGATGCCGTGCAGGATGCGCTCGGCGGCACCCATCTCCCACAGTACGTTCATGTGGATGCGGCCCTCGCCGCCCGACACCTCGTGCGCCACGCGGGCCTGGTAGATGCCGCCGCGGATGGAGTGGGCGACCAGCTCCTCGTGCCGCTCGCGCCGGGTCTTGCCGTGGTAGAGCTGGGGGATGATCTCGCCCCGCTCGTCGCGGGTGTCTGCGTTCACGCCGGAGAAGGTGCCGATGCCCCCGGCCGCCGCCCAGGCGCCGGAGCTCTCGCCGTTCGAGACCGAGATCCCCTTCCCGCCCTCCACCAGCGGCAGCACCTCCTTGCCCGAGATGCGAAAAGCCTTCAACGCCTTCACGACCGCCTCCAAACCCCTTGATCTCCGCGGGCCTCGCGCCCCGCCCCGATGTCCCGCACGGCTGCATATAGGAAAAGGGTACTGAGCGGAAGACCCCCGCGCATCCGGGGTGCCTCACGCAACGCCCGCACCCGGCTGGCGCAGCAGCGGCGCCAGCCCCTGCGGCGTGTCGGTGAACACCCCGTGCACGCCCCACCCCAGCACCTCCTGCGCCGCCGGCAGGGTGTTGACCGTGTAGGCCAGAACCGGGCGGCCGGTGGCGCGGTATTCGGCGATGGTGGCGGCCGTCTCCTTGCGGGCGTTCACGTTGATGGTGGCCGCCCCCACCGCGTCGGCCTGCGCGCGCCAGTCGGGATGCCGGCGGTCGATCAGGTAGCCGATGGGCCAGGAGGGCACCACGCGCCGCGCCGTCTCCAGCGCCTCGAACTCGAAGGAGGAGACGAGCGGCGGCGGCCTGCCCTCCGGCCACAGGCTGTAGGCCATGGAGAGCGCCACGCCCGCCGTCTCCGCCGCCCGGCCGGGACAGGGCTTGATCTCCAGGTTCAGCCCCAGGTCCAGCTGCGCCACCAAGTCGATCAGCGCCGCCAGGGTCGGCACCGGCTCGCCGATGAAGGCGGGGGAGAACCAGCGGCCCGCGTCCAGCCGCGACAGCGCCTCGAACCGCGTCTCCGCCACCTTGCCGCGGCCGTTGGTGGTGCGGTCCAGCGTATCGTCGTGCATCAGGACCGGCACGCCGTCGGCGGTCAGCTTGACATCCACCTCCACCCAGGGTGCTCCCTGCAGCGCCGCCATGCGGACCGATGCCAGCGTGTTCTCGGGCGCGTGCCTGGCCGCCCCCCGGTGGCCGATGAGGCGGGGCAGGCGGAGCGTGGGCGCGTCAGTCATCGGGCGTTTCCGTCTTGGAGAGCGTGCCCCAGCGGAAATGCTGGGGCGGCCGGTCGGGGTCGGGGATGGCGTGGCCGAGGGCGGCGAAGTTGTCGCGCGTCGCTTCCGCCAGGCGCAGCCGGTTGGCGATGGCGGCCTCCGCCACCCGGGCGGCGATGGCCTCGAACCCGTCGAGGGCGGATTCCAGCTCCAGCCCCCGGCCGCCACCCTTCAGCGAGAGCTGCATCCAGCCCTCCTTGCGGTCGCGGCGGGTGGAGAAGTAGCGCAGCCGCACCTCCGACAGCTCGGACCAGCGGATGGCGCCGCCCAGCGGCCCCTCCGCCCGCAGCCCGTCCTGGTCCATGTGGAAGCGGGTCATCTGGCGCGCCGCGGTGCGCAGCCCGAACAGGCCGAACAGCCCCGCCCCCAGCAGCAGCGGCACCAGGATGACCGGGTGCGGCAAGGCGATGGCGAAGGGGCCGAGCGTCAGCGCCAGGCCGGCGCCGCTGCGCAGATAGTCCGCCCGCAGCGCGTCGGCGGGATAGCGGCCCACCAGGGGCTTGGTCTTGTCCATGGCGGGCACTTAAGCAGCGCCGGCCAGCCTCAGCAAGGCCCGGGCGGCGGCGGCGCGGTCCGTCTCCCCCGAATGCGCGGCCAGGAGCGGCAGCGCCTCCGCCGCCAGGCCGGCCAGCCGCTCCGGCGCGTCCGGCTCCTCCGGGCCGGGCGGGCGGCGGCAGGCGACGGGGACGGCGGGACGGCGCGCGGCGCAGATGCCCAGCAGGGGCCGCAGCTCGAACCGGAAGGCACGGCGGGCGAAGGGGTAGCAGTCCAGCACGACCAGGGCCGGGCCCGTGTCGGCCAGCAGCTTCAGCGTCGCCGCGGCGCGCCGCTTCTTCCAGGCATTGTCCACCGGCCGCCCGTCGGCGCCCGCGACCAGCCGCCCCGCCGGGTCCGCCAGTCCCGCCGGCGGCAGCGCCGCGACCGCGACGCCGGGCAGCACCGGCGGGCGGAAGCCGCCCCAGGCGAGGTGGACGCGAGCCCCCTCCCCCGCCAGGGCGGCGGCGAGCGCCGCCATGTCGGCGCCGTCGCCCGGCAGCAGCGGCTGGGCCCAGCAGAGGATATTCACGGTCGCACTCATGGGGCGGACCTTGGCACGGGACGGCGGCCGCCCGCCAGGAGGCACCGGGACGCATCGGGACGCTTTACACCTGGAGGCTTTACACCTGGAGACTTTACAGGGGCCCGGCGGTGCGGCACCACTGTCGGGCGGGGAAGAAACGCATGGTCATGGGGGAGGCACCGGTTCCGTGAGCCTGGCCGAGGAAGTCGAGGCGCTGCGGCGGATCCCGCTGTTCGCCAACATCGAGACGTCGAAGCTGAAGCTGCTGGCCTTCACCAGCGAGCGGGTCAACTACCCCGCCGGCCACGTCCTGTTCGAGCAGGACGAGATGGGCGACGCCGCCTACATCCTGATGGAGGGCGAGGCGGAGATCGTCGTGCGCACCGAGCACGGGCCGCTGACCGTCGCCACCGTGGGCCGTAACGACATCGTCGGCGAGATCGCCATCCTCTGCGACATGCCCCGCACCGCCACGGTGCGCGCCCGCACGCCGCTCTGCGCCCTGCGCATCGAGAAGTCGCTGTTCTTCCGCCTGGTCACCGAGTTCCCGCAGATGGCGGTGGAGATCATGCGGGTGCTGGCCCAGCGCCTGGAGAAGACCACCCGCCAGCTGCGCGAGGCGAAGGACGCCTGAGGGCGGGCATCCGTCCATTCCTCCTTCTTCCGTCATGCCCGCGGAGGCGGGCATCCAGGTATTCAGCGTGCTATGCCGCCGGCTTGAAGGGTGCTGCCGTGGCCGCCGGCACCCTCCCCTGGCCGTCGTGCCGTCTGAATACCTGGACCCCCGCCTCCGCGGGGGTGACGATCAGGGGTTGCGGCGGCAGCGACCGACTTCCCGGCCATGCACCCGGTGCTCTTCCGCCGGGCCAACCTTTTCCGGCACGCGCGGCACCTTCCCGACCCCCAGAAACGACGAACGCCGCATCGGGGCCGATGCGGCGTGTTCAGATCCGGTGCCCTCTGGCACCTCCGGTGGCCGGCGCTGCGCCGCCCGCCGGGGCCTCTCCCGGCGGCGCGGCGGGTCGCGCGGGGAAGGCTAGTTCCGCGACGCGCGGTCCAACTGCTCCTTCACCTGGAGCTTCTCGAACTTCAGGCTGCGGACGGCGATGCTGTCGTGGTAGGGGCGGGAGAGCTCGGACTGGATCTTCTGCTCGAGGACGGCGTGCTTCTGGCGCAGGCTTTCGATGTGGTGTTCCATGGCCATCGTTCTTCCTCCGTCACTGTTGATAGGGGGATGGTCGGTCTAGCCCGGGTCCGCCGTTCGGCTGGTTGGGGGCCTGCCGACCCTTTCTCTCCGTCTTGCCCGAGGAGCGTAGCGCCCTTCCCCTCCTGCCGGAAGTGACTAGAACGCAGGACGGAGCGGTTAACGCCTTCGATTCCCGAATAGCGGTCCTGGAGATTCGACGCCCCCTCGCCCTTTGCCCTCTTGGGCCCACCTTTTCGGAAGCAGAGCCCTATTCATCCGGGGAACCACCCGGGTGGAGAGGCGCGGAAGGGGTAGCGGGCAATCAGCCCGGGACGCTCAGCCGGTCGCCCGGCCGGCAGTGCCGCAGCGCTGCCAGCAGGTCCGGCAGGGCCAGCGCCACGCAGCCCGCGGTGGGCTCCCAGTCCGGGCGGGCGACGTGCAGGAAGACGGCGCTGCCCAGCCCCGGGACCGGCGGGTCGTCGTTGTGGCCGAGCACGACGACCACGTCGTAGACCCCGTCCTCGCGCCACATCTCCTCGTGCGAGGCGGCGAAAGGCCGCTGGACCGGGCGGTTGTAGTCGGGATGGGCGGGATCGTCGCACCAGCCGTCGTCGGGCCGGGTCGGCGCCACCGACAGCCCCGTCTCCGGTGCCGCCAGCCGGTCGGCGCGGTAGAGCACGCGGCGGAGCGCGAAGCTGCCGACAGGGGTGCCGCCGTCGCCCTCCCGCTTGTCGGCGCGGATGCCGCCGCGGCCCAATGCGCAACGGGCGGCGCCGCCCGGCCAGACCAGCCGGGCCGTGCCGTCGGGGAGGGTTTCCACGGTCAGGTCCATGCCCCGCTTATAGCGCCCCGCGGCGGCATCCGCCATCGTGCGGGAGAGGCAGGATCAGCGCAGCCCCTGCGCCTGGCCGGCGCTGCGGGCCTTCGCCTGCGCCTCGTACTTGTCCATCGCCTGCATCATCATGTCGGCGATCAGCTCCTTGGGCAGCGCCGCCGGGCCGGTGGGCGGCCACTGGCCGCCCTTGGCCGCATCCTCCGGGCCCGCCGGCCGCGCCGGTTCGGCGGCCTTGGCCTTCGGCGGCGGCGCCAGGGTGGCGACGACGGCCTCCTCGGCGGCGCTCTGGACCGTGCTGGGGTGCACCAGGGTCGGCGGCGGGGCGGCGCGGAAGACCGGGCGCGCCGCCGCCCCCTGCGCCTGCTCGAAGCCGGCGGGGACGTGGCTGCGGGCGCGGGGCTCGGTGCCGCCGCCGGCCTCGGCCAGGGCGCGGTACCTGTCGAGGCCCATGCCCTTGGGCCGGTCGGAGGGCACGCCGCCGGAGGTGCGGGTGCGCGAGGCGAGCGCCTCCAGCGCGTCCGACTGGGTCTGCGACAGGGCGAAGGGCTCCGCCGCCGGCGGGGTGCCGCCGAGCGCCCGCCCGCCGGGCAGCCCGCCGCCGGGAGCGGCTGCCAGCGCCGCCAGGGCGGCCGTGTCGTCGCCCGCAGTCGACGCCAGGGAGACCGGCGGGCCGGGCGCCGCCGGGACCGATGGCATTGCCGGCATCGACGGCACCGTCGTGGGGATGGATGGGGCGGGTGCCGCCTGCTTGCCGGCTGGCTTGGCCGGCGGGGGCGGTTCGGCCGCCTCGGCGACCATCGTCGCCGGCGCCTCCTCCTTGCGGCCGGCGCCCTTCAGGAAGGCCATGACATGGCCGCCGACGTCGTTGCCGGTCGTCTGCTCCACCACCACCCCGGCGGCGGCGATGGCGAGGCCGACGGGCCCGGCCAGCAGCGCGCCGCCGGCCAGCTTGGCGGGCGCCTTGATGGTGTCGCCGGTCAGCTCGCGGTAGAGGGTGTTGACGACGGGGATGTGCTGCAGCGGGTTGATGACGTCCACGAAGTCCCAGAAGGACAGGCCCTCCTCCTCGGGCTTGTCCGTCTCCCCGGCCTTGCCGGCGGGCTTGCCCGCCTGGGCGGCCTCCCGCGCGCGCCTGTCCGCCTGGGCGTCCAGGGCGTCGTGCGGACTGCGGTGATGGATCGTGTTCGGCATCGCGAAGTCTCCCGCCCCCACAGCAGCAAGCCGCATGCCAGGCGGGGAAACCAGCGATTACAGGGACTTGGCCGGGGTGACGGGACCAGGGTCCGGTGCCGCCCGGCAAATAAGTCCGGGCAGGCCCTGCCCGTTCAGAACAGGTGGCCCGACCGTTCCGCCTTGGCGCGGAGATAGGCCTGGTTGTGGCCGTTGCTGGGGAAGACGTGGCGGACCCGGTCGGCCACCTCGATCCCGTGGCGGGCCAGCTGGGCCATCTTGTCCGGGTTGTTGGTCATCAGCCGCACCCGGGAATAGCCCAGCGCCCGCAGCATGGCGGCGGCCGGCAGGTACACCCGCTCGTCCGCCTCGAACCCCAGCGCCAAATTGGCGTCGACCGTGTCGATGCCGCCGTCCTGCAGCCGGTAGGCGCGCAGCTTGTTGATGAGGCCGATGCCGCGCCCCTCCTGCGCCAGGTACAGCAGCACGCCGCTGCCGGCCTCCGCGATCTCCTGGATGGCGCCGCGCAGCTGCGGGCCGCAGTCGCAGCGCAGGCTGCCCAGCAGGTCGCCGGTGAAGCATTCGGAATGCAGCCGCGCCAGCACCGGCCCGGCCGGGTCCGGCTCGCCGATGACGATGGCGAGGTGCTCCGGGCTGCCGTCGCTGGGGCGGAAGGCGACGATGCGCGTGCGCTCGGCGTCCGCCAGCGGCACGCTCGCCTCCACCACCTTGTAGAGCGTGCGGGCGGCCTGCCGGTGGTAGCCGGCGACGTGGGCGCCGTCGACGGACAGCAGGTCGTAGCGGCGGGCGAAGGCGGGCCAGTCGGCGGCCGGCTCCGCCACCTCCGCCACCAGCACCGCCGGCAGCAGCCGGGCGAGCTTGGCCAGCAGCACGGCGGCCCGCTCCGCCGCCGCCTCACCCGCGACCGGGGCGACGGAGACGCGGCGCGCCCGCTCCGCCGCCGCCTCGGGCGTGGTGCGGGTGGGGTCGGCGAGGTCGCGGGCCAGCTCGGCCGAGACGGTGGCGGTGGCGCCCAGCAGTGCGATGCCGCCGGCCTCCCCGGGCACGGACAGGCCCAGCGCCTCGGCGCGGCGGGCGGTGATCGCCAGCGCCGGCACGGCACCCGCCTGCTCCGCCATCAGCCCGATGGAGCCCGGGGTGGCGGCCTCGGCGGCCTGGACCAGCAGACACCGCCCGTCCTCCCCCTGGAGCAGCACCGCGTCGCCGCGCCGCAGCTCCGCCATGGCGCGGTCGACGGCGCGCAGGGCCGCCCGGTCCAGCGGGTGGGCGAGGTCTGGGGTCAGCTCGGGAGGCATGGCGGCCGCGGTCAGTCCGTTCATATCCCCGGGCCTGCGCCCGGGATCGGTGTCCCCCGACCCTATCGGCGGTCGCCCGGAAATGCAAAAGCCCAAGCGCCGCGCCACGCGCAGGGCGGCCCGCCGCGGGGGCGGGACTTGCGGCGGGGGGGAGGCTGCGGCATCGCCAACCGGCGATACCCGTGCTAGTTTCCCGGCCGACGCGGCATTTCCATCCAGAGGGCATACCGGGCAGCGCACATGAACATCCCGGGAAAGAAGATCCTGCTGGTCGACGACGACCCGGCCCTGCGCCAGTCCCTGGCGGAACAGCTCACCCTGCACGAGGAGTTCGAGACTGTGGAGGCCGCCGACGCGGCCGGCGCCATGGCCGCCGTGCGGGGCCGCCCCTTCGACGCCATCCTGATGGACGTGGGCCTGCCCGACATGGACGGGCGCGAGCTGTGCCGGCTGATGCGGCGCGAGGGGGTGAAGTGCCCCGTCATCATGCTGACCGCGGCCGCTACCGACAGCGACACCATCCTGGGCCTGGAGAGCGGCGCCAACGACTACGTCGCCAAGCCGTTCCGCCTGGGCGTGCTGCTGGCAAGGCTGCGCGCCCAGCTGCGCCAGTTCGAGGCCAGCGACGACGCCGTCTTCGCCATCGGCCCCTACAGCTTCCGCCCCGCCGCCAAGCTGCTGTTCGACGAGAAGCGCAACCGCCGGATCCGCCTCACTGAGAAGGAGACGCAGATCCTGAAGTACCTGTACCGGGCGGGCGACCGGGTGGTCGGGCGCGACACGCTGCTGGGCGAGGTCTGGGGCTACAACGCCGCGGTCACCACCCACACGCTGGAGACCCACGTCTACCGGCTGCGCCAGAAGATCGAGCGCGACCCCTCCAACGCCGAGCTGCTGGTGACCGAGCCCGGCGGGTACCGCCTGGTGCCCTGACGGGGCTGGGGCAAGGGGCGCCCACATCAACTTTCCCTCGACACCGCGCGCATCCGCCCTAGACTTCCTGCCGCGGGCTGGGGCGTGTCGGGGGGCTTCCTGGTGGCGGTCGCGGACTTCACGGCACGGTTTTGGGGCGTCCGCGGCAGCATCGCGACGCCGGGTCCGGAGACGGCGCGCTACGGCGGCAATACCAGCTGCATCGAGGTGCGCTGCGGGCCCCACCTGCTGATCTTCGACGCCGGCACCGGCATCCGCCCGCTGGGGGTGGAGCTGGCGGGACGCCCGCCCTTCCACGCCGACCTGTTCCTGACCCACACCCACCACGACCATGTCGGCGGCCTGCCCTTCTTCGCGCCGGCCTACGACGCCCGCAACGACATCCTGATCTGGGAGGGCCACCTGGGGCCGGACACCGACCTGCACGAGGTCATGACCATGCTGATGGTCCCGCCCCTGTTCCCGATCCCGCCGACCCTGATCGAGAAGAGCTGCCACTACCGCAAGTTCATCGCCGGCGACACGCTGGAGCCGCAGCCCGGCATCCGCATCCGCACCGCCCCGCTGAACCACCCCAACAACGCCACCGCCTACCGGGTGGAGTACGGCGGGCGCAGCCTGTGCCTGGTCACCGACACCGAGCACCGGGGCGGCGGGCCCGACCCGGTCGTGGTCGAGCTGGCCCGCGGGGCCGACTACATGATCTACGACAGCAGCTTCTCCGACGAGGAGTATCCCCGCTTCCGCGGCTGGGGCCATTCCACCTGGCAGGAGGCCTGCCGGGTGGCCGAGGCCGCCGGCGTCGGCGCCGCCGTCCTGTTCCACCACGACCCCAGCCACGACGACGCGGCCATGGACGCCATCGCGGCGGCCGCCCAGGCGATGCGCCCGGGCACGCTGACCGCGCGAGAGGGGATGGTGCTGGACTTGGCGCGCCCGTGACGGGATGCAAGACTGGATAGGGGCTGCCGGGCGGGGCGAGGGTGGCGACGACGGCCGGCGCTGTCGTCCGGACCCTGGATTGGCGGGGTACGGGGAACGCCCGGGTAGGAACCCGACATGCGGCGCAGCCCTCCCGACGCCATTGAAGCGCCCCTCCTCCCCACTGCCGTCATTCCCGCGGAGGCGGGAATCCAGGCAATGAGCGTGCTGGCGCTTCCCGGAAGGGCGCGCACGTCTCCGCCGGCGCCCTTACCCTGGCGTGCCCGCGGCTGAATGCCTGGATGCCCGCCTCCGCGGGCATGACGAAGAGAAGGTATTAGGGTGAAGGAGAGCGTCGTGCTTCCGCCGAACCCGAACGAGCCCCCATCCGGTTGGGCATGGTTAAGGGTTGCGTGCTAGGGTCCGCGTCCCGACGCCCCCTGCCGCCCGGACCCGCCGTCTTGCCCGCCACCGCCCCGATCCGCCGCTGCCTCGCTGCCCTCGCCCTGCTGCTGCTCGCCGCCTGCGCCGGGGGGCGGCCGCCGGGCGTGCCGGAGCCGGTGCCGGAGCTACCGCCCCTGCCCGACCTGCGGCGCATCGTGCTGGTCCACCAGCCCAGCGGGGAGCGGGCGGACGTGGTGTACTGGCACAACGGCGCCTACGACCCGCGGGCGATGGAGAAGGTGTCGCTGCTGCTGCGCGACCGCACCGCCGGCAAGATCGGGGCCATCGACCCGCTGCTGCTGGACTTCCTGTTCGACCTGCTCTACCGCACCGGCCTGCCGCCGACGACGGAGATCCACGTCTATTCCGGCTACCGCGCGCCCGAGACGAACGCCAAGCTGGTCAAGGCGAACCCCCAGGCGGCGCGGGAGAGCTTCCACATGCAGGGCAAGGCGGTGGACGTCAAGGTGCCGATCCTGCCGGGCGCCGCCATCGCCGAGATCGCCAAGACCATGCAGCGCGGCGGCGCCGCCTACTACCCCTCGACGGGCCACACCCACGTCGACACGGGACCGGTGCGGACTTGGCGGACGCGGTAGGGGGGCGGACGCGGTAGGGCGGGCCGGAATGAAAGAGACCCGGCCGCATCGCTGCGGCCGGGTCCTGTCGTCCACCGGTTCCGGCTGAGGGGCCGGGATCAGAACCGGTAGGCGATGCCCGCGCGCACGAGGTTCTCGTGCGCGTCCACGCGGGAGTTGCCGGCACCCAGCGGGTAGGTGACGGTGAAGTCCTCGTAGTCGGTGTAGCTGTACTCGGCCCGCAGCAGCAGGTTCTGGCCGACCACGACCTCGCTGCCGATGCCGTAGCGGACACCGTCCAGCTCGCCGCCGAAGGAGGCCACGGCCGGGGTGCCGCCGATGGTGGGCACGCCGGGGTTGCCGGTGAAGTCGATGTCGGTGCGCTGCCAGCCGACCCGGCCGTAGACCAGGGCGGTGTCGCTGAACAGGTAGCCGACGCGGCCGGAGACGCCGTAGCTCTCCTTGGCCTCGAAGCTGTAGCGGGCGCTGTTCGGGGTGGCCGTGCCCTTGGCGTCGCTGTAGCCGGCGTCGACCTCGGCGCCGACGTAGAAGCGGTCGAAGGTCTGGCCGAAGCCGGCGTAGATGCCGCCGGTGAAGCCGTCGGCGTTCTTGTCCGTGCTGGAGGTGGCGATGGCGTCGCCGCCGATGACCGTCTGATGGTCGGCGTCCGGCGTCACGAAGTTGTAACCGCCCTGCAGGCCGACATAGGCGCCGTCGAACGCGCTCTTCGCCAGGGCCGGCGTCGCGGACAGCGCGACCAGGGCCGACGTGGCGACGACGAGCGAACGAATACGCGACATGGATGCTCTCCTCATGATTTTCCGCGCCGGCCGACCGGCCGGTGCTCCGATCCGGGTCCTCTCTCGGGCCCCCTCGTCGGTGAGGAACGTGTAGACCCGGGCGGTTCTTCCGCCCTGTGCGGGCCGTCACAGGAAACCGGGCGGCCGGCGCATGGCGGGTCCGAGGCCGCGGGCCTTGAAGCTTGGGGCGAAGCCCCTACGCGCGGGGCCGCGCGCGGCCCCGCTTTCAGGGAGCAGGGCGGCGGGGGCGCAGGCGGCGGAGCAGACGCCCGTCGATGGCGGCCAAGCCCAGGGCGATCCCGGCCATGCCGGCGAGCTGGCGGCCGGTCACCGCCTCGCCCAGGAACAGGGCGCCCAGCAGGATGGCGCTGACCGGGATCAGCAGGGTCACCAGCAGCACGTTGCCGGCGCCCGCCGTCGCCAGGATGCGGAAGAAGATCACGTAGGCCAGCGCCGTGCTGAGCAGCGCCAGGCCCAGCACCGACCAGACGGTGGCGGCGGAGGGCGCCGGCAGCTCCCAGGGCCGGTCCGCCAGCAAGGCCAGCGGCAGCAGCATGACCGCGGTGGCGGCCACCTGGCCTGCCGCCGTCACCATGGGCGGGTCGCCCCGGAAGCGCCGCCCGAACAGACTTCCCACCCCGTAGGAGAAGGCGGCGCCCAGGACGGCCAGCTGGTGGGCGAGGTCGCCGCCCAGCCCCGACAGGGCGGCCGGGCCCACCATGACGGCGACGCCGGCCATGCCGACCAGCACGCCGGCGAGCCGGTTCGCCGTCAGCTTCTCGTCCGCGGTGAAGAGGTGCGCCAGCACGGCGCCGAACAGCGGGGTGGTGGCGTTCAGCACCGCCGCCGTGCCCGCCGTCAGCGCCGTCTGGCCCCAGAAGATCAGGCTGAAGGGGATCAGGCTGTTGACCAGCCCCAGCAGGGCATAGCGCCGCCAGGAGGCGGCCAGCGGCACCCGCTGCCCCGTCGCCCGGGCCAGGGCCAGCAGCGCCAGCGCGCCGATGCCGACGCGCAGCAGCACCAGGGTCAGGGGCGGCAGCTCCGCCAGGGCCACCTTGCCGAAGAAGAACGACCCGCCCCACAGCAGCGACAGGGCCAGCAGCAGCCCCCATTCGGCGGCACCCAGGCGGGGAGCGGCCGGGCCGGACGTGGCGGACATGCGGGGACCCCTGGACGGTGGGCGGACGTGCCCACTCATAGCGTCCGCGCGGCGCGGGAAACCACCCGGAACTTGTCATGGAGACAAGGGGATAGCGCCTGCCGGAAACGGGAAAGGGCCGCCGGATCGCTCCGGCGGCCCCTCCATCGGCGTTTCCGCGTGCCGGGATCAGTCGGCGGCGGTCTCGGCCTTCTTCGACAGGTCCTCGCCGGTCTGCTGGTCGACGACCTTCATCGACAGCTTGACCTTGCCGCGATCGTCGAAGCCCAGGACCTTCACCTTCACCTCGTCGCCCTGCTTCACCACGTCGCCGACCTTGGCGACGCGCTGCTGGGAGAGCTCGGAGATGTGGACCAGGCCGTCGCGCGAACCGAGGAAGTTCACGAAGGCGCCGAAGTCCATGATCTTGACGACCTTGCCGGTGTAGACCTCGCCGATCTCGGGCTCGGCGACGATGCCCTTGATCCACCGGATGGCGGCCTCGGAGGCCTTGCCGTCCACCGCGGCGACCTTGACGGTGCCGTCGTCCTCGATGTCGATCTTGGCGCCGGTCTGCTCGACGATCTCGCGGATCACCTTGCCGCCGGAACCGATCACGTCGCGGATCTTGTCCTTCGGGATGTTGATGACGGTGATGCGCGGGGCGTTCTGGTTGACGCTCTCGCGGGCGCCGCCGATGGCGCGGCCCATCTCGCCCAGGATGTGCAGGCGGCCGTCCTTGGCCTGGCCCAGCGCGACCTTCATGATCTCCTCGGTGATCGAGGTGATCTTGATGTCCATCTGAAGGGCGGTGATGCCCTTCTCGGTGCCGGCGACCTTGAAGTCCATGTCGCCGAGGTGATCCTCGTCGCCCAGGATGTCCG
>DASPKT010000240.1:0-5945 GCA_035627915.1 Azospirillaceae bacterium
GGCAACCGCCTGCCAGCCTCCACCCCGGCGCTCTTCATCGTCGGCGACCGCGACGGCGTCATCCGCATGCCGGGGCTGGACAAGGCCTACCAGAACCTGGAGCAGCTGGTCCCCGGCCTGCGCCGCAAGGTCGTCGTCCCCGGCGCCGGGCACTGGATCCAGCAGGAGGCTCCGGAAGCCGTCAACGGGGCGCTGCTGTCCTTCCTGCGCGAGATCGTGTGGTAGGCGACCCGATAGAGTTTCACACCAACACCGAATCCCACCGGGCACGGACTCGCTTCATAGGCGTGAACGTGTCACCGTTCCCGGCATGCGGCGCAGCCAACCGACGCCGCACGCCAGGGAGAAGCAGATGGGAAGCACCGACCTGCCCATGGTCGGGCAGCGCGCCTGCGGCGCCATGCCCGACCTCATCGATTTCCGCGACCGGATGTTCGAGCCCACCCTCGTCGACGTGCCTGCGGAACGGCCGCTCAGCGCGTGGAAGGAACACGGGATTCCTGTCCTGGACCAGGGGATCGAGGGCGCCTGCACCGGCTTCGGACTCGCCACCGTCGTGCACTACCTGCAGAGGACCCGGAAGGTCGGGGCAAGCAAGGACCTGGTGAGCCCCCGCATGCTCTACGAGATGGCCAAGCGCTATGACGAGTGGCCGGGCGAGGACTACAGCGGTTCCAGCGCGCGCGGCGCCATGAAGGCCTGGCACAAACATGGCGTCTGCCGGGAGGAGCTGTGGCCGTACCATCCGGGCGTAGAAGACCGGAGCCTCACGCCGGATCGCACCGCCGACGCCTTCACCCGGCCGCTCGGCGCCTATTTCCGGGTGAACCACCGCGACATGGTCGCCATGCACTGCGCCATCGCCGAGGTCGGGGCGCTGTTCGCAACCAGCCTCGTGCATGCCGGCTGGGAACCTCACCGGATCAAGGGCGGCCGCATCGGACTGAGCGACGAACCTCTCGGAGGCCACGCCTTCGCCATCGTCGGGTACGACCGCGAAGGATTTTGGATCCAGAACTCATGGGACAAGGATTGGGGCCTCGAAGGCTGCGCCCATGTCAGCTACGAGGATTGGCTTAGGAACGGCATGGATGTCTGGGTCGCCCGGCTGGGGGCCCCGGTCAGTCAGGTCAGTCCCAGGGCGATGGCCACCATGTGGACGGCGGCCCCCCAATCCTTCGAGGCCATGGCGACGACGGAACTGCGCCCCCACATCGTCTCGGTCGGCAACGACGGACTGCCGAGGCGGAGCGGTACCTTCGGCAACACCGATGCGGAAATCCGGGACAAGGCCCGACAGGCGCTGAGGGAGCAGAAGAAGGGAGTCCTCCTTTATGCCCACGGCGGGCTGAACGACGTGACATCCGCCGTCCAGCGCGTGGCCGAGTACAGGAAGCCCATCCTCGACAACGGCATCTGGCCGGTTTCCTTCGTTTGGAAGTCGGACTACTGGACGACGCTCCGCAACATCCTGGCCGACGCCATCCGCCTCCGCCGGCCGGAGGGGCTGCTGGACGACGCGAAGGACTTCCTCCTGGACCGCCTCGACAGCACGCTCGAGCCACTCGCGCGTGGGCTGTCCGGGAAGGCGGCCTGGGACGAGATGAAGGAGAACGCGACGCTGGCTTCCCGGCTCGACGGTGCCGGCACGCCCGTCGGGGCGGCGGCGATCTTCCTGGACGAGTTGCTCGAGGATGACGGCGCCGACATCCACCTCGTCGGACACAGCGCCGGCGCGATCCTGCTCGCACCGATGATCGACCTGATCCTCAAGACGCGGAAGGACCGGAAACGAGCCATCGCCAGCTGCACCCTCTGGGCGCCCGCCTGCACGACCGCCCATTTCTGGAAGCATTACGCCGCGGCCATCAAGGGCGGGATGATCGGTCAGTTCGCCCTCTTCACCCTGACCGACAAGGCCGAGCAGGACGACCACTGCGCACGCATCTACAACAAGTCCCTGCTTTACCTGGTAAGCCACGCCTTCGAGGAGCGGTTGAGAATCCCCAGCGCCCCGGCAGGGGGCGGTACCCCCATCCTGGGCTTGGCCCGGGATATCGAGGCGGACAAGGAGCTGAAGCGGCTCCTCACCGGCGGGAACAGCGCCTGGATCCAGGCGCCGAACGCGGAATCGGCGGAGGGGTGGAAATCGGGCGCCAGCAGCCATGGCGCGTTCGACGACGACCGGGAGACACTGCTGTCCACCCTTCACCGGGTCCTGCAGGCCGCCACCTCGGTCCCAGCCGCGGCCGCTGCCGCCCCGGGCAAGGTCAAGCTCGGCTTGATGGCGTCAGAGCGCCGCGCGCGGCGGCATGCGATCGACGCCGCAAGCCGGCCGGACGCCCGGTAGCCACGCGGCGGTGCCGCCGGGTCAGGGACGCCATCCCCTGATCCGGCGCGCCGCCTCGACCACGTCGGCCTCGCTGCCGGCGAAGCTGATGCGGACGAAGCGGCGGCCGCGGGCGGGGTCGAAGTCGATGCCCGGGGTGATGGCGACGCCGGTGTCGTGCAGCAGCCGCTTGCAGAACGCCTCCGAATCGTCGGTCAGGTCCGACACGTCGGCATAGACGAAGAAGGCGCCGTCGGACGGGGCCAGGCGCGTCAGCCCGGCCCGCGGCAGCTCCTCCAGCAGGACCGCGCGGTTGCGGGCGTAGCGGGCGACGTGGCCCTCCAGCTCGTCCCGGCAGGCGAAGGCGGCTACCGCCGCGTGCTGCGAAAGGGCCGGCGGGGAGATGTAGAGGTTCTGCGCCAGCCGCTCCACCGGTCGCACAAGGTCGGCCGGCAGCACCATCCAGCCGAGCCGCCAGCCGGTCATGCTGAAATACTTGGAGAAGCTGTTGACGACGACGGCGCGGTCGCCGAACTCCAGCGCGCTGGCCGACGCCACCGTGCCGAACTCGATCCCGTGGTAGATCTCGTCCGACACCAGGCGGACGCCGCGGGCGGCGCACCAGTCGTAGAGGCGGCGCAGCTCCGCCCGGTCCAGCATGGTGCCGGCGGGGTTGCTGGGGCTGGCGACGATCAGGCCCTGCACAGGCCGGTCCAGCGCCTCCAGCAGCTCCACCGTCGGCTGGAAGCGGGTCTCCGGCCCGGCCGGCACCTCCACCGGCTCGATCGACAGCGCCTTCAGGATGTTGCGGTAGGCGGGATAGCCGGGCGCCGCCATCGCCACCCGGTCGCCAGCGTCGAAGGCGGCCAGGAAGCCGCTGAGGAAGCCGCCCGACGATCCCGTCGTGACGGCCACCCGCGCCGGGTCGACCGGCACGCCGTGGCGGTCGCGGTACCAGCGGGCGATGGCCTCCCGCAGGGCCGGCAGGCCGAGCGCGTCGGTGTAGCCCAGGGCGTCGGCGTCGAGCGCCCGCTTCGCCGCCTCCAGCACGCCGCGCGGGGCGCCGGTGCCGGGCTGGCCGATCTCCAGGTGCAGCACGTCGCCGCCGGCCGCCTGCCGCTCGTTGGCGGCGCGCAGCACCTCCATGACGATGAACGGATCGACCGCGGCGCAGCGCCGGGATGGGCCGCAGCCCTCCGGGGCTGGCAAGTCCGCCCTTCCCTCGCCAGATTTAATGTGCCTTATGGAAGGCGGCGGGGCATCGCCGTGGAATGGAGTCATGTTCGTCATGCCGAAGCGTTGGAGCCTTAGGCGCCTGGGTCTTGCCGGGCTCGTCTGGCTGCTGTCGGGCCTACTCGCCACCCAGCCGGCACTCGCCCAGGGCCGTTCGATGAGCCTGATCCGCGATGCCGAAATCGAGCACATCCTGCGGACCTTCGCCATCCCCATCTTCCGCGCGGCCGGAATTGTCCCAGAGTCGGTGGAGATCGTGCTCGTCAAGGACGACACGCTGAACGCCTTCGTCGCCGGCGGCCAGAACATCTTCTTCCACACCGGCCTGCTGATGGGCAGCGACACGGTGGAGCAGCTGCTGGGCGTGCTGGCACACGAAACCGGCCACATCGCCGGCGGCCACCTGGTGCGCGGCCGCGAGGGCATGGAGAACGCGGCGATGATCCAGGGCCTCGCCACCCTGATCGGCCTCGCCGCCGCCATCGGCGCCGGGCGCGGCGACGCCGGCATGGGTGCGGTCGCCGGCGGGCAGGAGATGGCGATGCGCTCCTTCTTCTCCTTCACCCGCACGCAGGAGTCGGCCGCCGACGAGGCGGGCCTGAGCTACCTGGAGCACGCCGGCATCACGTCGCGCGGCATGCTGGAGTTCATGCAGAAGCTCTCCGCGCTGAGCGGCTCCAACACCCGCAGTCGAGAGATCGAGTTCCTGCAGACCCACCCCTTGAGCGCCAACCGCGTGGACTACATCCGCGCCTTCGTGGAGACGCGCTCGCGCTTCTCCGACAAGCCGGCGCCGGCCGCCTGGAAGGACCTGCACGAGCGGATGAAGGCCAAGCTGACCGGCTTCATCCACCCCGACCTGGCGCTGCGCAAGTATCCCAAGACCGACACCAGCGTGCCCGGCCGCTACGGCCGCGCCATCGGCCTCTACCAGAAGGGCGACGTCGCCGAGGCGCTGGCCCTGCTCGACGGGCTGCTGCGCGAGGAGCCGAACAACCCCTACTTCCACGAGCTGCGGGGCCAGATCCTGTTCGAGAACGGCCGCGCCGGGGAGGCCGTGCCCTCCTACCGCCGGGCGGTCACGGCGGCGCAGGACTCCGGCCTGCTGCGCTCGGCCCTGGCGCACGCGCTGCTGGAGACGGGCGACGACCGGCTGGTGCCGGAGGCGATCCAGAACCTGCAGCAGGCCGCCCGCACCGAGAGCCATTCGGCCCTGGTCTGGCGCCTGCTGTCCGCCGCCTACTCCCGCGCCGACATGCAGCCGCAGCTGGCCTACGCCCGGGCCGAGGAGGCGCTGGCCCGCGGCGACATCCGCGCCGCCCGCTACCACGCCGACCGGGCCGAGCAGATGCTGCCCGCGGGCTCGCCGGAATGGATTCGCGCGCAGGACATCCGCGTACTGGTGGAGAGCCGCGTCCCCGCCGGCTACCGCGAACGCTGACGCGCATGGCATAGTCGTGGACCGGCGCGCTTCCCTGCCCCAGGCGGGGGGCGCGTCCAGCCGCCCGGGGAGCATCATGCCCATCGAGACCGTCGCCTTCGACGCCGACGACACGCTCTGGCACAACGAGTCGATCTTCGACCTGACCCAGAAGCGGTTTGAGGAGCTGCTGGCCGACTACGCCGACCGCGACCACCTGGCCGAGCGCATCCTGGCGACGGAGAAGCGCAACCTGCGCCACTACGGCTACGGGGTGAAGGGCTATTCCCTGTCGCTGATCGAGACCGCCATCGACGTGTCGGAGGGCCGCGTGCCGGCCTCCGTCATCGCCCGGGTGCTGGACTTCGCCAAGGAGATGCTGGCCCACCCGGTGGAGCTGCTGCCGGGCGTGCGGGAGACGCTGGAGTCGCTGTCCGGCCGCTACCGGCTGATCGTCGTCACCAAGGGCGACCTGATGGACCAGGAGCAGAAGATCGCCCGCTCCGGGCTGGGCGACCTGTTCGAGGCGGTCGAGATCGTCAGCGAGAAGGACGCGGCCGTGTACCGCCGCCTGTTCACCCGCCACTGCGGCGCGCCGGACTGCGCCGTCATGGTCGGCAACTCGGTGCGCTCCGACGTCCTGCCGGCCCTGGAGGCGGGCGCCTTCGCCGCCCACGTCCCCTACCCCCTGACCTGGGCCCACGAGGCCGCCGAGGCTCCCCGGGACGAACCCCGCTACGTCCTGCTGGAGCGGATCGACCAGCTGCCGGACTGGCTGGCGGGGCGGTAGGGGGCTGGGCTCGACGGGTGTTGGGTTTGGGTGAGGCTGGGTGGCTGTGCGTGCTTCGACAGGCTCAGCAACCGTCTTGATTAAGGGTGTGATTGTCTGGCGGGTTCGGCGTCGCGGATGATGGCGTTGAGGATGAGGACGAGCTTGTGCATGACGGCGACGAGGGCGACCTT
>DASPKT010000241.1:0-31908 GCA_035627915.1 Azospirillaceae bacterium
GAGACGCCGGACGCGGCCGCGATGACCTCGGCCGCGGCGTGGCCGCAGTAGCGGCCCTGGCAGCGGCCCATGCCGACGCGGCTGAAGGCCTTGGCGCGGTTCGTCTCGCGGGCGCCGGCCTCGCCCACCACGCGGCGCAGCTCGCCCGCGGTCACGCTCTCGCAGCGGCAGACGACGGCGTCGTCCGGCAGGCGGGCCGCCTGCGCCGCCGGCCAGGGGAAGGCCTGCGCCAGCCCCTCGGCGAAGCGGGCATAGGCCGCGACCCGGCCGCGCAGGCCGGCGATCTCCGCCTCGGGCACGTCGCGCCCGAGGTCGCGCAGCGCCGCCAGCGCCGCCAGCCGCCCGCCCGCCTCCGCGGAACGGGCGCCCAGGATGCGGGCGCCGTCGCCGGCCAGGTAGACGCCCGGGACCGAGCTGCGCCCGTCCGGGTCGCGCCGCGGCAGCCACTGGCGGGTCAGCGGGTCGAAGGCGAACTCGCAGCGGGCGAGGTCGGCCAGCTGCGTCTCGGGGCGCAGATGGTAGCCCAGCGCCACCGCGTCGCAGTCCAGGCTCCGCTCGCGCCCGGCGGCATCGCGGAAGCGGATGCCGGCCACGCCGCCGTCTGCGGTGCCCAGAATTTCCAGCGGCTCGATACCGGTCAGGACGGCGACGCCGGCGCGCTTCAGCGCCACGGTCAGGGTCACGCCGTTCCACAGCACGTCCGGCTGGGACAGCAGCTTCGGCAGCGCCGGCAGCCGGGCGGCGAAGGGGGAGGTGTCCAGCACCGCCGCCACGCCCGCCCCGGCCTTCACGTACTGCGACGCGACCAGGTACAGCAGCGGCCCGGTGCCCATGAAGACGACCCGGCCGCCGATGGCGCAGGCCTGCGACTTCAGCGCCACCTGCGCCCCGCCCAGGCTGTAGGTGCCGGCCAGGTTCCAGCCCTTGACCGGCATCAGCCGGTCGGTGGCGCCGGTGCACAGCAGCAGCGCGTCGAAGGGCAGGGTGCGCTGGCGGCTGCCGGAGACGGTCCAGAGCCGGTCGCCGGCCACGTTCCAGACCAGCGTCTCCGGGAGGTAGTCGATGTGCGGGCGCAGCGCGTCGAAGGCCTCGTGCAGGGCGCGGGCGCGGCCCGCCTCGGTGC
Organism: Azospirillaceae bacterium; assembly: GCA_035627915.1. Lineage (GTDB taxonomy): Bacteria > Pseudomonadota > Alphaproteobacteria > Azospirillales > Azospirillaceae > DASPKT01. Next base: position 1,124 of record DASPKT010000241.1, read on the forward strand.
CGTAGAGCGCCTCGTAGGGGCGGCGGAAGTTCTCAGGCTGGCGGCGGTAGATCTGGCCGCCGTCGCGGCGTCCCTCGTCCACCACGGTCGGGCGCAGGCCCGCCTGCACCAGCGCCTCGGCGGCGCGCACGCCGGCCGGCCCGGCGCCGACGACGACCACGCGCGGCCCCGCCGCGGGTACGGTCACGGAAGGTTCGGCCATGTCGCCCCCGGCTGGCTGGTCACGATGCGCATCCCCTCGGCCGGAGGGGTAGAGCAGGCGCGCAGCCGCTCCCCCGCCTCGGTCCATACCCAGCAGTCCTGGCAGGCGCCCATCAGGCAGAAGCCGGCCCGCTGCCCGTCGCCGAACTCCGACGCGCGCAGGTGCCGGCCGGCCGCCAGCAGCGCCACCATCAGCGTGTCGCCCTCCAGCGCCCGCACCGGGGCGCCGTCGACGTGGATGGTGATCTCCGGCCGGCCCGTCTCCGCCAGCCGCCTGAAACGTCCGTTCAAGGTCGCCCCGCCTCCGCTCATGGATGCATCCCCTCCGCCGTCGCCGCGTGCAGCCGCACCAGCGCCTCGCCCTGGTGGTGGCACAGGATCTCGCTGCCGCCGCCCGGCCGGTGGCGCGGCGGGGCCACGCGGTCGCACACGCCGTCGATTCGCACCGGGCAGCGCGCCAGGAAGCGGCACAGCTCCGGCGCCGACGGCACCGGCCCGGGGGCGGCGGCGCGCGCCGGGCCCTGCCGCTCCAGCCAGCCGGGCTCCATCTCGGGCACCGAGGCGATCAGCAGGTCGGTGTAGGGGTGGAAGGGCGGGGCGCGGAAGCTGTCGCGGCTGCCCGTCTCGACCGCCGTCCCGGCGTAGAGCACCAGCACGTCGTCGCAGACCGCGCGCACGGTGGAGATGTCGTGGCTGATGAACAGGTAGGCCAGCCCCAGCTCGCGCCGCAGCTCCGCCATCAGCTCCAGGATGGCGGCGCCGACGACGGTGTCGAGCGCGGAGGTCACCTCGTCGCACAGCAGCAGGTCCGGTTCCGCCGCCAGCGCGCGGGCCAGGTTGACGCGCTGCTTCTGCCCGCCCGACAGCTCGCTGCAGCGGCGGTCGGCCAGCCCGGCGGGCAGGCGGATCAGGTCCAGCAGCTCCAGCACCCGCCGGCGCTGGGCCGGCCCGTCCAGCCCGTGGTAGAAGCGCAGCGGCCGGCCCAGCGCCGCCGCCACCGAGTGGGCGGGGTTCAGCGCCGTGTCGGCGTTCTGGAAGACCAGCTGGATGCGCCGGAACTGCTCGCGCGTGCGGCCCGACAGGTCGGGGGGCAGCGGCTGGCCGTCGAACAGCACCGCGCCGGAGGCCGGCCGCACCAGCCCGGCGACGACGCGGGCCAGCGTGGACTTGCCGGAGCCGGACTCGCCGATCACCCCCAGCGTGGCGCTGCGGGCGATGCTGAGGTCGACGCCGCGCAGGATCGGCACCTCCGGCGTCCCGTCGGCGCGGACGCGGCCATAGCCGGCGGTCAGGCCGCGCAGCTCCAGCAGCGGCGCCGGGGCGGCGGAGGCGGTGGAAGCGACCGCCGGGACGCGGGCGTCGGGCCGGGCGGCAGCCATCAGGGTGCGGGTATACTCGTCCTCCGGCGCCTGCAGCACCTGCCGGGCCGTCCCGGCCTCGCGCATGCGGCCCTGCTTCAGCACCACGATGGCGTCGGCCATCTGCGCCACCACGGCCAGGTCGTGGGAGACGTAGACGGCGGTCGCCCCCTGCTCCCGCACGGCCTGCTTGAAGGCGCGCAGCACCTCGATCTGGGTGGTGACGTCCAGCGCCGTCGTGGGCTCGTCCAGGATCACCAGCTCCGGCCCGGTGATGAGCGCCATGGCGGCCATCAGCCGCTGCAGCTGCCCGCCGGAGAGCTGGTGGGGATAGCGCCGGCCGATCGTCTCGGGCTGCGGCAGGGCGAGCGCGCGGAACAGGGTCACCGCCTTCGCCTCGGCCTCGGCGCGCGGCATCAGCCCGTGCACCAGGGCCGGCTCCACCACCTGGTCCATGATGGTGCGGGACGGGTTGAAGGCGGCGGCGGCGCTCTGCGCGATGTAGGCGATGCGGCTGCCGCGCAAGTTGGACAGCCCCGCCTCGTCCAGCGCCAGCACGTCGGTGCCGCCCACCCGCACGCCGCCGCCGGCGATGCTGAGGCCCGGGCGCGCGTAGCCCATCAGCGATAGGGCGATGGTGGTCTTGCCCGACCCGGACTCCCCGATCAGCGCCAGCACGCCGCCCCTGGGGATGGCGAAGGACACGCCGTCGACGATCGTGACCTCGGCGCCGGACGGCGCGCGGGCGGTGATGCGCAGGCCGGTGACCTCTACATGCGCGTCCATCTCAGCCCCTCCCGGCGATGCGCCGGCCGCGCCCGGGCAGGGCGTCGATCAGCAGGTTGGCGCCCACCGTCAGGGTGGCGATGGCGAAGGCCGGCGCCAGGATGGCGGCCGCCGCCTCCGGCAGGCCGGAGATGTTCTCGCGCACCAGCGAGCCCAGGTCGGCGTCCGGCGGCTGCACGCCCAGGCCGAGGAAGCTCAGCCCCGACAGCAGCAGCACGATGAAGACGAAGCGCAGGCCGAAATCCGCCAGCATGGGATGGATCATGTTGGGCAGGATCTCAAACCGGGCGATGTAGAGCGCCCCCTCGCCGCGGGCGCGGGCGACCTGGACGTAGTCCATCTGGTTCAGGTTGACCGCCAGCGAGCGCGCGATGCGGTAGGCGCCGGGCACGTAGGTGACGGCGGCGATCAGCAGCAGCAGCGGCAGGGACGATCCGAACGCGGCCACCAGGACCAGCGAGAAGATCTTGCTGGGGATGGAGATGAGCGTGTCCATGAACCGGCTCAGCCCCTCGTCCACCCAGCGGTTGCCCACGGCGGCGGTCAGCGCCAGCGCGGTGCCGGTCAGGCTCGCCAGCAGCGCCGCCGCCAGCGCCAACCCCACCGTGTAGCGGGCGCCGGACAGCAGCCGGCTCAGCACGTCGCGGCCCAGATAGTCGCTGCCCAGCCAGTGCTCCGCGTCGGGGGCGGCGAACACCTCCTCCGTCACGAAGGCGCCGATCTCGTAGGGGGCCAGCACCGGCCCCACCAGGGCCGCCAGCAGCCAGAAGACGACCAGGGCCAGCCCCAGCTTTCCGGAGGCCGGCAGGGCGGCCAGCCCGGCGCGGGCGGCGTTCGGCGAGCGCAGGGGCACGGCGGCTTCGGTCATCGGCTGCGGAGCCTCGGGTTGGCCAGGATGGCGACGACGTCGGCGAGCAGGACCAGCAGCAGGTAGGCGGCGCAGAAGATCATCGCGCAGGCCTGCAGCAGCGGCATGTCGCGGCTGGTCACGGCGTTCACCATCAGGCTCGCCAGCCCCGGATAGTTGAAGATGGTCTCGACGATGATGGCGCCGCCCAGCAGGTAGGAGAGGCTGAGCGCCATGGCGTTGACGATGGGCCCGACGGCGTTGGGCAGCACGTGCGACAGCACGATGCGCGCCGGCCGCACGCCCTTCAGCAGCGCCATCTCCACATAGGGCTGGGACAGCTGGTCGATGACGGCGGCGCGGGTCATGCGGGCCATCTGCGCCACCACCACCACGCTGAGCGTCAGGATCGGCATGGCGAGCGAGCGCAGCGTGGCGCCCCACCCCGCCGTCTCCTGCACCATGGCGATGGAGGGCAGCAAGCGCAGCTGGACCGAGAACAGCAGCACCGCCACCGTCGCCACCAGGAACTCCGGCAGGGCGACCATGGCAAGGGTGGCGATGTTCAGCGAGCGGTCCAGGCGGCCGTCGCGGTGCATGGCCGACAGGATGCCGATCAGCAGCGCCACCGGCACCGCCACCAGGGCCGTCAGCCCCGCCAGCAGCAGCGAGTTGGGCAGGCGCCCGGCGATGACGTCGGCGACCGGCATGTTGGCGACGAGCGAGCGGCCGGGATCGCCCGTCACCAGCCCGCCCAGCCAGCGCACGTAGCGCTCGGGCGCCGGGCGGTCCAGCCCGTACTGCTGGCGCAGCGCCGCCACCGCCTCCGGCGTGGCGCTCTGGCCCAGCATCTCCTGCGCGGCGTCGCCGGGCAGCAGCGAGCTGACCGTGAACACCACGGCGGAGACCAGCACCAGCGTCACCAGGGCGGCACCCAGGCGCTTCAGCACCATCGCCAGGACCGTGCCGAACCCGCCGGCGGTGCCCCCGTCTGTCGTCGTCGCAACGCTTCCCATGGTCAGGCGTCCCACCAGACGTGTTCGGCGAAGGCGTAGCCCATGAACCCTCCCAGCGCGACCGGCTCCAGGCCCTTAAGCCTGACGTCGTGGCCGTCGATCAGGGTGATGAAGACGGGGATGCCGATGCCGCATTCCTCATGAACAATGCCCTGCATCTCCCCGTAGAGCTGCTTGCGCCTGGCCTGGTCGGCCTCGCCCCGCGCCTCCATCAGCAGCCGGTCGAACCGCTCGTTCTGCCAGCCGCTCTCGTTCCAGGGCGCGTCGGACTTGAAGAACAGGCTGAAGATCAGGTCGGCCGTCGGGCGCGGGTTGGTGTTGCCGAAGGTCAGCGGGTGCTTCATCCAGTGCGTCGACCAGTAGCCGTCCGACGGCATCCGGTTGACCGCCAGCTTCAGGCCCACCCGCGCCCCGTACTCCTGCAGCACCGACGCCATGTCGACCGACCCCTCCGCCGCCGGCGAGGCGTAAACCGGCAGACGGATGCCGGTCAGGCCGGCGCGCTGCAGGTGGAACTTCGCGCGGTCCAGGTCGAACGTCCGCTGGGGCAGGTCCTCGCGGAAATAGGGGTGCCAGGGCGGGATCGGGTGGTCGTTGGCGATGGTGGCATAGTTGCGGAACATCGCCCGGCGGATCAGGTCGCGGTCCAGCAGGTGCTTCATCGCCAGGACGAAGTCCGGGTTGCCCGTGGGCAGCCCGTCGCGGCGCATGACCAGGTTGGTGTAGAGGCTGGAGCGCGTCTCCAGCAGCGCGTGCGCGGGCGAGGAGCGGATGCGGCGGACGGAGCGCGGGTTGACCGCCATGACCAGCTGCACGTCGCCCGACAGCAGCGCGTTGACGCGCGACACCTCGTCCGGGATGGCGATCAGCTCGATCTCGTCCAGGTGCCCCTTGCCCGGCTTCCAGTAGTTCTCGTTGCGCACGCTGACGGTGCGCACGCCCGGCTCGAAGGTCTTTATGCGGAAGGCGCCGGTGCCGATGCCGCGGCTGAAGTCCTTGGTGCCGTCCTGCACGATCAGGAAGTGCGACTGCGCCAGGATGGCCGGCAGGTCGGCGTTGGGCCCGGTCAGCCGGATCATCACCTCGTGCGTGCCGGTCGCCTGCACCTCGGCGATCTGGCCGGCCAGCACCTTCATCTTGGAGGCGGTCGCCGGGTCCTTGTGGCGCAGCAGGGAGAAGACCACGTCGGCCGACGTCAGCTCCTTGCCGTCGTGGAACTGCACGCCGCGGCGCAGCGCCACCCGCCACAGCATCTGGTCGTCGCTGTCCAGGCTCTCGGCCAGGGCGGGGCGCGGGGTGAGGTCGGGCGCGTAGGCGGTCAGCCCGCTGTAGGTCATGTAGTGGCGGACATAGTCCGTGGAGAGGCCGCCCTTGGCCGGGTCCAGCGTGTCCGCGGTGGAGGCGGCGATGCTCGCCACCCGGATGCGCCCGCCGCGCCGCGGCGCCTCCTGCGCCCACGCGGCCCCGGGCAGCAGTGCGGAACCGGCGAGGGACAGGCCCGCCCCCAGCAGCGCGCGCCGCGTCAGGGCAGGTCCGGCGAAGGGGGGGGCGGGGTTCCGTATCAATGCAGGATGTCCTGGACGCGGTAGTAGGCGCCCACCAGGGGCAGGAACCACGGCTTGCCGAAATGCCCGGGCACGCTCGGCCATTCCAGGTCGCCCCACGGGTTGGCCTGCGGCCGCCCGTCCATCACGTCCGCCATGGCCTCGCCCATGTGCACGGACATCTGGACACCGTGGCCGCTGTATCCCATCGAATAAAACAGCCCGTCCTGCTCGCCGGCGCGCGGCAGCCGGTCGGCGGTGAGGTCCACCATGCCGCCCCAGCAGTAATCGACCCGCACGCCGCGCAGCTCGGGGAAGATCTCGCCCAGCGTCCGCTCCAGGATGCGGCCGCTCTTCAGGTCGGAGCGCGGGTCGCTGAGCGCGAAGCGGGCGCGGCCGCCGAAGATCAGCCGGTTGTCCGGGGCGAGGCGGAAGTAGTTGCCGATGTTCTTGCTGGTCACGTAGTTGCGCCGGGTCGGCATCAGCCGGTCCAGCACCGAGGGGTCCAGCGGCTCGGTGGCGATGATGAAGCTGCCGACCGACACGATGCGCCGGCGGAACCAGGCGAAGGGCGTGCCGGGGCTGGCGCCGCCGGTGGCGACCAGCACCTGCCGGGCGCGCAGCGCCCCGCGGCCGGTCGACACCCGCCACGCCCCCGCCTCTCGCCCGATGCCGGTCACGGCCGCACCCTCGAAGATGCGGGCGCCGCGCCGGGCCGCGGCCTCGGCCAGGCCCACGCCGAAGCGCCCGACATGCAGCTGCGCGCTGGTGGCCTGCAGCAGCCCGCCGAAGAACGCGTCCGTGCCGATCTCCTCGCGCAGGCACTCCGGCGGGACCAGGCGGACGTCGGGGTCCACCTCGGCCGCCAGCACCTCGCAGGCGCGGGCGAGCTTGGCGTAGTGCTCCGGCTTGGCGGCCAGCTTGATGCGGCCGCAGCGGTTGAAGGCGCAGTCGATCCCCTCCTCCCGCACCAGCCGCTCCACCGTGTCGACGGCGGCGCAGTAGGCGCGGTAGTAGGCGCCGGCGCGCTCCCGCCCGATCCGGGCGGCCAGCGAGCCGTAGTCGTGGGCGAGGCCGTTGTTGCACTGGCCGCCGTTGCGCCCCGACGCCTCCCCCACCACCCGGCCGGCCTCCAGCAGCGCCACCGAGGCGCCGCGCCGGGACAGTGCCAGGGCGGCGGAGAGGCCGGTGAAGCCGCCGCCGACGATAGCGACGTCCACCCCGCCCTCGACGGGGCCCTCGGCGCCGCCGCGGAAGGGCGGCGCCGTGTCCAGCCAGTAGGAGAGGGTCTTGGTGGCGGTCGGCAGCGTGGCGGTCATCGGCCGGGCCCTATAGGCCGACCAGGCCGGCGAGGCCGCCGATGTCGGCGATCTCCACGTCGCGGTAGTGCGGGTTGGAGGGCTCGTGCCCGCGCGCCACGAAGACGCGGGTGCCGACGCCGATGTCGGTCGCCGACATCTGGTCGTACCGGAAGCTGGAGGAGACGTGCATGATGTCCTTGGGGTCGCAGCCCAGCTGGTCGATCATGTACTCGAACGCCTGCAGCCGCGGCTTGTAGGCCTGGGCCTGCTCCGCCGTGTAGACGCGGTGGAAGGGGGCGCCCAGCTTCGACACGTTCTCGTGGATCTGCGCGTTGTCGGCGTTCGACAGGATCACCAGCGGGATCTTGTCGGCGATCTTAGAGAGGCCGGCCGGCACGTCGGGGTGCGGGCCCCAGGTCGGCACCGCGGCGTAGGTGCGCGCCGCGTCCTCCTCGCGGAACTCCACGCCCCAGCGCTTGCAGGTGCGGCGGATGGAGTTGCGCACCACCTCGCGGTAGGGCTTCCAGGCGCCCAGCACCTCGTCCAGCCGGTAGGCGGAGAAGTCGCGGACGAAGCCGTCCATGTCCTCGGGCCTGACCCGGTCCGGAAAGAGCTCGCGGGCCATGTCCGCCATGCGGAAATGGATCAGGGTCCCGTAGCAGTCGAAGCTGATGTATTTGGGCCGGAACGGGGCCATGGCGGTTTCTTTCCAGTTGCTGCGGTACGTGGCCGCGATTGACCGGGCGGAGGGCCCCTGGTCCCCTGGACCGCGGTCGGTCCGGGAGGGGGAGGCGGGGGAGCCTCCATGCTGGACAGGACTTGCACCCCCATTACCGCATGCCGGCCCCGGAACATCTCCCCGATCACGGCGGGGCGGCAGGCACGAACGTATCATTTTCGCCCATGGCGCGGCATAGGCTGCCGCCGCCCCGGAGGGGCCGCCGCGGTCAGTAGCCGCGGTCCCGCTCCACCGTGCCGGGCACCGGCCGGCCGTCCCGCAGGCGGCGGATGTTGTCGATCAGGACGTGGGCGGCGCTCTCCGCCTGGGTCATGCTGGCGACGTGCGGGGTCAAGAGGATGCGCGGGTGGCGCCAGAAGGGATGGCCCGGCGGCAGCGGCTCCGGCTCGGTCACGTCCAGCACCGCGCCGGACAGCCGGCCCCCGTCCAGCGCCGCCAGCAGGTCCGCCTCGACCAGGTGCCCGCCGCGCCCGACGTTGACGATGCCGGCACCCGCCGGCAGCCGGTCGAAGGTGTCGCGGCATAAGATGCCGCGCGTCTCCGGGGTCAGCGGCAGCAGGCAGACCAGCACGTCGCAGGCGGCCAGGAAGTCCGGCAGCGCGCCACGCCCGGCGAAGCAGGCGACGCCTTCCACCCGGTGCTCCGACCGGCTCCAGCCTGACAGGGGGAAGCCGAAGGCGCGCAGCCGCTCCAGCACCGCCAGGCCGAGGTTGCCCAGGCCCATGACGCCGACGCGTCGCTCCGCCGCCGGCACCAGCCGGACCGGCGCCCAGCGCTCCTCTCCTTGCGCCTGCCGGTAGTCCAGCATGTGGCGGTGGAGCCCCAGGACGGCGAAGGTCACGTACTCCACCATGCCCTCGGTGATGCCGGGCTCGATCATCCGCACCACCCGCACCGTGGGCGGGACGGCTGAGAGGTCGAGCTGGTCCACGCCGGCGCCGGTGGAGAACAGGACCTCCAGGTTGGGCAGGCCGGCCAGCAGGTCCGGCGCCGCGGTCCAGGCGGCGAGGTGGCGGATCTCGGCGGGGTCGCCGATGTCGGGCCACAGGCGGAACGGGATGTCGGGCGCGGCGTCGCGGAAGATCGCCTGCCAGAGCCGGCCGCGCTCCGGGTCCGCCTTGTAGAGAAGCGCCATGGGTGCCTCCGTCCAAAGAAAAGGCCGCCGGCGAGGGGGTCGCCGGCGGCCAGGGAACGGCGCCCGCGGAGGGGCGGGGCGCCCGGGATCGGGTCAGAAGCTGTAGCTGGCCCTCAGCGTGTAGGTCCGCGGCGTGCCGGGAGCGACCCAGAGGGTGGAGTAGGAGCTGGCGAAGTAGGCCTTGTCGAACAGGTTGTTCACGTCGAAGGAGAGCTTCAGGTTCTCCGTCGGCTCGTAGGAGAAGTGCAGCTTCGTCAGCGTGTAGCTCGGCAGGTAGAAGTCGGTGCCCGTCTCGCCCAGCCGCTTGCTGATGTGGTTCAGCCCGCCGCCGACGGTGAAGACGTGCTCCCCGAAGGTGAAGTCCTTGAACAGCAGGATGTTCGCGTTGTGCTTGGGGATGTTGATGAGCGGGTCGCCCTTCAGCAGCGAGCGGCCGAAGTTCGGGTCGATGACGTCCTTGGCGACCTCGGCGTCGGTGTAGGAGTAGGCGAGGTAGAGCTGGATGTCGCCTGGCAGGCGGCCGGTCAGGTCGAACTCGACGCCGCGGCTCTCCGCCTTGCCGACCGCGATGGACAGGCCGGCGTTGACCGGGTCGGCGGTCAGGATGTTGTTCTTCTTCATCATGTAGAGCGACACGGTGCCGGTCAGGGCGCCGTCGTCGGAGGCGTACTTGGCGCCCACCTCGTAGGACTTGCTGGTCTCGGCGGGGAAGGGCTGGTTCGTCGCGTCCAGGCCGCTGTTAGGGCGGAAGCCGCGGCCGTGGCCGCCATAGACGGTGAACTGGTCCGACACCTCGTAGGAGGCGCCCGCCTGCGGGTTGAACTTGGTCAGCGACTGGCGCGGGCGCTGGCCGGTGATGCGGTCGTCGATGTTCTGGGTGAAGTCGTCGTAGCGGCCGCCGATGCGCAGCTTCAGCTTCTCCGTCACGTCGATCTGGTCGTTGACGTAGACGCCCCAGGCCTTCTGCACCTCGGTGTTGTCGAACAGCCGGCCGGTCGGGGTCGGCAGGCTGCCGTAGAGCGGGTTGAAGATGTCGATGGCGTTGAAGGCGGCCGTGACCGGCGCCCCCGTCGTGTAGGCGGCGGGGCGGAAGCGCAGCTGGACCGTGTCGACCTCGAAACGGTCGCGGTCGGCGCCAAGGATGATGGTGTGGCGCAGCGGGCCGGTGTCGAAGGCGCCGTTCAGCTCGCCGCGGATGGTGCTGTTGGTGGTGTCGTAGTCGCGGAAGCGGCGCTGGCGCGCCAGGAAGCTGGTCGGGCGGCCGAGCGTCTGGCGCCCGGCGGCCAGCTCCGCGTCGCTGGAGAAGCCGGTGAAGGAGGTGTCGCGGTAGCCGAAGCCGACCAGCACGCCCCACTCGTCGTTGAAGTCGTGCTGCAGCTGGGCCTGGTGGCCCAGCACGTCGATCTCGTTCGGCTCGTCGCCGGGCTCGCCCAGGAAGCGGCTGATCGGGACGGCGTCCAGGTCGCCGTTGAAGGCGACGATGCCGCGGTCGAAGGGCACCTCCTGCTTCACGTACTCCAGCTCGTAGGAGACGCTGGTGCGCTCGCCGACCTGCGCCAGGACGGAGGGGGAGGCCGTGTACTTCTTGGTCTCGATGGTGTCGCGGAAGCTGGCCGCGTCCTGCACGGCGCCGTTCAGGCGCACGGCGATGTTCTTGGTGATGGGGCCGGTGATGTCGCCCTCGATGCGGCGGGTCTGGTAGCTGCCGATGGAGATGCCGGCGCTGCCCTGCACCCCGTCGAACTGCGGCTTCTTGGTCACGATGTTGACCGTGCCGCCCGGCTCGCCGCGGCCGAACAGGGCGGCGTTCGGGCCCTTCAGCACCTCGATGCGCTCCACGTTGGAGCTGTCGCGCGGGCCGCCGTAGCCGCGGCCGCCGTTGAAGCCGTTGACCAGGTAGCCGCTGGGGAAGTTCTCGTCGCCGGCGAAGCCGCGGATGGCGAAGGCGTCCCACAGGCCGCCGAAATTGTTCTGCCGCGAGACGCCGCTGGCGAGCTCCAGCGCCTCGTCCAGGCGCGTCACGCCGACGTCGGCCAGCAGCTCGTTGTCGAGCACCTGGATGGACTGCGGGATCTCGCGCACGGGGACGTTGCCGCGGTAGGCCTGGCGCTGGCCGGTCACGATGACCTCGGCGATGCCGGCATCTCCTTCGGCGGCGGCGGCCGTCTCCTGCGCGCCGGCCATGGGGCTGAAAGCAATGCAGGCGACGCTGGCCGCCAGTGCGAGCCGAAAACCGGATACTTCGTTCATCGCTGTTCCCCTATCTGCTCCGCTGACCAGAAACCGTCCGCATCCCCGTCCCGCGGGGTGCGGCTTTCTTTTCTTCTCTTCCCCTCAGCGCCAGATTTTCTCTGGTGCCGTCCTTCGAGCATTCGATAGCGGTGCAACGTGCCCTCTACCCGTCGGCCTCCATACTTTAGGAAGTTCGCGGAAGAATCTTCCGTCAAAGAGGGGGGCGGCGGCGGCGTGATCTATTGTCGGGGGTAGGAAATATGTCAAAAAATGCCGGGGCGGTCCCGGCAACGCCCGGCAAGCGGGCGCCTGTCCATGCGCAGCGATGCTGCAAAGGGGGCTTCCCCAAGAAAAAACCCCGCCCCGGGGAGGGGCGGGGTCGCGGCATGGAATGCCGTGCGGCCCGGGGGGCGGGGCCGGTCAGAGGTACTTCAGCCACCAGATGTCGCGGCGGCGCTGCTTCAGCTGGGCGAACCAGCGGGTCGGCAGGTACAGCGGCACCAGCAGGATGAAGACCCAGATCCAGACGGTGGAGATGTGGTCGACGCCGAACACCGTGCCCTTGGTCGGGCCGTAGAGCCCCAGGGCCACCAGGTACAGCGCCTTCAGCACGTAGAGGTGCAGGAGGTAGAAGAACATCGGCGCGCCGCCGAAGATGGACAGGTAGGGCATCACCCGGCTGTCGCTGTAGCGCTCGAACAGGGCCAGCAGCAGGGCGCCGGTGCCGACGGTGGGCAGCAGGAACAGCAGGGACGGCGGGTACTTGGTCATGGACAGGAAGCTCATGACCGTGCGCAGGTCGCTGCCGGCGTCGAACCAGGGCTTGTCGCCGTAGACGTTGGCGAAGCGCAGCAGCACGAAGGCGGCCAGCATGCCGGCGCCCAGCAGGACCAGGCGGCGGATGCGCTGGTCGGGGTCGGTGCCGCGGGCGAACCAGGGCCCGGCCGCGTAGCCCAGCAGGATGACTCCGATCCAGGCCAGGACCGGGTAGGTGGTCTTGGCGATGACGCCGCCGCCGAGCTCGATGACCGCCCGCTGGTGCAGCATCGCCCAGGGAACGTAGAACGCGTCCTGCGGCGTCAGCACGATCCCGTCCAGCAGGTTGTGCCCGCAGACGATGGCGAGGCCGATGACGAACTGCCACAGCCGCGGCAGGTGCAGCAGGGCGGCCAGCGCGATCATGCTGACGCCGATGGCCCAGATGACCTGGAGCCAGAAGGTCTGCGGCGGGAACTGCGCGCTCCAGGCGAAGCCGACGAAGGTGACTTCCAGGAACATCAGGAACAGGCCGCGCTTGACCAGGAAGATGGAGGTCTCGCGCGGGCTGTGCGACTGGCCGTAGAGCCAGGCCGACAGGCCGGTCAGGGCGACGAAGGTCGGCGCGCAGAAGGTGGAGAGCAGGCGGGTGAAGAACAGCGCCGGGTCCACCGTCGTGGCGTCGACGGGATCGCCCACCTGCAGGTGCAGGAACCAGGTCTCGCGGACGTGGTCCACCAGCATGAACAGCATGACCAGGCCGCGCAGCGCGTCGATCGAGGCGAGGCGCGTCCGCACCGCCACCGCGTCGCTCGCGGAAAGGGGCCTCGCCATGCCTCCCAGCCGTTCCGGCCGGTCCGCGATGCTCGTCATGTCGTTGGTCTCCCGATGATCTCCCTCGGCCCTTGTCGGGGCCGCCCATCACAGCCTAGGGGCGGGCGCGTGGCGAGTTATGCGGAAATCGCCGCCCCCGCCGCCGCACTGTGCCGAATCCGGCGCCCGGACGGCAGGGGCTTCTCAGGCCGGGGGCTTTTCAGGCCAGGGGGCCTCAGGGCAGCGCGATGCCGGCCTGGAACACCACGCGCGAGTCGCAGAGCCGCGGGCAGTCCTCCCGGCCCAGGTCGGTGTCGGTGTAGCGCAGGCCTAGCTCCAGCCGGCCCAGGCTCCAGACCAGGCCGACGCCCCAGTCCATGTAGTCCGGCCCGGCGATCTCCTCGTCGTCGACCCACTGCCGGCCGACATGGGTCCCGATGGTGACGGCCTCGCCCAGCGGCAGCTCCAGCCCGCCGCTGAGGTAGAGCCCGTCGCCGGCCTTGCCGGAGTTCTGCGGCGTGTAGATCGCCTCGCCGACCAGCACGACCGGGCCCAGCGCCCGGGTGGCGACGGCGCCGAACTCCCAGAGGTCGTAGTCGAGCGCGCCGGAGGCGCCGGGATAGCTGACATAGGCGACCGACAGGTCGTACTCGACCCCGGCCGCCGCCCCGGCGTAGCCCAGGATGTAGTCCAGCTCGATTGTCGCCTCCTGCCCGTCGTCGAAGTCGACGGTGGAGCCCCAGAGGGAGACGTAGGCGCCCCCCTCCGCCGCGACGCCGATCCCGGCCTGCACCGCGGCGTCGTTGTCGGAGTTGGAGATGCCGCGGTCGACATAGTCGGACACGATGGCGGCCTCGCCCGTCACCTCCACCTGCGCCGCGGCGGGCGTGGCCAGGATCAGGAACGGCAGCAGGGCCGGCAGCAGGAAGGGCGCGCGCATGGGGATCGGGTCCTCCGTCTCTTGTCCGGTGTCTCTTGTCCGGTGTCTTTCGGCCGGTATCTCCCGGCCGGGTCAGGCGGCCTTGGCCGGCGCCGGCTTGCGGGTCGTCAGCTTGCGGCGGAAGCCGCGCTTGCGGCGCCAGATCCAGAAGCCCGTCCCGGCCAGCCCGGCCAGGCCCAGCCCGGCGGCCAGGACCAGCAGGCGCCCGGGCAGCCCGCCGACGGCGCCGGAATGGATGCCCAGCATCCAGTCCAGGAAGCGGTTGCCGGCGGGGACCATCGCGGCGGAATAGTCGGCCAGCACGGCGCCGGTGCGGCCGTCCACCCAGAGCTGGCGGGCGGCGCGCGGCTGCGGGGCGGCCGTGTCCTCCATGTAGAGGTGCACGACGTCGCCCCTTCCGCCGGGCAGGCGCAGGTTGCGGATCTTCAGCCCGCCCGTCGCCTCCCGCGCCACCGCCACCGCGGCGTCCAGCGGCAGCAGGGGGCCATCCCCGGGAACGGCGGCGGGGGCGGGGAAGGGCTCGGCCCCCAGCAGGGGCAGCAGCGGCTCCCGCCAGGCGATGCCGATGCCGGTCAGGGCGCTGAGGCCCAGCACCGCGGCCAGCACGGCACCGGCCACCCGGTGCAGGTCGAGCACGGCGCGGTAGCTGCCGGTCCGCAGGTTCACGGTGAAGCCCTGGCGCAGGCGCCGGCGGCCCGGCCACCAGAGCAGCGGGCCGGACAGGGCCATCGCCAGCAGCCCGCAGCCGGTCACGCCCACCAGCAGCGGCCCGTTCCCGCCGAGCAGCATGTTGTCGTGCCACTGGGTCGCCAGCTCCACCGGCCAGGCGGCCAGCGGGGCGCTGCGCAGCACGGCGCCGCTGTGGGGATCGACCGAGGCCAGGCGCAGCGAGCCGCCGTCGCGCAGCCTGAACAGGTAGGCGTGGCCGGGCCCGGGGGGATAGTCGATGCGCACCACCGTCATGCCGGGATGGGCGGCGCGCACCGCCTCCAGCAGGTCGGCGGCGGGCAGGACCGCACCCTCCGCCGCCACCCGCAGGGCCGACCCGTGCAGCAGCCGCCCGGCCTCGTCGCGGAAGACCATGGCCGCACCGCTCAGCCCCTGCAGCAGCAGGAACAGGGCGAAGGCCACGCCCGTCCAGCGGTGCAGCGTCAGGATGGTGGAGCGCGCCGGCATGGGGGCGGCCTCAGTCCACCCGGCCGATGGCGGCGTAGTCGCCCTCGGCGCGCAGCGTGATGGTGACCGGGGCGGAGCCGCGGTTGCGCCAGAACCAGCCGTGCTTGCCGTCGAAGGCGGCGACGATCTCGCCGTCGTCGGCGGTGGCGCCGCGGCCCTTCTCGTAGCTGTGGGTCTTGTCGGGGGCGCCGGTGGGCTCGCCGTGGGTGTCGAAGTTGACCACCCCGCCCTCCGCCTTCCAGGAATAGGTCGTGCGGGCGCCCTTCACCATGTCCACCTTCACCTCCGCGCCCTTGCCGGGCTCCAGCGTGACGGTCACCTCGTCCGACCGCGGCGCGGCGAGCGCGGCGGCGGGCAGCAGCAGGGCGGCGGCGAGCAGGATCGACTTCAGCTTCATGGGATCGGCCTTTCCGGCGGCTTGAAGGGGGAAATGCGCGCCCGGGCGCGGGGATCAGTCGGCGGGCGTCCCGGCGGCGGCGGCGCGGTCCGCTTCGGCCTCCTCCGCCAGCTGGGACTTGATCTCCCCCATCTCGGCCAGGCCGGTCAGGCGGCCGATGCCGGTGGGGTCGATCCCGTACTCCGCGGGCAGCACGACCGTGACCAGCAGCAGCGCCGCGACGGCGAGCGCCACCAGGGTGGAGCGGACGAGCTGGCGGGCAGTGGGCAGATCGGGGTCCTGCACGGGCGGTGTCTCCCTTCGTCGTCAGGCGGCGACGGCCCAGCCGGTCAGCTGGTAGCCCACCAGCACGAAGCCGGCCGTCATCAGCGCCACGTTGGCGGTATTGGCATGGCGCCGGAACCCGGCGCTGCGGCGCCAGAAGCCCATCAGGATCAGGATGGCGGAGAGCGCCAGCACCTGCCCGACCTCGACGCCCACGTTGAAGGCCAGCAGGTTCGGGAGCAGCCCGTCGCCGGCGATGTCGAACTCGCGGATCTTGGTCGCCAGCCCGATTCCGTGGAACAGCCCGAACACCAGCGTCGCCGCACGCGCGTCCGGCTGCACCCCGAACCAGCGGGGGAAGGCGCCCAGATTGTCCAGCGCCTTGTAGACGACGGACAGGCCGATGACGGCGTCGATCAGGTAGGCGCTGACGCCGGTGTCGAACAGCACGCCCAGCAGCATGGTGGTGGAGTGGCCGACCGCGAACAGGCTGACGTAAAGCCCCACGTCCCGCAGCCGGTAGAGGTAGAAGATCACCCCGACCAGGAACAGCAGGTGGTCGTAGCCGGTCACCATGTGCTTGGCGCCCAGGTACGCGAAGGGCAGCAGGTGGATGCCCGTGATCTCCTGGATGTAGCCCTTGTCGCCCTCGGCCACGGTGTGCGCCAGCGCCTCCGGCGCCGCCGCGACCAGGGCCGGGATGGCCAGGGCCGCCAGGGCGAGCGCCCTGGCCGGCCCCTTGGCAAGCCGTGCGTCCATCTCCGCCGTCCCCCCGCCGCCCTGCGGCGCTACTTTATCGCGAAGGTCGCGAAGGAGCGGGACTGCGTGACCGGGTCCACCAGGCGCAGCGTCGCCTCAGACCCGCTGGGCAGCTTCAGGCCCTTTGCCTCCATCCGGTTGCCCTGGCCGGGCTGCAGGGTGGCTTCCGCCTTGGCCTCGCCGGCGGCGACGGCCAGGCTGCCGGAATAGCCGGCGCTCGGCACCGGCTCGTCGTCCTGGGAGAGGTAGAGGGCGACGCCGTCGCCCTCGCGCACCAGCTCCACCACGGTCTCGCCCGCCTCGGCGACCACGCCGCCGTGCTGCGGCTTCATGCTGCCGTGGGCGAGCGCCGCCCCCGTGGGGGCGGCGGCGAGGGCGAGGAGGAGCAGGGCGGAGCCCAGTCTGGTCGGTCGGATCATCTGAGGTCTCCTGTGTCGGGGTGGGCGGACGGGCCGGAGGCTCATTCCGGCGCGTGCGGCAGCACGAAGGACAGGGTCGCGAAATGCTCGATCTTGTCGTAGCGGGCCTTGTTGTCGCTGGGGGCGACGTAGGTCGCGCCGATGACGTTCAGGCCCTGGTTGCGCACCTTCAGCGTCACCGTGCCGTCGGCGCCGGTCTTCTGCGGCACCTGGTCGGGGTCGTTGACGAAGTCGTGCTTCACTTCCACGCCGGCCAGCGGCTTGCCCTGGAAGAGGACCCTCAGCGTGACGGGGGAGCCCAGCGTGTCCGGCAGCTTGTTGCCGACCGGCACGATCTGGAGCGTCTGGCCCTCTAGCGCCGGCAGCTGGGCCGCCAGCGGGGCCGCCAGGTGCACGGCGTACTTCATGGTGCGCTCGGACACGGTGGCGTCGGGCAGCTCGTCGCGGCCCTTCTTGTGCCACTCGCCGGCCTTGTCCTTGCTCCAGACGCCGTTGTCCATGACCGCGGCGACGGCGGCCACCGGCTGCTCGCTGTCGACCACCACGATGGGGCCGGCGGCGCGCAGGCTGGCCTTCACCGGCTGCCACGAGGCGTCGTAGCCGGTCACCGTCTGGATCAGCGGCAGGCGGCGGACCATGTCCAGGTCGTCGGCACCGACGCCGTAGATCAGCGCCAGCTGCTTGGCGCGCTGGGCGAACCAGATGCCGTGCGCCTGCACGGCCGACGGCATGGCGATCCCGAGGGCGATCAGGCCCGTCAGGACGTAGGGGGTGAGCTTCTTCATGGAACCGCTCCCTGTCAGTCCGGCTTGTCGGCAAGCCTTTCCCTGACAGACTGCGCCCGGCGGCAAGGCGGATTATGCGGAATCGCGGGCACGGACAGGGCCGGGCTGCCGAAAGGGACCTCCGAACCGGCGCTGGATTCCGCGGCGGCGCCGGCCCTTGGGGTCCGGGTCGCCTACAGCCCGCCGGAGACGCGCAGCACGGCGCCGGTGACGTAGGAGGCCTGCGGGGAGAGCAGCCACAGCACCGCCTCGGCGATCTCGCCCGGCTCGCCGGCGCGGCCCATGGGGATGCGGGCGGCCACCCGCGCCGGCCGGTCCGGCTCGCCCGCCGCGGCGTGGATGCCGGTCAGCGCCGTGCCGGGCGCCACCGCGTTGACCCGGGTGCCCGACGCCGCCAGCTCGCGCGCCAGCCCTATGGTGAAGGCCTCCACCGCGGCCTTGGAGGCGGCGTAGTGCACGTACTCGCCCGGCGCTCCCAGCGTGGCGGCGATGGAGGAGATGTTGACCATGGCACCGGCGGTGCCGCGCTCCTGCCAGCGCCGCGCCGCCTCGCGGGCGCACAGCATGGTGCCCATGACGTTGACGTCCAGCACGCGGCGCAGCGTCGCGATGTCGGTGTCGGCGAATCGGCCCAGGCGGCCGGTGATGCCGGCATTGTTCACCAGCGCCGCGACGGGGCCCAGCCCCCGCTCCGCCTCCTCGAACAGGCGGGCGGCCTGCTCCGGCTCGGCGGCGTCGGCGCGGACGGCCAGGGCGCGGCCGCCGCTCTCCCCCACCTCCGCCTCCAGCCGCCGGGCCGCGTCGGCGTCCTGCACGTAGCTGAAGGCGACGGCGTAGCCCCGCCGGGCGCCGCCGCGCACGATCTCCGCCCCGATCCCGCGGGAGCCGCCGGTGACCAGCAGCACGGGTCCGATGTCGGTCATGGGCCGTCCCTCCTGTCGCGCGATACGGACAGCATGGCCGGCCGGGGCGCCGGCGGGAAGTGCCGGGGACGCGGGTCTGGAACCCGCCCCGCGGCGGCCCCCGCGCCGGCAGGCCCCCCATGCCCGACGGCCGACTTGCCGTTCCCGGCGGATCGTGCATCCTCTACAGGTCATGGGAATTTCAACCTCTTCTGCCCCCCACATCCTCCTGGTGGAGGACGAGCCCCTGGCGGCCGAGGCCCTGGAGCGGCTGCTCGGCCGCGCCGGCTACCGCGTCACCGTCGCCACCAACGGGGTGGAGGCGCTGGAGGCCGTGCGCTCGGCCCCCATCGACGGGCTCATCACCGACCACCGCATGCCGGCGATGACCGGCGGCGTCCTGGTGCAGCGCATCCGGGCGATGCATCCCCGCATCCCGGTCATCGTGGTGACCGGCTACGCCGCGGAGGCGCAGGACGCGCTGCGGGCGGTGCCGGGGCAGATCCTCATCCTGGACAAGCCGGTCGACCCCGAGGAGCTGCGCGAGCTGCTGGGCACGCTGCTGCGCCCGGCCGCCGCCGGCTGACCGCCAAGCGGGTCTGGCCGTCAACCAGGGTTGACGATCCCTCCCCCATCCGCTAGGGTCACCGTCAACCAAGGTTGACGCGATGACCAGGCCCGATCCCGCCCCGTTCCCGATCCCCTCCGCCGACGACCCCGAGGCCGCGCTCGCCGCCGTGGTGGCGCTGCGCCGGCTGGCCGACGGGCTGGAGCGGCGGGTGGTGCTGGCGGCGCTCGACCGGGGCTGGAGCTGGTCGCGGATCGCGCAGGCGCTGGGCGTGTCGAAGCAGGCCGTCCACAAGCGCTTCGCCGACCTCGCCCGGGGTGACGCGGCAGGACGGGAGGAATAGATGCTGGGGCTGGTGAAGCGGCGCATCGCCGACATGGGCACGGTCAAGGCGCTCTGCCTGGGGGCGGAGGCTGAGGCGCGGCGGGACGGCCAGCGCGAGCCGGGGGCCGAGCACTTCCTCCTGGCGGCGCTCGACCTGCCGGACGGCACCGCGCGGCGGGCGTTCATGCGGGCGGGGGCGGACCCGGCGGGCCTGCGCGACGCCATCGCCGGCCAGTATGCCGACGCCCTGGCGGCGCTGGGCCTCGGCGGGTTGGGCCTCGGGGGGCTGGCCGGGGCGCCGGCGCTTCCTCCCGCGCCGCCGCACCCCTACGAGGCGGCGGCGTCGGGCAAGGAGGTCATGCAGGCGCTCGCCGCCGGCCGCGGCCTCGCCGAGCCGACGCGCCTGACCGGCGCCCACGTGGTCGCCATCGTGGCCGCCATGCCGCACGGCGTCGCCGCCCGGGCGCTGCGCACGCTGGGCGTCGATGCGGAGACGCTGCGCCGGGCGGCGCTGGAGGAGGCGGCCGCGGGCTGAGCTACGCCGCGCCCACGCCCCGGGGGGCGCCCTGCGCTCCCCAGCCGTGGACCAGCAGCGCTACCGTCTCCGCCCCGGCCTTGCGGTCCTCGGCGATGGCGACGTAGTCGGGGTCGGCCATGAACCGCTCCGCCGCCGGGGCGTCGGCGAACTCCATCATCACGACCTTCTGCCAGGGCCAGTCGCCCTCCATCACCCGGGGGCTCTCGTCCGCGGCCAGCAGGCGCCCGCCGGACCGGGCGAACACCGCGCCGAAGCCGGCCTGGTAGCGGCGGTACCGCTCCTCGTCCCTGAATCTCAGCTGGGCGACGATGTAGACGGCCATGGCGCGGCACCTCCGGGCTGGAACGCTTCACTAGTGAAGTGTAGACTCGGGCGCGGGCAGGGATCAAGCGGGAGGGGCGGGATGACGGCGGCGGCGCGGCTCAGGCTCTACCACCGGCTCCAGCTGGCGGCGCAGCGGGCGCGCAAGGCGGCCGACCGCGCGGTAGCGGAGGCCGCAGGCATCAGCACGGCGCAGGCGGGGGTGCTGTCGGTCGTGGCGGAGGGGCGCGACGCGGGCATGCCCGTCAACCAGCGCCAGGTCGCCGCCCGGCTGGGCGTGAACGAGTCGGCGGTGACCGCCATGGTGGCGCGGCTGCTGAAGCTGGGACTGCTGGAGCGCTACCGCGGCACCGGCGCCCGCGACTGGTTCCTGCGCCTCACCCCCGCCGGCGACCTCGCCCGCGACCGCATCCGCCCCGCCTTCGCCACCGTCAACGCCGTCATAGAGGCGCAGCTGGGCCCCGACGGGGCGGAGGCCCTGGCCGCGGCACTGGACCGTCTGGCCGAGGCATTCGGGGAGGCGGGGGAGGGCTGAGGGCCCCGCCCGTCGCCCCCTCCCGCAGTCCATCCCACGCAAGCCGCCGCCCGTCGCATCGGCGGCCCGCGGCCCCTTCTCCTCCGCCATGCTCCTCCCCGGAGCGCCGATGTGCCGTCCGCCGGGGGGCGGGGCCGGTGGGGCGCGGAGGAGGTCACGTGAGCAGCCTGTTACTCGTCTCCCACATCATCGGCGCCGGCGCCGCCCTCCTGGCCGGTGCCGCCGCCCTCTGGTTCCGCAAGGGCGGAACCCCGCATGCCCGCGCCGGCATCCTGTTCGCCGTCACCATGCTGGTCATGACCTCCACCGGCGCCGTGCTGGCGGCGATGAAGCCGACGCGGCTCTCCCTGGTCGCCGGGACGCTCACCTTCTACCTCGTGGCGACCGCCTGGGCGGCGGCGCGCCGCCGCGACGGGAGGCCCGGGCGCCTGGAGGCCGCGGCGCTGCCGGTCGCGCTGCTCTGCGCGGTCGGCGGCGCCGCGTTCGGCGTGCAGGCGATGCTGGAACCGGGCGGCCGGCTCGACCGCATGCCGCCGGCCCCGCACTTCGTCTTCGCCGCCCTCGCGGCCTTCGCGGCGGCGCTCGACGTGCGCTTCCTGCTGGTGGGCAGCCTGACCCGGCTGCAGCGGCTGCGCCGCCATCTCTGGCGCATGTGCACCGCCATGGCCATCGCCACCATGTCCTTCTTCCTCGGCCAGCAGAAGCACCTGCCCGAGATGGTCCAGGGCTCGCCGTTCCTCTTCCTGCCGGTCCTCGCCGTGCTGGGCGCCATGGTCTTCTGGCTCTTCCGGCTGCGCGCGCGGCGGCGGGACGGGAAGGCCGCCCCCTCCGTCCTCCCCCTCTCCACCGAACTCGCGCAGGAGATCCCATGACCGCGACCCTGACCTACGGCGGCGGCACGTCGCCGATCACCGCCGGCCGCGCGCTGAAGGCCGCGGCCACCCTCTGGTTCCTCACCGCGGCCGCCGGCCAACTGGTCTTCGCCGCCTACGTCGCCGTCGTCTACGGCGGCGCGGCACTGCGGGGCGACTGGGAGGCCTGGAACCGCATCCTGCCGCGCGGGCTGATCGAGGGGGACACGGCCGGCAACACGGCGGTCGTGCTGCACCTGGCCTTCGCCGTCACCATCACGGTGAGCGGCCTGCTGCAGCTGATCCCGGCCGTGCGCGCCCGGGCGCCGGCGGTCCACCGCTGGACCGGCCGCGCCTACATCGCCACGGCCTTCGTCGTCAGCCTGGGCGGGCTCTACATGGTGTGGGCGCCCGACCGCGGGGCGGTGGGCGCGCTGCCGAACTGGATCGCCATCTCGCTGAACGCGGTGCTGATCATGGCGTGCGGCGCCCTGGCGCTGCGCCATGCCAG
This sequence comes from Azospirillaceae bacterium, assembly GCA_035627915.1. Lineage (GTDB taxonomy): Bacteria > Pseudomonadota > Alphaproteobacteria > Azospirillales > Azospirillaceae > DASPKT01. The sequence goes on from DASPKT010000241.1 coordinate 23,142, forward strand.
GGCCCGCGACTTCGCCCGGCACCGGCGCTGGGCCCTGCGGCTGTTCCTGGTCGTCAACGGCGTCTGGTTCATCCGCATCGGCGTCATGCTCTGGGCCGTGCTGTTCCAGGGCATGGACGGGATCGGGAAGGGGTTCAGCGGGCCGGTCGGCATCGCGCTCAGCTTCGGCCAGTTCCTGGTGCCGCTGGCGGTGCTGGAGCTGTACCTGCTGGCGCAGGAGCGCGGCGGCGCCGTCGCCAAGAGCGCCATGGCGGCCGGCCTGGTGGTGCTGACCGCCGGCATGGGCGCCGGCATCGTGGCGGCGACCCTGTTCATGTGGCTGCCGAAGATGTGAGCCTCACATCTGGCGGAACAGGTGGAGATGGCTGCGGCTGACCGGCAGAGTCTCCGCCCGTCCCTTCAGGTGGACGTCGGCGGTCTCGTTGTCGTTGCGGGTGACGTGGCTGACGGCGCGCAGGTTCACCACGGCGGAGCGGTGGACTTGAGCGAACTGTGCTGGGTCCAGCCGCTCCGCCAGCTCCTTCAGGGGCGTGCGCACCAGCCCCTCGCAGGGGCGCCCGCCCTCGCCGCGCCAGGCGACCAGCGTGTACTTGTCCTCCGAGCGCAGGAAGTCGACCTCCTCCACGGGCACCAGGCGCAGCGCCGTGCCGACCGACACGCGCAGCCAGCGCAGGGGCTCCGGCGCCGCCCGCTGCATCAGCCGCGCCACCAGCCGCTCCAGCAGCGCGTCGGTGTCGGCGGCCGGCTGCGCCCGCAGCCGCTCCTGCAGCCGCCCCACCGTGTCGGCCAGGCGCGGCGGCTCCACCGGCTTCACCAGGTAGTCCAGCGCGCCCTGCTCGAACGCCTGCACCGCGTACTGGTCGAAGGCGGTCACGAACACCAGGTGGGCGCGCCGGCCGATCAGCCGGGCCGCCTCCACCCCCGACAGGCCCGGCATGTGGACGTCGAGGAAGCAGACGTCCGGCCGCAGCGCCTCGGCCTGCTCCACCGCCTCGCGGCCGTTGCGGGCCTGCGCCACGACGGACAGCTCCGGCCAGGCCTGGGAGAGAAGCCGCACCAGCGACCGGCGCAGCAGCGGCTCGTCGTCGGCGACCAGCGCCGTGGGGCGGTCCGCCGTCATGCCGCGGCCCTCTCGGCGGGGAAGTCCAGCTCGGCGCAGACGCCGGCCGGCTCCAGCGGGGTCAGGTGCAGCCGCGCCCGCCCCCCGAAGGCGAGGTCGAGGCGCTCGCGCAGGGTGGACAGGCCGGTGCCGAGGCCGCCGCCCGCCCCTTCCAGCCCGACGCCGGTGTCGCTGACCTGCGCGCGGCAGCGCCCGTCGCGCACCAGCACCCGCACGTCGATGCGCCCGCCCTCCTCGCTGGGGTCGATGCCGTGGCGCACGGCGTTCTCCACCAGGGTCAGCAGCGTCATCGGCGGGCAGCGCAGGGGCAGGGCCGCCTCGTCCGCCTGCACCACGAACTGGAGCCGGTCCGGCATGCGCATGTGCATGATGTCGAGGTAGGCCCGCACCAGCTCCAGCTCCTGCCCGACCGTGGTGGCGGGCTCCTCCAGCCGCGGCACCGCGGCGCGCAGATAGGCGATCAGGCTGCCCAGCACCTGCGAGGCCTGGGGCGAGCCCGAGTCCACCAGCTCCCGCACGTTGGCCAGGGTGTTGAACAGGAAGTGCGGCTGCACCTGGGCCTGCAGCAGGCGCATGCGCGCCTCCGACACCCGGCGCTCGTAGGCGCCGCGCTCCTGCTCGAAGGCCAGCGCCTGGTCGCGCACGATGACGTCGCGCTGGCGCAGCAGCGTCGCCACGGTGATCCAGGGGCCGAACAGGATGCCGCTGAAGATGAGGTGCTGGAGGCCCGTCCGCCTCAGCTCGTTGCGCCAGAACGGTTCGGGGTCGCCCGTCGTGGTCAGGACGTAGGCCAGGAAGGCCAGGGGCGGGACGGCGGCGGCGACGCCCACCACCTGCATGGCCCAGCGCGCCACCCAGCGGGGCGGGCGCCTCGGCCACCGCTCCAGCAGGCCGAAGACCAGCAGGACGCAGAGCGTGACGAAGCCGGTGCGGGCAAGGATAAGGTAGAAGGGTGCCTGCGACCCCGCCGACATCAGCAGCGCCCAGAGGACGGCGATGACGGCCGCGACGCGCAGGCGGTGCAGGCCCAGCAGGGGCGGCCTCGGCACGGCGGTTCCAGGGATCATCGGACGGCGACTCTCCGGCGCGGGACGGGCGGGGGCGGCACGCCCCCATGGTAGCGCCGGCCTAGCGCGCCCGCCACGGCGGGGGAAGGGGGGCTGCGACGGGCGGGGGAAAGGCGGGGGCGGGCGGCGGCCGGGGCGGACGGACGCCGGCAGCGTCCGCGTCCGGGGATCGGGGAGGACAAGCGTCTTCGCCGGATTTGCAAAGTCGCAACGCAAGCTTCGCACTTCTTCGCCCCCTCAGGGATTGTTCGGCCGGGAGCGCTTTGCAAACATCGCAAGCGTGCCGGGCGGACGGTTGCGACCGCCGCCCGCCCATCCGGGAGACATCGCGATGACGGCATCCCTCGACGCCTTCGCGGCCGCCAAGCTGGCCGAGCTGGACGCCCGCTCGCTGCGCCGGACGCTGGTGCCGAGCGCGCGGGAGGAGGGCATCCACCTGACCCGCGGCGGCCGGCGGCTGATGAGCTTCTGCTGCAACGACTACCTGAACCTGGCCCAGCACGCCGTCACCCGCCGCGCCGCGGTGGAGGCGACGCAGCGCTGGGGCGTAGGCGCCGGCGCCTCGCGCCTGGTCACCGGCAACCACCCGCTGTACCAGGAACTCGAGACGCGGCTGGCCGCCTTCAAGGGGGCGGAGGCGGCCTGCGTGTTCGGCTCCGGCTACCTCGCCAATACCGGCATCGTGCCCGTGCTCTGCGGCCCGGCCGACCTGGTCCTGCTGGACGAGCTGGCGCACGCCTGCCTCTGGGCGGGGGCGCGGCTGTCGGGCGCCACGGTCATCGCCTTCCCGCACAACGACCTGGACGCGCTGGCCGGGCTGCTCGCCACGCGGCGGGCCAAGTACCGGCACTGCCTCATCGCCACCGACGGCGTCTTCTCCATGGACGGCGACCTGGCGCCGCTGCCCGCCATGGCGGCGCTGGCGCAGGCGCACGACGCCTGGCTGATGACCGACGACGCGCACGGGCTGGGCGTGCTGGGCGGCGGCCGCGGCTCCAGCTTCGCGTTCGGGGAGAAGGTGGCGGTGCCGCTGCAGATGGGCACGCTCAGCAAGGCGGTGGGCGGCTACGGCGCCTATCTCTGCGCCTCGCGCGCGGTCGTCGAGCTGGTGCGCAACCGGGCGCGGACGCTGATCTACTCCACCGGCCTGCCGCCGGCGACGGTGGCCGCCGCCACCGCGGCGCTGGACTTCATCGCGCGCGAGCCGGCTTACGCCGCCCTGCCGGTGCAGAAGGCCCGGCTGTTCACCCGCCGCGCCGGCCTGCCCGAGGCGCAGAGCCCCATCGTGCCGGTCGTGCTGGGCGACGCCGCCGCGGCGCTGGACGCCTCCCGCCTGCTGGAGGAGGAGGGGTTCCTGGTGACGGCGATCCGGCCGCCGACGGTGCCGGAGGGCACGGCGCGGCTGCGCATCACCTTCACCGCCGCCCACCCCGACGGCGAGGTGGTGCGCCTGGCCGACCTGGTGCGGGCCTTGGTGCTGCCGATGGCGTCGGCCGCCAGCCGCGCCGCCTGAGGGGAGGATAGGGGATGGAGACGCTGCTGGAGGGCTTCCGCCGCTTCCGCGAGACGGGCTTCCGCGAGCATGCCGGGCTGTTCCGGCACCTGGCCGTGGTCGGCCAGCGGCCGCGGGCGGTGGTGATCGCCTGCTGCGACAGCCGGGTCGACCCGCAGATGATCTTCGGCGCCGCCCCCGGCGACCTGTTCGTCATCCGCAACGTCGCCAACCTGGTGCCGCCCTACCGGCCCGACGGCGACTACCACGGCACCAGCGCCGCGCTGGAATTCGCCGTGCGGGAGATGGGGATCGGCACCGTCGTGGTGCTGGGCCACACCGGCTGCGGCGGCATCAAGGCGATGGTGGAGGGGACGGCCGGCACCGACTTCCTGGGCAGCTGGATGCGCATCGCAGCGCCCGTGCGCGAGCGGGTGCTGGCGGAACCCGACCCGGCCGCCGCGGCGGAGCGGGAGGCGATCCGGCTGTCGCTGGCGAACCTGCTGACCTTCCCCTGGGTGGCGGAGCGGGCGGCGGCGGGCACCCTGTCGCTGCACGGCTGCCTGTTCGACGTCGCCCGCGCCGACCTGCTGGTGCTGGACGCGGACGGCGAGGGTGGGCGGCAGCGCCGCTACGCCTGATCAGTCGCTGTTCCGGTTCCCCTCGGCCACCTGGTAGAAGAAGATCCCGGCGCCGACCGCCGCCACGGCCAGCACCGCGCCGCCGGCGTAGAGCCAGGGAAAGCCCTCGTCCTCCCCGCCCGTCCCGTCGGCATGCAGCGGGCCCGGCGTCCCCCCAGCCGACTGCGCGAGGGAAAGGCGCATCCCGGCCAGCCGCAGCTCCGGCGGCCGGCCGCCGGCCAGCGACAGGGCGAAGGCGTCGGCGCGCCGGCGGTCCAGCCGCGGCGTGCCGTCCATCATGCCCTGGCTCCGCGTCATGGCGAGGGTCAGCCCCGCCTCCGGGGCCGCGCGGCCCGGACCTTCCCCCAGGGGCAGGCGGGCATAGGCGCCGACGAAGGCGCCGGCCCGCTCCTCCCGCCGGTCGGGGAAGCCGTACGCGTCCGCGGCGGCGGCGGAATGCAGCGGGGCGGCGGCGCTGGCGGCGAGCGCCATGGCCGAGGCGAGGCGGCGGAGGGCGGGCATCATGGCGGGGACATCCCGGGGGTTGTGGTGCTGCACCCTGCGTACGCCCCCGCCGGCTTGGCGTAAAGTGCGCAGGTTTGGGGTGGACTGTGAGTTCTGCTCACAGGGAACCGGGTTCCGGCTTGCATCGGCCTGAGGGGACGCACGGACGGCCGTTTCAGCCCGTTTCCGTCACCCCGGCACACGCCGGGGTCCTGCGGGGCCCGGGCGCAACGGCGAACTGCCCCTGGATTCCGGCTTGCGCCGGAATGACGGTCGGGAAAATGGACCGGAAGAGACCCTGCAGTGGCCTCCGGGTCTGGCTGTCCAGGGGGATGCATGGGTCGGCATCACCCGGCCCGGACTGTGCCGTCCCCTCTCCCAGGGGGAGAGGGTCAGGGTGAGGGGGTACGGGGTGTCGGGACTTTCCCCGAGGCGGGGGGAGGGCGCCCTTTCCTGAGGCGTCTTATCCCCTCTCCCGGCCCTTCGGGCCACCCTCCCCCCATGGGGGAGGGGAAACTCACGCCTCCGCCCCCTCCGCCTCCAGCCAGCGGCAGAAGGCGGCGGCCGCGCCGGTGTCGCTGGCGCTGGCGTGGCGGTACCAGTGGTAGCGCTTCTCCTCCAGCACCAGGTCGGGGAAGGGGGCGACGAGGCGGCCGGCGGCCAGCTCGTCGCGCAGCAGCGCCGCCGAGCCGATGGCGACACCCAGCCCCGCGGCGGCGGCCTCGCTCGCCAGGTACATGTGGTCGAACAGCAGGGTGCGGGCGGGCGCCACCTCGGGCACGCCGGCCAGGCGCAGCCAGTTGCTCCAGGCCTCGCGCACGGAGGCCGCGTGGATCAGCACCTCCCGCGCCAGGTCGGCCGGGCGGGACAGGCGCGCGGCCACCCCGGGCAGGCAGACGGGGAAGCGCCGCTCGGCCATGAAGGCGCCGCCGACCAGGTCGGGCCAGCTGTCGGGCCCGCCGCGCACCGCCACGTCGAAGGCCCGCGCCACCGCGTTCAGCGGGTCGGCGGAGGTCGCCAGCCGCACCTCCACGCCGGGGTGCAGGGCGGTGAAGCGCCCCAGCCGCGGCAGCAGCCACTTGACCGCGAAGCTGTGCCCGGCGCTGACGTGAAGGATGCGCCGCGCGCCCTGGGCGGCGATGCCGGACGAGGCGATCTCCAGCCGGTCCAGCGTCGTCGCCACCTCCGCCAGGTAGCGGCGGCCCACGTCGGTCAGGGCCGTGCGCCCGCCGCGGCGCAGGAACAGGGGCGTGCCCAGCCACTCCTCCAGGTTCTTCACGTGGCGGCTGATGGCGCCGTGGGTCAGGCGCAGCTCCTCCGCCGCGCGGGTGAAGTTGCCGTGGCGCCCCGCCGCCTCGAAGGCGCGCAGGGCGGCGAGGGGAGGCAGGCGTCTCATCGGCGGCGCTCCGGGCAGGGGCGCCCCGGCCTGGGAACGCCGCCGGATTTCTACCGCTCCCCGCCGCACAGTTCCAGGATCGCCGCACGCAGGGCGGGTGCGACGGGCCGGCGGCGTTCGATCCAGGCGAGCACGGCGCGCGCCGCCTCGGGCGAGCGGTCCACGCCCGGCATCATGGCGGCGAGGTCGGGCGCCAGGGCCGGCAGCCGGGCCTCCACCCGCCGCTCCGGCGAGAAGGGGTCGGCGCCGCCCGCGGGCGCTTCTCGTCCTGCCAGCGCGATGACCCGGTCGACCGCGTAGACCTGGATGAAGCGGAAGGCGGAAGCGCGCTCGCCCCGGTGCCACCGGCCCAGCCCGACCAGCAGGTTGGTCAGCGCCTCGCCTACCTGCCAGTCGTCGTCGGGCGCCTCGGCCTTGGGGCGGGGCGCCGGTTCGGCCAGGGCGGGGTCGAAGGCGGCGTCGCGCCAGACCAGCCGGCCGGGCGCGAAGGGGATCGCGGCCAGCTCCTGCGGCTCGAACACGGCGAACTCGCAGAAGACGCCGTCGGCGAACAGCGCCTTCCAGCCGTCGCCCGTGTTGCGGAAGGCGTGGCCGAGCGGGGCCGCGGCCCCAAGCCAGGTGAGGTCCTCCACCAGCGCCGCCTTGGCGCCGGGCCTGGCGATGACGAAGAAATCCAGGTCGGACCAGGCGTCCAGCCGCGCCGTCTCCGCCGCCGAGCCCAGGGCCAGCAGGCCCAGCGCGCGGCCCGAGGCGCTGACGGCGGCGGCGATCTCCTCCAGCCGGCGCAGGCGCAGGGCGATGGGATCCACGGTTGCGGTCGGTGTCATGGCCTCTCCTCTCCTCTTGCCGCCAGCCGGACCCAGCCGCCGCCGCGCCAGCGGCGCGTCAGCAGCCAGAACCGGGCCAGCTCCTCCACGATACGGCCGGCCATCACGCCCAGGAAGCCGCCGCCGGCCAGCAGCCCCAGCCCGGCGGCGACGGGCACGCCGACGCCGAAGACGGTCAGGCAGTCCACGCGCATGACGTGGGCGGCGTCGCCGCCGCCGCGCATGATGCCGTTGCCGAAGACCATGTTGGCGACCCGCACCGGCAGCGACGCCGCCGCCGCCAGCAGCCCCAGCGCGGCCAGCGCCCGGGTCGCCGCCGGCACCGACGGGTAGAGCCAGGCGAGGCACCCGGCCGCCGCCGCGACCCCGGCCGCCCCCACCAGCGCCAGCCGGAAGCCCAACGCCAGTGAGGCGGCGCCAGCCTCGCGCGCGGCGGCCACGTCGCCGGCGCCCAGCGCCCGGCCGACCAGGGCCACGGCGGCCACTGCCAGCCCGAAGGCGGCGCGGACCGCCATGCCCTCCACCGCGGCGACGATCTGGCTGGCGACCAGGGCGGAGGTGCCGAGCCGCGCATACATCAGGCTGTAGCCGAAGCTGCCCAGCGCCCACAGGCCCTGGCCGACCGCCACCGGCAGGGCCAGGACCGCCAGCTCCCGCAGCAGCGGTGCCTCGATCCGGGCCAGGTGCCGCGGCGCCAGCGCCAGGGGGGAGGCGGGGCGGAACAGCAGCGCCAGCAGCGCCGCCCCGGCGCCCGCCTGCGCCGCCAGCGTCGCCAGGGCGGCCCCCTCCACCCCCAGCGCCGGCAGCGGGCCGGCGCCGAAGGCCAGCGCCCAGGTCAGCGCCGTCTTGCCCGCCAGGGCGGCGGTGGCGACCAGGAAGGGGGTGCGGGTGTCGCCGGCCGCGCGCAGGCAGGCGCCGGCCAGGGTCTGCAGCAGCAGCGCTGGCACGCCCCAGGCGACGACGCCGAGATAGGCCGCGGCCATCGCCGCCGCCTCCGGCTCCAGCGCCGCCGCCAGCGCCTCCGCCCCTGCGCCGAGCGCCAGCGCCGCCAGCACGCCCAGCACGGCACCCGTCGCCAGGATGTGGCCGCTGAGGCGGCGGGCGCGCTCGGCGTCCCCGGCGCCCAGGGCATGGGCGACCAGGGCGGCGCCTCCGGTGCCGACCGCCGACAGGGCCAGCATCAGGAAGCCGACGGTGGCGTTCACGAAGCCCACGGCGCCGACCGCCGCCTCCGCCAGCCGGGCCAGCACGACCATGTCGACCAGGAACAGCACGGACTGGAGCACCATCTCCAGGCTGGCCGGCAGGGCGAGGCGGGCCAGCTCGCGCCGGACGCCGGCCCGCGCCCCCGCGGCGGTTCCGCGGGGCAGGGCGGTCGCGGCCACGGCGCTCATCCCCGGCGGGCCGCGGCGATGCCGACGCCGGCGTCCCGCGCCAGCGGCACGAGGAGGTGCGCGCCGCGGCGGGCCAGCGGGGCGGCGTCCGGGTCCAGCGCGTCGGCGAAGTCCGCCTCCCCGACCGCCTCGCACGGCACCGCGACCGCCGCGCGGTCCGGGTCGGCGGAGGCGGCGACCAGCACGTCGCCCGCGGGATGCGGCCTCAGGACGGCGAGGTCGGTGCCGTCGTCCACCACCACCCGGCAGCCGCCGTCGGCCAGCGCCGGCAGCCTCCGCCGCAGGGCGGCCAGCCGGCCGGTCCAGGCCACCGCCGCCTCCGCCCAGGCGGGCCACAGGGTGCGCGG
>DASPKT010000242.1:0-4911 GCA_035627915.1 Azospirillaceae bacterium
GCGGGCGGCCAGCCCGCTTCGGTGGCGCGCGCCTGCTCCTCTCCCCTCGAACCCGGGACCCGGAACCGACCCCGGATGGAGATATCGGGAAGAGATGGGATCGTCCGGGCGGCACTGGCCGCCCTCCTGGTCCTCGGCTCCGCGGCGCTGGCCGTCGGGGCGGGGCAGGACGACAATTTCGACCTGCACAACTATCACCTCCTGGTGCTGGACGCCCTGCTGGCGGGGCGGCTGCATGAGGAGGTCCTGGCGTTCCAGCAGTTCTTCAACCCGCTGGTCCTGGTCCCCTTCTGGGTCGTGTCGCCGCTGCCCCCGGTCGTCGGCACGGCCCTGCTGGGTGCGCTGCACGGGGGCGGGCTGGTGCTGGCCGCCGCCGTCGCGCGGCGCGCCTACGCTGGGAACGGCGGGGACGGCGCCGGGCTCCCCGCGCAGGCGGCCGGCCTGCTGACGGCCGTGGTGGCCCTCCATGCGCCCTTCGTGCGCGCCGGCCTCGGCTCCTCCCTGGGGGAGGGCGTCCTGGCGATCCCCGTCCTCGGCGCGGTGCTGCTGATCCAGTCGGCCCTCGGCGCCGGGGAGGCCGCGACGGAGCGGCGCCAGCTGTTCCGGGCGGGCCTCCTGATGGGCTTCGCCGTCGCCCTGAAGCTCACCGCCGCCGTCTTCGCCCTCGCCGCGACCCTGGCGCTGGCCGCGGCGCTGGCGGCCCGGGGAGGGGCCCGCGCCCCGGCCCGCGCGGCCGTGCCCTGGGCGCTGGGCGGCCTGCTGGGGGCGCTGCCGGCGCTGCCCTGGATGGCGATGCTGGCCAAGCGCTACGGCAACCCGGTGTTCCCGCTCTACAACGACGTCTTCCGCTCCCCCGCCGCCGACCCCCTCGGCTTCATCGATCCCCGCTTCCGCATCACCGATCCCCTGGCGCTGGTGGACCTGCCGCTGAGCTGGATGCGCATGGACGGTACCTACTTCTCCGAGCTGCTGATCCACGACTACGTGCTGGCCGCCGCCCTGGCGGCGGCGCTGGCCGGGCTGGCGGCGCTGGCCGTGCGCGGTACGCGGTACGCGGGGGAGGAGGCGGGGCGGCTGTTCCTGCTGCTGTTCTTCCTGCTGGCCTATGCGGGCTGGCTGTTCGGCTTCGGCGTGCCCCGCTACCTAGTGCCCGCCCTCATGCTGGCGGGCGCGGTGATCGCCGCCGCCGGGCGCCTGCTGCCCCGCGGCCGGGCCGCCGCCCTGGCCGGGCTCGCCCTGCTGGCGGTGCAGGGGGACACCGACGACGTCCTGTGGGCGCGTCGGCCCTTCGCCCCGGCCTGGGTCATGGCCGATCCGTCGGCCGTGCTGCCCGCCTCCGGCACCGTCATCGTGACCGCCCCGGCTGCGGGATCGGCGCGGCGCCTGTTCCCGGGGGTTGAGCGGTTCGTCGTCCCCTCACTCGGCGTGTTCGCCCCGGTGCGCGCGGCGCTGGAGGAGGCGGCGCGCGCGGGCGGCCCGCTCTGGGTCCTGCAGAGCGAGCCCTTCGGCGGGGAGGAGGCGGCGCTGCTGCTGGAAGCCGGCTTCGTGGCCGACCACGGGGGCTGCACGGTAACCGGGATCGGACATGGCGGGCTGGGCTTCTCCCTCTGCCCGGCGCGCTTGGCCGCGCCCGGGGCGGAGCCAGGCCGGCCGGCCCCGTACCGCTGGGGCGACACTGTCCCGCTTGGCCGCGGACGGGGCAGGGAGCCCTACATGACCGGTTCCTGGCACCGGCTGACCGCGGAGGGGGCCTGGACGGAAGGGCCCGCCGCCGCCGTCCTGCTGCCGCTGGAGGGGCCCCCGCCCGGCGACCTGCGCCTGGAGGTCGAGCTGCCGCCGGGCTGGCGGGAGCACGCCACGGCCCCCCGCCTGGAGGTGGCGGTGAACGGGACCGTGCTGGCGCGCGTGCCGCTGGCCGGCGCCGATACCCCGGACCGGCTGGCGTTCCCCGTCCCTGTCGCCCTGCTGGAGGGGCGGGACCGGGTCAGGGTGGCCTTCGCGGCGGCCCCGCCGGTCCTCGGCGGCAGGTTGATCGGGGAGGGGATGCTGCCCGTCGGCGCCGGCGTGGCGGCCATCCGGCTGGTCCCCGCGGGCGGTCCGGCGATGGCCGGCCAGGCGGGACGGCCGGCCGGATGAGACCACGGTCAGACGTGCGCCCGTGCCGCTTGACAGGCAGGCGATCGTCTGTATATTCCGCGCTCTCTGTGTACGGGTCCCCGCGCTCCCGCGTGGGAACGGGGCTCGTCGTTCGCATTTCCGGGCGACGCCGACGGTCGGCGCGCCGTGGCCAGACAGTGGTGGGCAGAATGTTCGCAGTCATCCGCACCGGCGGTAAGCAGTACAAGGTCGCGGCCGGCGACGTCATCAAGGTCGAGAAGCTGGACGGCGAGGCCGGCGCCTCCCTGAAGCTCGAGGACGTGCTGCTGGTCAGCGACGCGGGCAAGACCACCATCGGCACCCCGGTCGTGGCCGGCGCCTCCGTCACCGCCCAGGTCGTGGCCCAGGGCCGCGGCCCGAAGGTGATCGTCTTCAAGAAGAAGCGCCGCCAGAACTACCGCCGCAAGAACGGCCACCGCCAGGACCTGACCATCCTGCGCATCACCGACATCCAGGCCTCGGCCTAAGCCGCCCCGGCCTCCAGCGTTCAGTAGGAGTATCCAACCATGGCACATAAAAAGGCAGGCGGTAGCTCCCGCAACGGTCGCGACAGCGCCGGCCAGCGCCTCGGCGTGAAGCGTTTCGGCGGCCAGGTCGTGCTCGCCGGCAACATCCTCGTGCGTCAGCGCGGCACCAAGTTCCATGCGGGCACCAACGTCGGCATGGGCAAGGACCACACGCTGTTCGCGCTGGTCGACGGCGAGGTGAAGTTCCACACCGGCCTGAAGGGCCGCACCTACGTCTCGATCGCCGAGGCCGCCAACGACGCGGCCGCTTCGGTGGCCGCGGAGTAAGCTTCCCCGCATCGTCGGGATTGCTGATCGGGGGAGCGGGCGACCGCTCCCCCGATTTCGTTTGTCCGGCCCCGGGGGCCGGTGAGGGCAGTACCATGAAGTTCCTCGACCAGTGCAAGATCTACCTGAAGAGCGGCGACGGCGGTCCCGGCGCCGTCAGCTTCCGCCGCGAGAAGTTCATCGAGTTCGGCGGCCCCGACGGGGGTAACGGCGGGCGCGGCGGCGACGTGGTGATCGAGGCGGTGGACGGGCTGAACACCCTGATCGACTACCGCTACCAGCAGCACTTCAAGGCCAAGCGCGGCGGCCACGGCATGGGCCGGTCGCGCACCGGCGGCAAGGGCGACGACGCGGTGCTGCGGGTGCCGGTCGGGACCCAGGTGCTGGACGAGGACCAGGAGACGGTCATCGCCGACCTGACCGAGGCCGGCCAGCGCATCGTCCTGCTGAAGGGCGGCGACGGCGGCTTCGGCAACGAGCACTTCAAGACCTCCACCAACCGCGCGCCGCGCACCTTCGGCCCCGGCTGGCCGGGCGAGGAGCGCTGGGTCTGGCTGCGCCTGAAGCTGATCGCGGACGCCGGGCTGGTGGGGCTGCCCAACGCCGGCAAGTCCACCTTCCTGGCCGCCTGCACCCGCGCCAAGCCCAAAATCGCCGACTACCCCTTCACCACGCTGGCGCCCAACCTGGGCGTCGTGCGGGCGGGCGACGTGGAGTTCGTGCTGGCCGACATCCCCGGCCTGATCGAGGGCGCGCACGAGGGCCACGGGCTGGGCGACCGGTTCCTCGGCCATGTGGAGCGCACGCGCGTGCTGCTGCACCTGATCGACGGGACGCAGGAGGACGTGCAGCTGGCCTACCGCACCATCCGCCGCGAGCTGCGCATGTACGGCGCCGGCCTGGCGGACAAGCCGGAGATCGTGGGGCTGAACAAGGCCGACGCGCTGACGCCGGAGGAGCTGAAGGAGAAGCTCACCAAGCTGAAGCGCTCGGCCAAGAAGCCCGTCCACGTGCTCTCCGGCGTCAGCGGCGAGGGCGTGCAGGAGGTGCTCTACGCGCTGATCGAGAAGATCCGCGAGGCCCGCGAGGCCGACGGCGAGCCCGAGCGCCGCGCGGCCTACAAGGCGCGCTACAGCCCGATCGAGGAGTGAGGGGGGCGGGGCGCGCCCTCCGCCCCCGCATCCCCGCAATGATCTTTCGTAACTTGACCCCGGCGGGACCGGATCGGATAAGGGCGGCCTGACCCCAGGCCAGGATTCCGCTCGTGACCGCCATGCCCTCGCTCCGGACCGCTCGCCGGCTGATCGTGAAGATCGGCTCCGCCCTGCTGGTGGACGGGGAGACGCACCGCATCCGCCGCGACTGGCTGGACAGCGTGGCCGACGACGTGGCGGCGCTGAAGGCGCGCGGGGTGGAGGTGGTGATCGTCTCCTCCGGTGCCGTCGCCGTGGGGCGGGAGCATCTGGGGCTGGTCGGCCGGCCGCTCCGGCTGGAGGAGAAGCAGGCGGCCGCCGCCACCGGCCAGATCCGCCTGGCGCACGCCTACCAGGAGACGCTGGCCCGCCACGACGTGACGGTGGCGCAGGTGCTGCTGACCCTGGGCGACACGGAGGACCGGCGGCGCCACCTGAACGGCCGCGCCACCATCGGCACGCTGCTGCGGCTGGGCGCCGTCCCCGTCATCAACGAGAACGACACCGTCGCCACCGCCGAAATCCGCTTCGGCGACAACGACCGGCTGGCCGCCCGTGTGGCGCAGATGATCAGCGCCGACGCGCTGGTCCTGCTGTCCGACATCGACGGGCTCTACACCGCCGACCCGCGCACCCACCCGGAGGCGCAGCACCTGCCGGTGGTGGAGGCGGTGACGCCGGAGATCGAGGCCATGGGGGGCGAGCCGCCGCCCGGCTATTCCTCCGGCGGCATGCGCACCAAGCTGGTGGCGGCCAAGATCGCCACC
>DASPKT010000243.1:0-4641 GCA_035627915.1 Azospirillaceae bacterium
TCGACGCCAAGGGCTCCCGCATCGACTACGTGCTGGACCCGCCCGGGGAGGTGCGCCCATGAGGACCATCCGGACACCCGGCCCCGGCGATGGCGTCGCCTGGATCACCGGCGCCTCCAGCGGCATCGGCGAGGCGGTCGCCCTCCGGCTGGCCGCCGCCGGCTGGACCGTGGCCGCCAGCGCCCGCAGCGCGGAGAAGCTGGCGGCGCTGGCCGCGCGCGCGCCGGGGCCCGGCCGCATCGTGCCGGCGCCGCTGGACGTGACCGACCGCGAGGCGGTGCGGCGCACGGTGGAGGCTTTGCGCGCGGCGCACGGCGCCGTGGCGCTCGCCATCCTGAACGCCGGCACCTACCAGCCCGACCAGGCCGACCGCTTCGACGCCGCCGCCTTCCGCGCGACGCACGAGCTGAACGTCATGGGCACCGCCCACTGCCTGGAGGCGGTGATGCCGGCCATGATCGCGCGCGGCCTGGGGCACCTGGTCGTGGTCTCCTCCGTCGCTGGCTACCGCGGGCTGCCGCGCGCGCTGGCCTACGGCTCCAGCAAGGCGGCGCTCATCAACCTGGCGGAAAGCCTGAAGCTGGACGTGGAGCGGCACGGGCTGAAGGTGCAGCTGGTCAACCCCGGCTTCATCCGCACGCCGCTGACCGACCGCAACGACTTCCCCATGCCCTTCCTGATGGAGGTGGACCGGGCGGCGGAGCGCATGGTGGCGGAGATGCGGGGCGACGGGTTCGAGATCACCTTCCCCCGCCGCTTCACCTGGATGCTGCAGCGGCTGCGCTGCCTGCCCTACCCGCTCTACTTCTCCCTCGCCCGCAAGGCCCGCCCGAAATGACCCTGCCGATCGACGCCGCAGCCCGCGCCTACGCCCGCTACTGGGAGGAGCTGTCGCCGGACACGGTCGGCCGGCTGGACGCGGTCGCCGCCGCCGACATCCGCTTCAAGGACCCCTTCAACGACTTCCGCGGCCGCGACCGGCTCCGGGCCGTGCTGGAACGCATGTTCACGACGCTGGAGCGGCCGCGCTTCGTCGTGACCGACACGGCGCCGGGCGCGCGCGCGACCTACCTGCGCTGGCGCTTCGACTTCGCCCTGTCGGGCCGGCCGCAAGTGATCGAGGGCATGTCGGAGGTCCGCTTCGGCGCCGACGGGCTGGCCGTGGAGCATGTCGACCACTGGGACGCGGGGGAATACGTGTACGAGAAGGTGCCGCTGCTGGGCGGGCTGGTCCGGCTGGTCCGGCGGCGCCTGGCCCACTGAGGTACGGCCCCCTGAGGTACGGAAAGGCTTGCCGGGCGCCGCGCGCTCCCGTAAATGCCGGGGCATGACCCAGCCGCCGCTCCCCACCGTCCGCACCGTCGCCGACCTCCGCGCCCAGGTCCGGGCCTGGCGCGCCGCCGGCCAGGCCGTCGCCCTCGTGCCCACCATGGGGGCGCTCCACGACGGGCACCTGACCCTGGTCCGCCGCGCGCGGGAGCTGGCGGGCCGCGTGGTCGCCAGCGTCTTCGTGAACCCCACCCAGTTCGGGCCGACCGAGGATTTCGGCCGCTATCCCCGCGACGAGGCGGGCGACGCCGCCAAGCTGGCCTCGGCCGGCTGCGACCTGCTGTTCGCACCCGACGTGGCGGAGATGTACCCGGCCGGCTTCGCCACCTCGGTCGACGTGGGTCCCGTCGCCCGGCCGCTGGAGGGCGTGCACCGGCCCGGCCACTTCCAGGGCGTCGCCACCGTCGTCGCCAAGCTGCTGCTGCAGGCCCTGCCCGACGTCGCCTGCTTCGGCGAGAAGGACTACCAGCAGCTCCAGGTCATCCGCCGCCTCGTCGCCGACCTCGACATCCCCGTGCGGATCGAGGGGGTGCCCACCATCCGCGAGGCGGACGGGCTGGCCCTGTCCTCGCGCAACCGCTACCTCTCCGCGGACGAGCGGGCGAACGCCGTCACTGTGTCGCGGGTGCTGCGCACGCTGGCGGAGCGGCTGTCGGACGGGACCCGCCCGGTGGCGCCGGAGATCGCCCGGGGCGAGGAGGCGCTGCGCGCGGCCGGCTTCTCCCGCATCGACTACGTCGCCGTGGTCGACGCCGCCACGCTGGAGCCGCTGGAGCGGGTGGACCGCCCGGCGCGCGCGCTGATCGCCGCGGTGCTGGGCACCACCCGCCTCATCGACAACATGGCGCTGGGCCCGGCGGCCTGACGGGAACCCGCCGCGCGCGGCCCCGTTCGCTCGGCATCGACCGGAAGCGAAAGGGCGGCACCATGGACCACAAGGTCTTCCTGCAGACGATGATCACGCTGGCCTCGGCCTCGCTGGGCTTCGTGGCGGCGCTGGCCTGGAACGACGCCATCAAGGCGGCGATCACGGCGGTGCTGGGCGAGGACGACAGCCTGGGCGGGCTGTTCCTCTACGCCGTCGCGGCGACGATCGTCGCCATCCTGGTGCTGATGCTGCTGGCGCGCGCCGCCGCCCGCATCGGCGGCGAGGCGCACATCACCCGCGAGGTCGACTGACCCCCGCGCTGGCTTCTCAAACGAGGCCCACGCAGCCCGTCGCCAGCAGCCAGAGGGCGGCCACGGCCAGCGAGGCCAGCGTCATCGGCACGCCGCACCTCGCATGGTCGGCGAAGGAGAGGGTCACGCCCGAGGCGGCCGCCCGCTCCGCCGTGATGATGTTGGCGAGGCTGCCCAGCAGCAGCAGGTTGCCGGACAGGGTGGACAGCAGCGCCAGCGCGTAGAGCGCGCCCTCCTGCGGGCCGGGCCAGACCTGCATCAGCAGCACCACGGCCGGCACGTTGCCGATGCTGTTGCTGGCCAGCAGCGAGAAGGGCGCCAGGAAGGCGAGCGAGCCCAGGTCCAAGCCGGCGGCGGCCAGCGCGTCCACCAGGGCGCCGGGCAGGCCCGTCTGCGCCAGCGCGTGGGTGACGGTGAACAGCGCCCCGAACAGCAGCAGCAGCGGCCAGTCCACCAGCGCCAGCATGCGCCGGCTGGCGAGGCGGCGGCTGACCAGCATGGCGCCCGCCACCGCCAGCACGCCCGTCTCCTGCGGCAGCGGCGTGGCGAACAGCGCCAGCAGCGCCGCCGTGCCCGCCAGGGCCTTCGCCATCTGCCAACGGTCGGGCGGCGGGGCGTCCGGCATCGGCGACGGCCCCTCAGCCAGCACCAGGCGCCCGCGCCAGACATGGCGCACGGTCAGGAACACGATCCCCAGCGCCGCCGCCGCCGGCACCCCGCAGGCCGCCAGGAACGGCCAGAAGCCGAGGTCGCCCAACTGGCCGATCAGGATGTTCTGCGGGTTGCCGATCAGGGTGGCGGCGGAGCCGGCGTTGGCGGCCCCGGCCAACGCGATGAGGTAGGGCCTGGGGTCGAGGCCCCTGCCCTTCAGCCCGGCGCACAGCATCGGCGTCATGGCGAAGACCACCACGTCGTTCGCCAGCACCGCCGACAGCACCCCCGCCACCAGCACGGTCAGGCCCAGCAGCGCCTCGGGCCCGCGCGCGGCCCGGGCGATCCGCAGCGCGCACCAGTCGTAGAAGCCGGCCAGCGCGAACTGCGCCGACAGAAGCATCAGCCCCAGCAGGATGAACAGGGTGGGGAAGTCGATGGCCCGCACCACCCCGGCGCTGTCCACCGCCCCGCCCAGCAGCAGGGCGATGGCGCCCAGCAGCGCGATGCCGGTGCGGTCCACCTGCAGCCCGGGGAAGCGCCCCAGCGCCATGCCGGCATAGACCAGGACGAAGACGGCGAGGACGAGGAGGGTCATGGGCCGAAGCCCCTACCCCGCCGCGGCGGCGCTGGCAAGGGCCGGCTGGGGCGCGGCGGACCCTAGCGGTCGGCCAGCCCCACCGTGCCCTGGTCCAGCCGGCCGTAGTCGAAGGCCGGCAGGGCCGCCACTTCCTCCCCGTTGAGCGCGACGACGAGCTGGTCGGCGTTGGGGTCGTACTGCGCCTTGTTCCAGGGCACCTGCACCAGCCGCTCGCCGAGGCCGAGGAAGCCGCCGGTGCCGATGACGACGGCGCGGATCTCCCCGCTGTCGCGGTCCAGCAGCATGTCCTCCACCGTGCCGAGCTCGTCGCCCTCCGGCCCCCGCACGCTCTTGCCGACCAGGGTGACGGCCAGCGCCGCCCCGTCCAGCGTGGCGCCCGTCGCGTCGCGGGCGCCGTTGCCCAGCGCCGCCTCCGGCGGGCGGGGCGACTCGGGCGCCGCCACCGGCGGCACGGTGCCGGCGGCGGGCGGCACCGTCGCGGCGGGGGCCGTCTGCGCGAGCGCCGCAACACCCGCCGCCAGCGCGACGACGGCGCCGGCGAGCAACGGCAGGGGACGCAGCAGGGGAGCCATGGGTCGCACTCCTCCGGTCGGGGCGGGCCGGTCCCGCCCTTCGGAGGGGAAACCCCGGGCGATTGTGAGGGTTCCTTGGAAGGAGCGGCGCCTTCCGTCTCCACCATCGACCGTCATGCCCGCGGAGGCGGGCATCCAGGCATTCGGCGTGCGATGGTGCCGGGCGTAAGGTCGCCCATGGCTCCGCTGGCGCTCCTGTCCAGGCCGGATTGCAGGCTGAATGCCTGGATGCCCGCCTAGGCGCTTCGCGCCAGCTTCGCAAACGCGGGCATGACGGTGGAGTGGGAGAGTAAACGGCGCCCTTCCCCC
>DASPKT010000244.1:0-9129 GCA_035627915.1 Azospirillaceae bacterium
GAAGCACGCAGCACGCTTCAGCCGAACCCAAGCTCGACACCCGGCATCCC
Organism: Azospirillaceae bacterium; assembly: GCA_035627915.1. GTDB lineage: Bacteria > Pseudomonadota > Alphaproteobacteria > Azospirillales > Azospirillaceae > DASPKT01. Next base: position 51 of record DASPKT010000244.1, read on the forward strand.
GCTCCCCACCCCTCACCCTCCCACGCCTCCGGCGCGGGTCCCTCCCTCTCGCCCAAGGGGAGAGGGCATATCGGTGCCCCAGCCATGCGCCACGCGGCGCTTGCGGAAGATGCGGCGGGGCGCCCACTCTTCGGCGTCCCGCCCGCAAGACACGTCCCCGCATGACCCCGCACCGACCCTGGAGCGTCTTCGCCATCCGCGGCTACGCGCTCTACTGGTTCAGCCGCTTCCTCGTCACCTTCTCCGTCCAGATCGTCAGCGTGGCCGTCGGCTGGCAGGTCTACGACCTGACCCGCGACCCGCTCGACCTCGGCATCATCGGGCTGGTGCAGTTCCTGCCCGCCCTGGCGCTGGTGCTGGTGACGGGCACGGTGGCCGACCGCTATGACCGGCGGCTCATCATGGCGCTCTGCGTGGCGGCGGAGCTGGCCTGCACGGCCGGGCTGCTGTGGCTGACCCTGACCGGTCCGACGGAGGCCTGGCCCTTCTTCGTGCTGCTGGTGGGCTTCGGGGTGGCGCGCGCCTTCTTCGCGCCGGCCTCCCAGGCCCTGATGCCGAACCTGGTGCCGGCGGACCGGCTGGCCGACGCGGTCGCCTACAACTCCTCGGCCTGGCAGGTGGCCTCCATCGTCGGGCCCGTCGCCGGCGGGCTGCTCTACGGCGTCTCGGCGGAGGCGGCCTACGCGGTGCCGCTGGTCCTGATGGGGCTGGCCGCCGCGGCGCTGCTGGCGATCCCGCGCACCGCGCAGAACCGCACGCGGGAGCCCGCGACCTGGACCACGGTCGTGGCCGGCTTCCACTACATCTGGACCCACCGGGTGGTGCTGGGCGCCATCTCGCTGGACCTGTTCGCGGTGCTGCTGGGCGGCGCCACGGCGCTGCTGCCGGTCTATGCCCGCGACATCCTGGAGACCGACGCCTGGGGCCTGGGCCTGCTGCGCGCCGCCCCCGGCGTCGGCGCCGTGGCGGTGGCGGCCTGGCTCGCCTGGCGGCCGATCCGCGACCATGCCGGCGTCTGGATGTTCGCCGGCGTCGCCCTGTTCGGCGTCGGCACCGTGGTCTTCGGCCTGTCCACCGTCGTCTGGCTGTCGGTCGCCGGCCTCGCCCTGCTGGGGGCGGCCGACATGGTCAGCGTCTACGTCCGCGAGACGCTGATCCAGCTGGCGACGCCGGACGCCGTGCGCGGCCGGGTCAACGCCGTGAACATGGTGTTCGTCGGCGCCTCCAACGAGCTGGGCGAGTTCCGCGCCGGCGTCTCCGCCGCCCTGTTCGGGGCCGTCCCCGCGGTGGTGGCCGGCGGCGTCGGCGCCGTCGCCGTGGCCGGCCTCTGGGCCTGGTGGTTCCCGGAGCTCAGGAAGGCCCGGCGCCTGGACGGATCGGAGACGCCGGGGGGCTGAGGGGGCCGCCGGGTGCGGCTGAGAGGCTGTGCGTGCTTCGACAGGCTCAGCATGAGGAATGTGGGATGCTAGGCCCGGCGCAGGTCTCAGCAGCAACCTCAATGGGGAGCAGCAAGACGTCCCTCAGCCTGAGCCTGTCGAAGCCTCATCCTGAGCTTGTCGAAGGACGCACCCCATCTCCGCTGCCCTCCTGCCGGAGCGGCGTAGCGTCCGTCCCTCAGCCCCCCTCAGCGCCCCACCAGTCCGCGGGCGATGACCTGGGCCTGGATCTCGGCGGCGCCCTCGAAGATGTTGAGGATGCGGGCGTCGCAGAGGACGCGGCTGATCTGGTACTCCAGGGCGAAGCCGTTGCCGCCGTGGATCTGCAGGGCGTTGTCGGCGTTGGCCCAGGCGACGCGGGCGCCCAGCAGCTTGGCCATGCCGGCCTCGATGTCGCAGCGCTTGTCCTGGTCCTTCTCGCGCGCGGCGAAGTAGGTGAGCTGGCGGGCGATCATGGTCTCCACCGCCATCCAGGCCAGCTTGCCGGCGACGCGCGGGAAGGAGATCAGGGGCTTGGCGAACTGGATGCGCTCCAGCGCGTAGCGCAGGCCCAGCTCCAGCGCGTTCTGGGCGACGCCGACGGCGCGGGCGGCGGTCTGGATGCGGGCGCTCTCGAAGGTCTCCATCAGCTGCTTGAAGCCCTGGCCCTCGACCCCGCCCAGCAGGTTCTCCGCCGGCACCTCGAACCCGTCGAAGCCGATCTCGAACTCCTTCATGCCGCGGTAGCCCAGCACCTCGATCTCGCCGCCGGTCATGCCCTCGGCCGGGAAGGGGTTCGCGTCGTCGCCGCGCGGCTTCTCCGCGATCAGCATGGACAGGCCCTTGTAGCCCTGCGCCTTCGGGTCGGTGCGGACCAGCAGGGTCATCACGTCGGTGCGGGCGGCGTGCGTGATCCAGGTCTTGGCGCCGGTGACGCGCCAGACCTTGGAGCCGTCCGGCTTCTCCACCAGCTCGGCGCGCGTCTTCAGGCTGGCGAGGTCGGAGCCGGTGTTGGGCTCGGTGAAGACGGCCGTGGGCAGCAGCTCGCCCGAGGCGAGGCGGGGAAGGTACTTCTCCTTCTGCTCCGGCGTGCCGCCCAGGCGGATCAGCTCCGCCGCGATCTCCGAGCGGGTGCCCAGCGAGCCGACGCCGATATAGGCGCGCGACAGCTCCTCCGACACGATGACCATGGCGAGCTTGCCGAGGCCGGAGCCGCCGAACTCCTCCGGCACGGTCAGGCCGAAGACGCCCAGCCCGGCCATCTCGCCCAGCACCTCCAGGGGGATGTAGTCGTTCCTCAGGTGCCAGTCGTGGGCGTGCGGGACGACCTTCTCCTCGGCGAAGCGGCGGAACTGGTCGCGCACCATGTCCAAGGTCTCGTCGCCCAGGCTGGCGTCGCCGAAGTCGCCGTGGGCGATCAGCTCGGCGATGCGCTGGCGCACCGCCGGCGTGTTGCCGGTGCGCTTCAACTCCGCCGCCGCCGGGTGCGACAGGAGGTCGGCCGCCACCGCCTCCAGCCCCAGGTCGGAGGGGCGGGCGATCTCCACCTGGCTCATCGGGATGCCGGACCCGATCTGCGCCAGGTACTCGCCGAAGGCGGCGCCCAGCATCAGGCGCTCCAGCTCGCGCAGCCGGCCGGCCGCCTCCAGCCGCTCCGCCCAGGCCAGCATCTGGCGCAGCCCCTCCACGTAGGTCGCCAGCCAGGACAGGCCGTGCGCCTCGTGCTGGTGGCGCTCGACCAGCTCCGCGTCCGGCCGGCCGCCGGGGGCGATCAGCTCGCCGACCGCGCGCCGCGCCTGCGCGTAGTAGCCGTCGGCGGCGCCGAGCGCGTCCCGGCAGGCGGCCAGCAGGTCCGCCGGGACGGGCTCCGGCGCGAGGCGGGTGACGGTGGCGGTCATAGGCTGTCTCCCCTGGACTTGTTCTTGTGCAGTGCAGCGCAGGTTCCATTCAGGAATGTTGCGCGTCAAGCACGGAATCCGAAACGTCCGTTCGTTGTAGTCGTTACACGGACCGGTTGGGGCAAAGAGTCGCGGCTCCGCGCGTGCGCCGCAACAGGGCGCCGGCGGTACCCCGGGCGTCCCTGCGGTATCCTCAGCGGGGCCCGACCATTGCGTTGGCCCGGTCGCCGTAGCGGAACCGCTCCCGCCCCTCAAGCTCGGCCGCCGGCAGGGTGAGGCGCACCGGCGCGTCCTCCTTCGCCAGCACGCCGTGGTCGAGCGCCAGCGCCTCCAGCGGCAGGGCCACCAGCGCCTCCCCGAAGCCCAGGATGCCGCCCTGGCCGACCACCACGGTGCGGATGCGGCTGTCGGCAGGCCCCACCATCAGGAAGTCGCGCACCGTGCCCACGCTCTCCCCGTCGCTGGACAGGACGGTGCGGCCCAGCAGGTGCTCCGCCTCGCCGGCGGTCAGGCCGGCCAGCGGCGGGCGGGCCATCGGCCCCGGCTCCGCCCCGCCGCCGGAGGGGGCGGGGGCCGGCTGGGGCGACGGGGCTGGGGCCGGGGCGTCCTTCGGGGCCAGATTGATCTCGTCCGACGGCGCGTCGCCGTCCCCGCCGGGCCGGACCGGGCGGGCATCGGTGGTGGGCACGTCGCCGGGCTTGCTGCCGGTCGTCAGCGGCGCCGGCGACGACGCTGCGGCGGGGTCGGACGGCACGGGTACGGGGGTGCCTGCGGCAGGCGGGGCCGATGCCGGCGGGGTCGGGGCCGGGGGGACGGGCTGCTGGGCCCGGGCCGGAAGGGCCCAGGCCTGGAGGGCCAGGACCAGGGCGGCGGGCAGCAGGGCGGTGCGCATGGACGGGCTCCGGTCGGTTCCGAAGCCTTGGAACGCCCGGCGAGGCATCCCCGTTCCGCCGGGCGGCCATGCGGGCGGGGCGCGCGGCTTTAACGCCGCCGGCCGCGCGGGGCGTGGTTAACTCCGGCCCGCCCGTTCCCCAGCGCTCCGCCCGGTCCCCATGCCCACCCTCGAGATCGTGATGCTTCTGGTCGGCGCCGCCTTCTGCGCCGGCTTCGTCGACGCCATCGCCGGAGGCGGCGGCCTCATCACCATCCCGGCCCTGCTGGCGGCGGGCGTGCCCCCGGCGCAGTCGCTGGCGACCAGCAAGCTCCAGGCCTCCTTCGGCACCTTCATGGCGACCTCGGTCTACTGGCGCGCGGGCCAGATCGACGTCGCGGCGATGGCGGTGCCGGTCGCCTGCACCTTCGTCGGGGCAGCGCTGGGGGCGGCGGCGGTGCAGATGGTCGATCCCTCCTTCCTGGAGGCTGTCGTGCCGGTGCTGCTGGTCGCCATCGCGCTCTATTTCCTGCTGTCGCCGCGGGCGGGCGACCTGCCGGCCCGCCAGCGCATCTCGCTGGGTGCCTTCGGGGCGTCGGTGGGGTTCGGCGTCGGCTTCTACGACGGCTTCTTCGGCCCCGGCGCCGGCAGCTTCTACGCCATCGGCTGCGTGGCCCTGCTGGGCCAGCCGCTGCGCCAGGCGACCGCCAACACCAAGCTGCTGAACTTCACCAGCAACGTCGTCTCGCTGGGCGTCTTCGCGCTGGGCGGCAAGATCATCTGGGCGCTGGGGCTGGCGATGGCGGTCGGGCAGCTCGCCGGCAGCTACCTGGGATCGAAGGCGGCGCTGCGCTTCGGCGCGTCGGTGGTGCGGCCGCTGCTGGTGGCGGTCTGCCTGGCGATGACGGTGCGGCTGGTGACCATGCCCGACAACGCGCTGCGCCTCGCCGTCCTGTCGCTGCTGGACTAGCCGCGGCGCAGCAGGAACACGCCCTGCTCCCCCACCCAGTTGGCGAGCGCGCTGTCGGCCGCGGCCGGTACCGGCGAGCCGCCGCGGTCGAGGATCACGCTGCTCTCGATGGCGACGCCGAGGTCGCGGCACAACGCCACGAAGTCGGCGATGGTGCAGAAGTGGATGTTGGGCGTCTCCCACCACTGGTAGCCCAGCTTGTCCGTCACCGGCATGCGCCCGCGCAGCAGCAGGTGCAGGCGCACCCGCCAGTAGCCGAAATTGGGGAAGGAGACGATGGCGCGGCGGCCGATGCGCACCAGGTGGCGCAGCACGCCGCGCGGGTCGCGGGTGGCCTGCAGCGTCTGGGACAGGATCACGTAGTCGAAGCTGTCGCTGGGATAGTCCTTCAGGTCCTGGTCGGCGTCGCCCTGGATGACCGACAGCCCGTTGCCGACCGACGCGCGCACCCCGTCCATCGACAGCTCCAGCCCGCGCCCGTCCACGCCCTTCCCGAACACCAGGTGCTCCAGCAGGGCGCCGTCGCCGCAGCCGACGTCCAGCACGCGGCTGCCCGGCTCCACCATGTCGGCGATGCGGCGGAGGTCGACGCGGATGTCGCGCGCGGGGCGGTGGGCGGCGTCCTGCATGGCCTCAGCCCCTCGCCAGCCCGCGGTGGCGGGCGCAGCCCTCCAGGAAGCCGCGGACCACCTGGTAGAACTCCGGCACGTCGAGCAGGAAGGCGTCGTGGCCCTTGTCGGTGTCGATCTCCACGAAGCTGACGTTGGCGGCGACGGCGTTCAGCGCATGCACCACGGCGCGCGACTCCTCGGTCGGGAACAGCCAGTCGCTGGAGAAGCTGACCAGGCAGAAGCGCACCGGCGTGCCCTTGCCGCCCGGGCGGAAGGCGTCGGCCAGCACGCCCCCGTGCTCCGCCGCCAGGTCGAAATAGTCCATGGCGCGGGTGATGTAGAGGTAGCTGTTGGCGTCGAACCGGTCGACGAAGGTGATGCCCTGGTGGCGCAGGTAGCTCTCGACCTGGAAGTCGGCGTCGAAGCCGTAGGTGACGCGGGTCCGGTCCTGCAGGTTGCGGCCGAACTTGCGGTGCAGCGCCGTCTCCGAGAGGTAGGTGATGTGCGCCGCCATGCGCGCCACCGACAGGCCGCGGGTGGGCTTCGTCCCCTGGTTCAGGTAGTCGCCGCCGCGCCAGTCGGGGTCGGCCATGGTGGCCTGCCGCCCGACCTCGTGGAAGGCGATGTTCTGGGCGGAGTGGCGGGCCGCGGTGGCGATGGGCACGGCGGCGAACACCCGCTCGGGGTAGGAGACGGCCCATTGCAGCACCTGCATGCCGCCCATGGAGCCGCCCATGACGCAGAAAAGCTGGTCGATGCCGAGATGGTCCACCAGCAGCTTCTGCGCCCGCACCATGTCGGCGATGGTGATGACGGGGAAGTCGAGCGCCCAGGGGCGGCCGGTGGCGGGGTTCGGCTCCTTCGGCCCCTCGCTGCCCATGCAGCCGCCGATGACGTTGGCGCAGATGACGAAGTAGCGGTCGGTGTCGACGGGGCGCCCGGGGCCGACCATCTGGTCCCACCAGCCGGGCTTGCCGGTGACGGGGTGGGTCTCCGCCACGTACTGGTCCCCGGTCAGCGCATGGCAGACCAGCACCGCGTTCGAGCGGTCGGCGTTCAGCGTGCCGTAGGTCTGGTAGGCCAGGTGGAACGGCCCCAGCCCGATGCCGCTGTCCAGCCGCATCGGCTCGGGCGCGCCGAGGACGATGCGGTGGCCCGGCAGCGGCCACGCACCGGGCGACTGCGCGGTCGTGAAGGCGTTGGGCGCTGTCATGGCGGCCGGCGGCGGGGGGTGTGGACGGGCCTGCATTGCTAGGAACGGGGCGCCGTCAAGTCAACGTTTTCTTTGCTTTCGCCGGTGCCGCCGACTACTACTATCCTCCCCCTGCAAGACAGCGCCCGGTCGCCCCCCGATGCCCTCACCGTCGCAGACGCTCGAGTCCCTGCGCCGCGAGATCGACGAGATCGACGACGCGCTGCACGATCTGATCATGCGCCGCGCCAGGGTGGTGGAGAAGGTCGCCGCCGTGAAGCCGGCCGGCCGCCCCACCGTCCGCCCCGGGCGCGAGGCGGAGATCGTGCGCCGCCTGGTCGGCCGCCACCAGGGCACCTTCCCGGCCACCGCCCTGGTGCGCATGTGGCGCGAGATGATCGCCGCCCTGACCCGCGCCCAGGGGCCCTTCTCCGTCGCCGTCTGCGTGCCCGCGGAGGACCGCGGCTTCTGGGACCTGGCGCGCGACCATTACGGCAGCTCCACCCCGATGCAGGCGGTCAACACGCCGGTCGCGGTGCTGCGGGCGCTCGCCGACGGCAGCGCCACCGTGGGCGTCGTCCCCTGGCCGGACGAGGAGGAGAGCGACCCCTGGTGGCGCTACCTCATGAACGAGGACGCCAAGACCCCGCGCGTCGTCGCCCGGCTGCCCTTCTGCGGCCGCGGCAACGGCAAGGCGGAGGGCGGCGTCGACGCGCTGGCGCTGGCCGCCATCCCGTTCGAGCCGACCGGCGACGACCACACGCTGCTGGGTCTGGAACTGGCCGAGGACATCAGCCGCGGCCGGCTGAAGGACATGCTGGAGGCGGCCGGCCTGCCCGCGACCCAGTACCGCACCTACCATCTGCCGGGGGGCGGCGGCTCGGTCCACCTGATAGAGGTGGAGAGCTACGTGGACGCCGGCGACGAGCGGCTGTCGGCGCTGGCCCGCCGCCTGGGCGACGCGCTGGTGCGGGTGCTGCCCATCGGCGTCTACGCCACCCCGTTCGTCGTGGCGTCCGAATCCCGCAAGGGCTGAGGCCGTCCCGCCGCTTCCCCCCGCGCCCGAGAAGAGCCGCGCCATGACCGGTCCCGTCCCGAACCCCGGCATCCTGGACATCGCCCCCTACGTCGGCGGCGAGGCGCATGCGCCGGGCGCCGCCAAGCTGGTCCGGCTGGCCTCCAACGAGGGGGCGCTGGGCCCCAGCCCCCGGGCGATGGAGGCCTACCGCGCGCTGGGCGACGCCATCCACCGCTATCCCGACGGCGGCTCCTCCGCGTTGCGCCAGGGGCTGGCGAAGCGCCACGGGCTGGATGCCGGCCGCATCGTCTGCGGCGCCGGTTCCGACGAGCTGCTGCAGCTGCTGGCGAAGGCCTATGCCGGGCCGGGCGACGAGGTGCTGTACAGCCGGCACGGCTTCCTGGTCTACCCGATCGCCGCCAAGGCGGCCGGCGCCACGCCGGTGGCGGCCCCCGAGACGGACCTGCGCACCGACGTGGACGCCCTGCTGGCCCATGTGACGGAGCGCACCCGCATCGTCTTCGTCGCCAACCCGAACAACCCCACCGGCAGCTACATCCCCCGGGACGAGATGGCGCGGCTGCACGCCGGGCTGCCCGGGCATGTGCTGCTGGTGGTCGACGCGGCCTATGCCGAGTACGTGGACGCCGCGGACTATAGCGACGGCTCGGAGCTGGTGGAGCGGCACGCCAACGTGGTGATGACCCGTACCTTCTCCAAGATCTACGCGCTGGGCGGCATGCGGCTGGGCTGGGCCTATTGCGGACAGGGCGTGGCCGACGTGCTGAACCGGGTGCGCGGGCCCTTCAACGTCTCCTCCGCCGCGCAGGCCGCCGGGCTGGCAGCACTGGAGGACGTGGCCTTCATCGAGGAGAGCCGCCGCCACAACCTGGTCTGGCGGGCGTGGTTCACCGACCGGCTGCGCCAGGACGGGCTCACGGTGCACCCCTCCGTCGGCAACTTCGTGCTGGTCTCGTTCAGGGACCTGCCAAGCGACAGGGCCGACGCCGAGGCGGCGCGCCAGCATCTGAAGTCGAAGGGGATCCTGGTCCGCCAGATGGGCGCCTACGGCCTGCCGGACTGCCTGCGCATCACCATCGGGCT
>DASPKT010000245.1:0-13203 GCA_035627915.1 Azospirillaceae bacterium
GGCCCCTTCGTTTCGGCCCCTTCGTTTCGGCCCCTTCGTTTCGGCAGGCGTTCATCCCGAATTAACCATCGGTCGACATCCTCCGCGGGTCGATGGAGGTGCGCATGGTGACCGTGTTCTGGCTGGCCCTGGCGGGATATCTGCTGGTGGGCCTGGGCGACCTGATCCCGGCCGGGTTCCGGACCCGCCGCACGGGCGTGCTGGGCGCGCTCAGCGTCTGCCTGGCGGCCCTGCTGTTCGCGCTGTCCTGGCCCTGGCGCTATGCCCGGGGCGAGGCGCTGGGCGACTGACCGCCGGCCCTGCCCCCTCCGGCGGATTTTTCCTGTAGGCTGCGACAGGACCAGGCCCCCCACCGCGTGAAAGGGGCATGTACGCAGCCCGAGACACCGATCCCGCGCCCGTCGCGGAAGCGCCCCCCGGGACACCGCCCCGGGCGGAACCGTCCGACGACGCGCTGCTGGCCGCCATCGCCGGTGGCGACCGCATCGCCTTCGCGGCGCTCGCCCGCCGGCACGCCGGCCGGGCGCTGCGGCTGGCGGAGCGGGTGCTGGGCAATCCCAGCGACGCCGACGAGGTGGTGCAGGAAGCCCTGCTGAAAGTCTGGACCGGGGCCGCCCGCTGGCAGCCCGGCGGCGCCCGCTTCTCCACCTGGTTCCACCGGGTGGTGCTGAACCTCTGCATCGACCGCCGCCGCCGTCCCGCCCACGCGGGGCTGGACGCCGCCCCCGACCTGCCCGACGGCGCCCCGCCGGCCTGGGCGCTGGTGTCGCGCGGCCAGACCGCGCGGGCGGTGGCACGGGCGCTGGAGGAGTTGCCGGCCCGCCAGCGCGCCGCCGTCGCCCTCTGCTATTTCGAGGAGCGCAGCGCGGCGGAAGCGGCGGGCCTCCTCTCCCTCTCCGTCTCGGCCCTGGAATCGCTGCTGGCCCGCGCCCGTCGGGCACTGCGCACGCGGCTGGCCGGGCTGCACCCCGACATCGGTGGAGACACGCCATGACCCGCCGTCCCCAGGAAGACCTGGACCGCCTGCTGGACGCCTTCGGCGCCGACCCCGCGCGCTGGCCCCCCGATCGCCGCGCCGCCGCCCTGGAGCGGCTGGCCGCCTCGGCCGAGGCGCATGAGGCGGTGGCGGAGGCGGCCCGGCTGGACGGGCTGCTGGACCTGGCGCCCGCGCCCGCGGTCGGCGAGGACAGGGTGGAGCGGGTAGTCGCCGCGGCGCTCGCCCGCACCCGCACCCCCGCACCCCGGCGCAACGGCCTGCCCGCCTGGGCGGCGTGGCCGGCGCTGCCCCGCTTCGGCTGGCTGGGCGGGGCCGCGCTGGCCGGTCTCGCCCTCGGCCTGCTCACCGTCCCGCCGGCCGTGCCGCCCGGGGCCCCCGCAGTATCCGCGGAGGCCGGGCTGGACGTGGCTGGGCTCCTGCTCTCCCCCTATCCCGTGGAAAGGCTCGTCCGATGATCGAGGGAACCTCCCCGCGCCGGCTCGCCGGCCTGCTGCTCGGCTCCGCCGGCCTCAACCTGTTCCTGGCCGGCGCCCTGCTGCCGCACCTCCTGGGCGGCCGCGAGGCGCCGCCCGCGCCGGCCGCGGTGCCGTTCCAGATGGCGCTGCCCGCCCCGGCACCGGCTGCCGGCGGCGGGATGGGCGGCGACGTGCTGCTGCCGGCCCCGGCGCCGGGCGCCTTCTTCTTCAGCCGCGTGCTGGACGAGGCGCTGCCGCCCGACGACGCCGAGCTGCTGGTGGGGGCGGCGGCCCCGCGCGACGCGCTGGCGCGGATGGAGGCGGCGACGGCCGAGGTGGCGGAGGAGGTGCGCCGGCTGCTGAAGGCGGAGCCCTTCGACGCGCAGGCCCTGGCCGCGGCGCTGGCGCGCGGCTCGGAGGCGCGGCGCGACTTCGAGGCGGCGCACCAGGCCGCCCTCGTGGAGGCCGTGTCCAGCCTGTCGCCGGAGGGCCGCGCCCGCCTGGCCGGCTGGCAGGCGCCGCTGGGGGTGGTGCGGCTGGGGCCGCTGCCGCCGCCGGGACCGCTGCCGACCGTCGTCCCCTTCCGCGGCGACGCGCCGCCGGGGGCAATCCGGATGGCGCCGGGCGGGCCGATGGCCGTGCCTCCTGGGTCTCCGCTGCCTGGGGCGCCGCAGCAGGGGACACCGCTTCCGGGCGCGCCGCAGCCGCCGAAGCCCTGACGGCGCGGCTCAGGCCACCGCGGTGCCGGCGGCGGGCGCCGCGCGGCGCTCCAGCCAGGACTGGAGCAGGGCGGCCGCCTCCTGGGCGCCGGCGGGCAGGGTGCCCACCAGCGGTTCCGCCGCGTCCCACTGCTCGGCCCGCGCGGCGGCCTGGGCGCGGCCGGCCCGCTCGGCCAGCCGGTGCAGCCCGACGTTGGCCGCGGTGCCGCGCAGCGTGTGGGCGGCGTGGCGGGCGGCCGCCGCGTCGCGCGAGGCGACGGCGCGGGCGAAGCGGTCGGCCGCCGCCAGGATCGCCTCCTGCGACAGCCGCACGAACTCCTCCAGGTCGGGGGGCGCCATGGCGCCGGCGATGCCGTCCAGCACGCCCGCGTCGAACCCGTCCGACCCGTCGGCCCGCGGCGCCGGGCCCGGCTCCCACACCCGCATGCCGCCGCCGACCCAGACCGACTGGATCTCCTCGAACAGCCGTTCCGGCAGGATGGGTTTCGGCACGAAGCCGTCCATGCCGGCGGCGCGGCAGCGGGCGGCGTCGGAGGAGAGCGCGTTGGCCGTCGTGGCGATGATCGGCACCCGCGCCCGCTCGGCGTCGGCCAGGGCGCGGATGCGGCGCGCCGCCGACAGCCCGTCCATCCCCGCCATCTGCATGTCCATCAGGACCAGGTCGAAGCGCCCCTCCGCCACCGCGGCGACGGCGGCGGCGCCGTCCTCCACCAGGGCGACCCGGTGCCCGCGGGAGCGCAGGAACGCCTCCAGCACCATCTGGTTGGCCGGCACGTCCTCCGCGACAAGGATGGAGAGGGACGGGACGTCGGGCGCCGGCGGGGCGGCGGGGGCGCCCTCGGGCACCGCCTCGGCGACGGCCAGCGGGACCGTGAACCAGAAGTCGCTGCCCTGGCCGGCCTCGCTGCGGAAGCCGATCTCGCCGCCCATCGCCCCGACCAGCCGGTGGCTGATGGCGAGGCCCAGCCCGGTGCCGCCGTAGCGGCGGGAGATGCCGGCGTCGGCCTGGGCGAAGGCGTCGAACAGGCGGCACTTGGCCTCCTCCGGGATGCCGATGCCGGTGTCCGACACGACGATGCCGAGCGTGACCCTCCCGTCGCCGCGCGCCTCCACCCCGGCGGTGATGCGCACCTTGCCGCGCTCGGTGAACTTGATGGCGTTGCCGACCAGGTTGACCAGCACCTGGCGCAGACGCAGCGGGTCGCCGGTCAGCCGCGCGGGCACCGCGTCCGCCACCGACGCCTCGATCGCCAGCCCCTTCTCCGCGGCGCGGCCCTGCATCAGCCCGGCCACCCCCTCCACCAGCCGGCGCGGGTCGAAGTCCACCTGTTCGATGTCCATGCGCCCGGCCTCCACCTTGGAGAGGTCGAGCACGTCGTTCAGGATCGACAGCAGCGCCTCGCCCGAATCGTGCATGGTGCGGACGTACTCGCGCTGGCGCGGCGACAGCTGCGTCTCCAGCATCAGCCGGGTCAGGCCCAGCATGCCGGTCATCGGTGTGCGGATCTCATGGCTGAGGGTGGCGAGGTAGGACGACTTGGCCCGGTTGGCGGCGTCGGCGGCCTCCTTGGCGTCCAGCAGCTCCAGCTGCAGGTGGAACATCTGGCGGATGCGGGCGCCGGTCTGGTTGCCGATGCGCAGCAGGTAGCCGGTGTAGAGCACCGCGGCGGCGGCCAGACCGGCGAACAGCGGTTCCGGCCGCATCGCGCAGAGCGCCAGCAGGGCCAGCAGCGGCGGCACCAGCTGCACCTGCATGGCGCGCGGGAAGGCGGCGCTGCTGGCGATGCGTAGCGCCATGGTGGAGGTCAGCACCAGCATCATGAAGTAGCGGCCGCTGTCCTCCGCCGCGGGCCAGGCGAGCAGGGCCATGGCCGACCAGCTGCCGATAACCGCCACCCGCGCCAGCAGCAGCCGCCGGCGCCAGGGCGCGGGGTCCAGCAGGCCGGGGGCCGCCGCCAGGAAGCGCCGGTTGACCGCGTGCCCGGCCGCCACGCAGGCGGCGCACAGCGTGAACCAGGCGGCGCAGAGCGGCCAGGGCGCCCAGTTGGAGAGGATGCCGCCCACCAGCAGGCACACGACCGGGGTCAGCCACGCATCCATCAGGTGGTTGCGCGCGAACACCTCCAGCATGCCGATCTCGACCAGCCGGTCCCTGGGCACGTCCGGGGACCGGCGGTGCAGGATCACGGGTAGGTCGGTTTCCGCCAATTGGGATTATCCGGCATTTTATTAAAATACTTATTGGGCTTCCGGTCCGGCCGGCAGTCGTGGAGACTGTATACGGGCCGGGTGGAATGTCCAGCCCGATCGAATCCGCCGCGCACGCCGGCCGTTTCAAATGTTGCCGGAGACGAAAGAGGCCCAATATTCGGTGCGCGTCCGGCTATTCCCATGGCGATAGCCGCATCATGGAAGGGCGGCGCCAGGAAGCGTTTCCCCGAGTCGGCCCGCAGCCGGTCCCCGTTTCCCCTTCGCCTTTCCCGGTACCGGGGCGGCCGTCGCGCACCGGCTGTGCAGGTTTCCCTGAGTTCCCTCCGATGCGCCTGTAGCCTTTGCGCGCGGAGCCCCGCGCCGGACTGCCGGAGCGTGCATCGACTATGCTATGGTGTAGGCAAGCGGGTCGCCGGGGGATTAGCTCCCCCGGAGGGCGGGCAAATTGAAATTCCCTGCCCACGCGTGATAACGGTAGGCGCGCAAAAGGATATCGCCAGGGGCGACCAGGGGAATGCGTGTGAGCGTCAATGTGGTCGGCGGCGTGGCCTTCACCGGCACGGGGGCTGCCTGAATGCTGGGGCGACTGATCCGCTGGGTGTCGGGACGCGCCGAACCCGCCGCGGAGGCGCCGAGCCCGCCGGACGAGGCGGCGGCGCCGGTCCAGGCCGAGGAGGCCGCGTCCGCGGACGGCGGGCGCAGCCCCGTCTTCTCCTCGCGCGCGGTCCGCGACGCCGCCGTCGTGACCTCCTCCATCGAGGCGCTGAGGCGCTACGTCGCCGGGGACGAGGGGCTGGAGCAGACCGTCTTCAAGCTGCAGTCCCTGTCGTCGGAACAGTTCTCCTTCCTGCAGCTCAGCCTGGAGCCGGGCCTGGTCGACCAGGCCATGGCCCGCACCGCCGACCACCGCAGCCCGCAGGCGGCGGCGCTGCGGCGCATCCTGACCGAGCTCGCCGGGAACGGCGGCGGCGGGGTCCCGGGCCTGCCGCCTTCCATCGCCGCCCTGTCGGGCCCGCGCCCGCCGCGCCCGACCCTGCCGATCCCGCCCCGGCCGGCACCGCCGCCCCCGCCGGGCGCCCAGGGTGCTGCCCAGGGTGCTGCCCCGGGCGCGGCCGCCCAGGCGGCGCCCGCCCCGGCGCCCGAGCCTCCGGCCGCCCCCATTCAGGTGGCCCCCATCCAGGTGGCGCCGCCCGAGATCCCGGCGGCCCCGCTGAGCTCCGCCCCGGCCGAGGAGCCGGCCGCGGTGCCGCCGCCGCCGCCGCGCCCGGCCGACCGGGCGCTTCCCCGCCTGACGCGCGACGCCGCCGAGGCGCGCCGGGCCAGGCTTTTCGACTCCATCTCCGACAACGTCCCGTGAACGAGGCCGCCCGATGATAGACGAGCACCGCGAGGCTACAGACGCCGTCGCCGCGGCCACGCAGGACAGGAACCCCGACCCGGCCCCGGTGCCGGCGGCCAAGGACACCATGAGCAAGGACACCCCCAGGGACGGCGAGATCCAGGAGAGCGTCGATCCCTTCGACTATGCCGAGACGATCGTGCGCGACCTCGCCGTCCATGTCGGCAGCCGCCTGCGCGACTTCCGCGCCGACCTCTCGGCCATGCACTCGGCCGTGGTGTCGCTGCCGGAGACGATGAAGATCAACGCGCTCGGCCAGTCGATCCACGAGCTGCGCGAGCGCGTCGCCCACCTGACCGGCGTCGTCAGCCACCATGCCGCCCGCCCGGCGGAGGAGATGGACCGGCTGAACCGCGCCGTCGCCGAGATGGGCCAGCGCCTGGCCGAGGTCGGGCAGCGGCTCGGCATGGTGGAGGCGTGGCTGGCCAAGGCCCGCGCCGCCGGCGGCGTGGAGCTGCCCGAGCTGCCGGCCGCGCCGGTCGAGCAGTTCGACAAGATCGTGGACGAGCTGCACGGCTCCATCCTGAAGATCGTCGGCGCCGTGCGCGAGCTGCAGCTGGACCTGCGCGACCTCCGCATCGAGGTGCGCAACCGCCCGGCCGGTGAGGCCAAGGCCGCGGCCGCCCCGGCTCCGGCGCCGACCGCGCCCGCCGCCCCGGCGGCCGACCACGGCCCGCAGCTGCGCCGCCTGGCCGACCAGCTGGTGGAGCTGGACGGGCGGCTGGCCCGGCTGAGCCACCAGGTGGACGGCGTCGCGGCTGCCGCCGCGCAGGCCCCGGCCGCGGTCGAGGCGGCGCCGCCCCCCGCGGCACCGCCGCCGGACGACGACGTGCCGGGCCTCGCCTCGCTGGTGTTCGGCTCCTGGTCGCGGCTGGTGCAGCCGGCCGGGCCGGAGGCGCTGCGCATCGCGGTGGAGGAGGTGGTCGCCGGCCTCGCCCGCGGCCTGCGCGAGCAGGTGCGCGCGCCGCAGCTCCCGCGCGGCCCCGGCGTCGTCGCCGTCATGGGCGGCCGGGTCGACGGGCGGCTGGTCACCGCGATCCTGGCGGTGGAGGACCTCTGCGGCCGCAGCTGGACCGCCGGCGCCGAGCTGACCGCCGGCGACGGCGAGAAGCCGGCCTCCCGCCAGCCCTGCTGGCGCGGCGCCGTCTCCGCCGCGGTGCTGGCGGAGCAGGCGCGCCCGGGCAGCTTCGCCGTCCCGGTCGTGATCTACGGCAACGGCCAGGTCTCCGCCGCGCCCTCGGCCGAGGAGGTCGCCGCCCACGCCGCGGCGCTGGGCGCCCCCGAGATGGGCCGTCGGCTCATCGCGGTGGCGGCGTCGGACCTGGAGCTGCCGGGCCTGGTGCGGCCCAACCAGGTCGCCGGCACGCTGGTGCGGATGCTCTGAGCCCCGCTTCCCCCGGGAGAGTGCCCATGCGCAGGATCGCGGCGGCGCTGGCCGCCTGCCTCTGGCTGTCCGCGGCCGCCCCGGCCGCCGCCAAGGGGGCAGGGGATGCAGCCAAGGGGGAGGCAGCGCCCGCCTTCCAGGTGGAGAACAGCGCCGTCCACACCCTGCGTGCCAGGGCGTCGGGACGCGCCTACGACCTCTACGTCAAGGTGCCGCCGGGCTACGCGAAGCCGGAGAATGCCGGCCGCCGCTACCCCGTCCTCTACCTGAACGACGGGCCCTACACCTTCCAGGTCGCCTCCGGGGTCAGCCGGGTGCCCTTCAGCCAGGGGCTGTTCGAGGAGTTCATCCTGGTCGGCCTGTCCTGGGCGCACGGCGAGGACCCCGCGGACAGCCGCAGCCGCGACCTGACGCCGTGGCCCAACCCTCGCATGGCGCGCCCCACCGGCGGGGCGAAGGCGTACTGGGAGTTCCTGAAGACCGAGGCGATCCCCTTCGTGGAGGCGCGCTACCGCATCGATCCCGCACGCCGGACCCTGGCCGGCCAGTCATACGGCGCCCTGTTCGGTCTGTGGGTCGCCTTCAACGACCCCGGGACCTTCGGGAACTACGTGCTGACCAGCCCGTCCATCTGGTTCCGCGACCGCGCCATCCTGGAGGCCGAGGAGGCCTACGCCGCCCGCCACGAGGAGATGAAGGCCCGCCTCTACCTGGCGATCGGCGGCCAGGAGCGGCCGGGAACCGACTGCGCCCGATGCACCTTCGACATGGTGGCCGACCAGGAGCTGCTGGCGCAGCGGCTGAGGTCCCGGAACCACAAGGGGCTGGAGCTGCGCAGCGAGGTCGTCGAGGGCGCCTTCCACGAGACCACGTTCCCGGTCGGCCTGATCCGCGCCATGCAGTGGCTCTACCTGAAGAAGCCGGCCTCCTGAGGCCTGCGCAAACGAAAGCCGGCCGCCCCGCGGGGGGACGGCCGGCCCGTCGAACCCTGTGATGTCCGGAACGGAAGCCCTTACTGGGCCGGGCCGGACTGGATGTTGCCGCTGATGCTGCCGCCGTCGGCGATGCTGATGCGGCCGTAGCGGATGGTGCCATCGACATGGCCGGTCTCCCCGACCGACAGGGTGCCCGTCACCTCGATTGTGCCGGTGGCGCGGCCGGAGACGCGCATGCTCTCCACCTTCGCCGTCCCCTCGAAATGGCCGCCGTCGGCCACCTCCAGCACCTTGATCTCATGCAGCTGGACGTCGACCAGCCGGCCGGCGACATGCAGCGTGTGGCAGTGGGAGATGCGCGCACCCTCGATCCTGGCCTCGGGCGAGATGGTGGTCACGCCGCCCGATGCCGGCGTCGCGGCGGCGGTCGGCCCGGGATCGGCCCCGCCGCCGATGTTCGGCCGCGGGAAATTGCGCGGATCCAGGATGTCGTTGGCCATCGCTCTCGCTTCCCCTCTCGCGCCGTCGTCCGTGCGCTGCAAACCGCCCCCCGCCGCGCCGGATACTGCCCGCGCGCGGCGATCGCGGCGCGGCCCCGGGGGCCGATCCGCTAGCCATGGAACTTAAGCCGAACGGGTTGTTTCCGCAACCGTTTCGGGACCGGGCGGGCCGCTGCGCCCACCCGCGCGGGGGAGCCATGCGGGGCGGCGTCGTTGACAGCCCCGCCGCAGCGCACAAGAGTCGCGGGTTTTCAACGGGCCGGGCGGGGTAAACCCGTCGCGGCCGAGCCAGAGGAGCGGACCCGGTGATTCCTGTCGTCATGCCGACCTATGCGCGCATCGATGTCGTCTTCGAGCGCGGCGAGGGCAGCTACCTGTACGACACGGCCGGCCGACGATACCTGGACTTCACCAGCGGCATCGGGGTCAACGCGCTGGGCCACGCCCATCCCTACCTGGTGCGGAAGCTGGGCGAGCAGGCCGCCAAGCTCTGGCACACCTCCAACCTGTTCCGGGTGGCGGGGCAGGAGAGCCTGGCGACGCGGCTGACGCAGAACACCTTCGCCGACACGGTGTTCTTCACCAACTCCGGCGTGGAGGCGTGGGAGTGCGCGGTGAAGCTGGTGCGCAAGTACCAGTACGAGGCCGGCCATCCCGAGCGGCACCGCATCATCTCCGTCGGCGGCTGCTTCCACGGCCGCACCATGACGGCCATCGCGGCGTCGGGGCAGGAGAAGATGGTGAAGGGCTTCGGGCCGCTGCTCGACGCCTTCGACCAGGTCGCCTACGACAACATGAACGAGCTGCGCGCCGCCATCGGCCCCGGGACGGCCGCCGTCATGGTGGAGCCGATCCTGGGCGAGGGCGGCATCCGCCCCGGCAGCCTGGAGTACCTGCGCGAGCTGCGCCGGGTCTGCGACGAGTACGGGCTGCTGCTCTTCTTCGACGAGATCCAGACCGGGGTGGGCCGCACCGGCAAGCTGTTCGCCCATGAGTGGGCCGGCGTCACGCCCGACGTGATGTGCATCGCCAAGGGCATCGGCGGCGGCTTCCCCATGGGCGCCTGCCTCGCCACGGAGAAGGCGGCGGCCGGCATGGTGCCCGGCACCCACGGCAGCACCTTCGGCGGCAACCCGCTGGCCATGGCGATGGGCAACGCGGTGCTGGACGTGGTGCTGGAACCGGGATTCCTGGAGCGGGTGCAGGGGACGGGCGAGGCGCTGATGGCGGGCCTGCGGGACCTGGTCGCGCGCCATCCGGCGGTGCTCGCGGAGGCGCGCGGGCGCGGCCTGATGCTGGGGCTGAAGGCGGTGGTGCCGAACGCCGACCTGGTCGCCCGGCTGCGGGAGAACGGCATGCTGGTGGTGGCCGCCGCCGACAACGTGATCCGGCTGCTGCCCCCGCTCGTCATCGGCGAGACCGAGACGGCGGAGGCGCTTTCCATCCTCGACAAGACCTGCCGGGAGCTGGCCCAATGAGCCCGACCGCGACCAAGGTCCCGGCTTCCGGGAACGTCCGCCACTTCATCGACATCCGCGACCACGACCGGGCCACGCTGCGCGAGATACTCGCCATCGGCCGCGCCCTGAAGGACGGCAGCCGCGCCGACCGGCCGATGGCAGGGCGCACGCTGGCGATGATCTTCGAGAAGCCCTCGACCCGCACCCGCGTCTCCTTCGAGGTCGGCACGCGCCAGCTGGGCGGCGAGGTGATCTGCCTGACCGGCAAGGAGATCCAGCTGGGCCACGGCGAGTCCATCGGCGACACCGCCCGCGTCCTGTCGCGCTACGTCGACACCATCATGATCCGCACCGACGAGGAGGCGAAGGTGACCGGCATGGCGGGGGCGTCCTCCGTGCCCGTCATCAACGGGCTGACCGACCGCTCGCACCCCTGCCAGATCATGGCCGACATCATGACCTTCGAGGAGCGCCGCGGCTCCATCGAGGGGCGCACCGTCTGCTGGACGGGCGACGCCAACAATGTGTGCGAGAGCTGGATCGAGGCGGCGGTGCGCTTCGGCTTCACCCTGCGGGTGGCGGCCCCCCGGCAGCTCCAGCCCACGGCCGCGACGCTGTCCTGGGCGGCGGCGGAGGGCGGCCGCATCCAGGTGACGGAGGACCCGTTCGCGGCGGCCGAGGGCGCCGACGCCGTCGTCACCGACACCTGGGTGTCGATGCACCACAAGGACGCCCGCACCCGCCACGAGCTGCTGGCGCCCTACCAGGTCAACCAGAAGCTCATGGAAACGGCGGGACGCGACGCCATATTCATGCACTGCCTGCCCGCCCACCGTGGCGAGGAGGTCACCTCCGCCGTCATGGACGGGCCGCAGTCGGCCGTCTGGGACGAGGCGGAGAACCGCATGCACGCCCAGAAGGGCATTCTGACCTGGTGCCTGAACACATGACCCATGCCCATGGCGCGGCGGGGGAGACCGCCCCCGCCGCCACCGACGTCGTCCAGCCCTTCCAGCTCGACCGGTCCAACCTGCGCGGACGCATCGTCCGCGTCGGCCCGACCATGGACGAGATCCTGCGCCGCCACGCCTATCCGGAACCGGTGGCGGCGCTGCTGGGCCAGACGATCACCCTGGCCGCCACCCTGGCCGCGGCACTGAAGTACGAGGGCATCTTCACCCTCCAGACCAAGGGCGACGGTCCGGTGCGCCTGATGGTGGCCGACGTGACCAGCGTCGGCGACGTGCGCGGCTACGCCCAGTTCGACGACGACCGCCTGGCCGACGTCCTGGCGTCGGGCGCGCAGCCCACGCTGAAGGCGCTGCTGGGCAGCGGCTACCTCGCCTTCACCGTCGACCAGGGCGAGCACACCCAGCGCTACCAGGGCATCGTCGAGCTGGAGGGCGAGTCCCTGGACGACTGCGTCCGCCACTATTTCCGCCAGTCCGAGCAGCTCGCCACCGGCATCGCCGTCGGCGTCGGGCGCAGCGCCGACGGCGGCTGGCGGGGCGGGGCGATCATGCTCCAGGCCCTGCCGGACGAGGACTCCGCCGGCCCCGTCGCCAAGTCCAGCACGCTGGAGGACGACTGGCGCCGCGCCATGGTGCTGCTGGGCACCTGCACGGTGGAGGAGCTGCTGGACGAGGGGCTGCCGGTCAACGACCTGCTCTACCGGCTGTTCCACGAGGAGCGGGTCCGCGTCTACGAGCCCCACGGGCTGCGCCCCAGCTGCCGCTGCTCGCGCGAGCGGGTGCAGACGGTGCTGCGCTCCATCCCGCGCGACGAGCTGGCCGACATGAAGACCGACGAGGGCGTCGTCGCGGTGACCTGCGAGTTCTGCAACTCGACCTACAAGTTCACCGAGGGCGACCTGGACGGCGTCTACGGCTGAGGTCCCGGCCGGCGCCTCACGCCGGCGGCGGGATCGCGGACGGGCCGCGCCGCAGCATGCCGGTGCCGACCGCGATGGCCAGCAGCACGCAGGCCAGCCCGATGCCGTGCGCGGCGGTGAAGCGCTCCCCCAGCAGCGCCACCGCCGCCAGCATGGCCGCGACGGGCAGCAGCCCGGTGAACAGCCCGGCGCGCCCCGCCGGCACGTGGGCCACGCCGCGCATCCACAGGAACACCGCCAGCGCCCCGTTGCCGAGCGAGGAGACGGCGAACAGCAGCCACAGCCACCCCGGCACGTCGCCAGCGGAGAACCCGTCCGCCGTGGCCCAGGCCAGCGGCAGCAGCAGCGCCGCCGACGCCAGGTTGGCGAGGAAGGTCACCTGCAAGGGCGCCACCCGCCCGCCCAGCCGGCGCGCGAAGACGCCGTAGAGCGCCTCCGACACCACCGCCCCGAACACCAGCGCGTTGCCCAGCAGCGTGTCCGCGGACGCCCCCGCATGGGCCCCCCCGCCGGCGGCGGGCGCCAGGTTGATGGCGGCGATGCCGGCCACCGCCAGCACGATCCCGGCCCCGCCCGCCCGCGTCATCCGCTCGCCCAGGATGAGGGCGGCGCAGAGCGCCGTCATGGCGGGGATGGTGCTGGTCAGGATGCCCGCGGTGATGGCGCTCGTCCCCTGCAGCCCGTACAGCAGGAAGACGTTGAACAGCACCATGCCGAACAGCGCCAGCAGCCCCAGCGAGGCCCAGTCCGCCGCACTCGCCGGCACGCCCGACGGCTTCCGCCCGAACCAGGCCGGCACCGCCACCGGCGCCAGCGCCAGCGCCACCAGCGCGAACCGGATCTCCGACGCCACCAGCGGCGGCGCATGCGCGATCATCGCCTTCGACACCGGCACCGACAGGCCGACGAGGATCATGGACAGCGAGAGTTGGAGATAGGCCGTGCGCATGGGCGCGGAGCTTAGCAGAGCGGGGAAGGGCATCCAGCAAAAGCTAGATGGTGTGCGACCCCGCCCAGGACTCGCGTGGAAGGCGATCGTGCGTTGTCACGGCGAATCGCTGCGGCTTATACTGCAAAGATCGGCGTACCGGCGCGGCAGACAAGATGAAGGCCGTCTTCACTACGAAGATCGATCCTACCTACGACGACCTACCGGAAGACAGGTATCATTTCCCGCGCACCTACCTGCGCGCCGTGGAAGCAGCCGTCGGAGATTGGATCGTCTATTACGAACCGCGGCGGGCCAGCGACG
>DASPKT010000246.1:0-2492 GCA_035627915.1 Azospirillaceae bacterium
TCGTAGCGCAGCGGCTGGCCGGAGGCCTTCTGCTGCTCGCGCATGGCGTCCAGCTCCTCCTGCGAGGCGTAGCAGTGGTACGCGCGGCCGCGCGCCAGCATCTCCCGCGCGACCTCGGCGTGGCGCTCGCGCCGCTCGAACTGGCTGATCGCCTCGCCGTCCCAGTCCAGCCCCAGCCAGGAGAGGCCGTCCAGGATGGCGTCCACCGCCGCCTGGGTGGAGCGGGCGCGGTCGGTGTCCTCGATCCGCAGCAGGAAGGTGCCGCCGTGGCGGCGGGCATACAGCCAGTTGAACAGGGCCGTGCGGGCACCGCCGATATGGAGGAAGCCGGTCGGCGAGGGGGCGAAGCGGGTGACGACGGTCATGGCGGGCGCAATTTCCCGGTAGGGTGCTAGGATGGGCGGCCGGTGGTGTAGCATATGGGAGATGAAGATGCACCCCGACGCCGCGTCGCGTCGCCCTGTCGGTCCCTTCCCCGACGGGGCCCCATGACCATCGGCGGCGCCGGCGACCGGGCGGTGGAGGAGGCGCTCGCCGGGCCCGACCCGGACTGGGCCGCCGGCCAAGCGCGCCCCGGCCTGGCGGAGCGCCTGTCGGCCCCCTTCCTGCTGGAGCGGGAGCGCTGGCCCTTGTGGCTGCCGGTCGCGCTCGGCGCCGGCATCTCCCTCTACTTCGCCCTTCCGGAGGAGCCGCCGGCGGCCCTGGGCGCCGTTCTCGCCCTGTCGGCGTTGGCGCTGCTGGCCGGCCTCAGGGGGCGGGCACCGGCTCCGCTGCTGGCGGGGCTCCTGGCCCTGGCGCTGGGGTTCGCCGCCGCCCAGGCGCGCACCGCCCTGGTCGCCGCCCCGGTGCTGACCCGGGAGATGGGCCCGGTCGGGGTGGAGGGCACCGTCGCCGCGGTGGAGCGGCTGGAGGAGGGGCTGCGCGTGGTCCTCTCCGACGTGCGGATCGAGCGGCTTTCCCGCGGCCGCACGCCGGAGCGGGTCCGCATCCGCCTGCGCGACGACGACCGGGCGCCAAGGCCCGGCGACCGGCTGCGGGTGCTGGCCGTGGTGGACGGCCCGGCCGAGGCGGTGGAACCGGGCGCCTACGATTTCCGCCGCCATGCCTACTTCCTGCGCCTGGGCGGCGTCGGCTTCGCGCTGAAGCCCGCGGAGCTGATCGAGAGTGCGCGGCCCGGCGGCCTGTCCGGCCGGCTGGAGTCGCTGCGCGAGGCCATCGCCGCCCGGGTGGACCGCCACCTGGAGGGGGCGGAGGGTGCCGTCGCCACGGCTCTGCTGAACGGGGAGCAGACCGCCATCCCCGAGGCCGACCTGGAGGCCATGCGGCAGTCCGGGCTCCAGCACCTGCTGTCCATCTCCGGCCTGCATGTCGGGCTGGTCGCCGGGCTGGTGTTCTTCGCCGTCCGGGCGGCGCTGGCCCTGGTGGAGGGCTGGGCCCTGCGGTTTCCCATCAAGAAGTGGGCGGCGGTCGCGGCGCTGGCGGCGACGGTGGCCTACACGCTGCTGGTGGGGGCGCCGGTGCCGACGCAGCGGGCGGCGCTGATGACCGGGGTCATGCTGCTGGCCGTGCTGGTCGACCGTTCGCCGCTGAACATGCGGGTGATCGCCGTCGCTGCGGCGCTGGTCATGCTGGTGCAGCCGGAGAGCCTGGCGGGGCCCAGCTTCCAGATGTCCTTTTCCGCCGTGCTCTGCCTCATCGCCGCCTACGAGGCGCTGGCGGGGCGGCTGCGGGCGCTGAACGCGGGCGCCGGGCCGGCCCTGCGCGCCGGGCTCTATGTCGGCGGGCTGTGCCTGACCTCGGTCGTCGCCAGCCTGGCGACGCTGCCCTTCTCGCTCTACCACTTCCAGCAGGTCGCCAATTACGGGCTGCTGGCGAACCTGATCGCGGTGCCGGTGACCAGCTTCTGGATCATGCCCTGCGGGCTGCTGGCCTACCTGCTGATGCCCTTCGGGCTGGAGGGCTGGGCGGTGGAAGGGATGGGGCTGGGCGCCGGCGCCATCCTGTGGACCGCGCATTTCGTCGCCGGCCTGCCCGGGGCGGCCCTGACCGTGCCGGCGATGGACGTCCTTTCCCTGGCTGCGGTCGTGCTGGGCGGGCTGTGGCTGGCCCTGTGGCGCCGGCGCTGGCGGTACTGGGGCCTGGCGCTGGTGGCCGCCGGCTTCGCCTGGGCGCCGCTGCAGCCGCGCCCGGACGTGCTGGTCGCCGCCTCGGGCGCCGTCATCGGGGTGCGCGACGCCGCGGGCGGGCTGGTCGTCAGCACGGCGCGCGCCGGCCGGTTCGAGGCGGAGGCCTGGAACCGGCGCGACGGGGAGCCCGGCCGGCCCGCCGCCTGGCCGCGCATGGCCGGCGGTGCCATCGCCTGCGACGCCGGCGGCTGCGTCCACCGGCCGCCGGTGCGGCCCGGGCTGCTGGTGGCCTACGTGCTGGACCGCGACGCGCTGGCCGAGGAGTGCGCGGCGGCCGACGTGGTGATCTCCCGCGTCGACGCCGGG
>DASPKT010000247.1:0-6506 GCA_035627915.1 Azospirillaceae bacterium
TCGAGGACCCCGACGGCTGGCGCGTGGTGCTGAGCCTGCCGCCGGGGTAGGGGACGCCCGGTTCGCCGCCATGCCTGCAGGGGGCGGTCGCGGAAGGGGCCGGCGGAAGGCAAAATCCTATCCCCACATGCTCGTCATGCCCGCGGAGGCGGGCATCCAGTCATTCCGCTTGCTACGGCCTAGGGTGGAGGAGCGCCACGGCACCGCTGGCGCTGCTCTTCGGGCCGGGTAGCAGGCTGAATGCCTGGACCCCCGCCTCCGCGGGGGTGACGGTGGGAGGGGTGGGGGGCGGGTTAGAAAACCATTCCCGCCCTTGTCCGCCGTGCACCTCCATGGGCGCGGCGGACAAGGGCTAACGCCCCCCCCCTCACACGAACTGCCGGCCCAACTCCACGCTGCTTTCCCTGCCGATGCGCTCGAAGGTGCCGTCCAGCCAGTCCTGCGCGGCGGCGCGGCCGAGGTCGCGGAGTTCGGTCAGGAAGCCCCAGTCGCCGTTCAGCTTGCTGGACGTGCCGAGGGCGGCCATGCGGTCGGCGGCGCTCACCATGTGCAGGTTGATGGCGCGGACGCCGGCCTCCTCCTCGGTCAGCTTCTGGCTCTTCACCAGCCGGTTGACCAGTTCCATGGCGCGCAGCTCGCGCAGGAAAGTGGAGTTGAAGCTGATCTCGTTGATGCGGTCGACGATGGCGGTCGGCGTCGTCGGCAGCTCCGGCCGCTGGATCGGCGTCACCTGCACCACCACCACGTCCGACGCCCGGCAGTCGTGGATGAGGGGGTAGATGGTCGGGTTGCCCATGTAGCCGCCGTCCCAGTAATACTCCCCGTCGATCTCCACCGCCTGCACCAGGAAGGGCAGGCAGGCCGACGCGATGAGGCACTCCGCCGACAGCTCGCCGCGGGAGAAGACCTTCAGCGTGCCCCTGGTCACGTTCGTGGCGCTGACGTAGAGCCGCGTGTCCGCCGCCTCGCGCAGCACCTCGAAGTCGATCAGGCCCTGGATGATGTTCCGCATGGGGTTCAGGCCCAGCGGGTTGAACTGGTAGGGCGACATGACCCGCACCATCAGGTCCAGCCCGGCATAGATGGGCGAGTGGTCCAGGTGCGGGTTGCCGGTCCAGCGGTCCAGCAGGGTCGGCTGCAGGGGGCTGAACACGGTGGTCTTCGCCAGGCGCCGCCACAGCCGGTACAGCAGCTCGCGCGCGCCCTCCCGCCCGTCGGTCAGCATGCCGTAGGCCAGCAGCGCGCCGTTGACGGCGCCGGCGCTGGTCCCGCTGATCCCCTCGAACCCCAGCCGGCCGTCCTCCAGGATGCGGTCAAGCACGCCCCAGGTGAAGGCCCCGTGCGAGCCGCCGCCCTGGAGCGCCAGGTTGACCGTCTTGGTCGCGGCCTTGCCGTCCTTGCCGCTGCGGGCGGCGGGCGGGCGGGCGGTCACCGGGCCGTCCACGAGGCCTCCGGGCGGCAGCGGGCACGGGAACGGGCGGGGGAGCGGGCCGGGGCGCTGGCCGGGGCCGGGCCGAAGGGGGGCTGGACGGGCATGGCGGGGCGCGACCTCTCTTGCTCCGGCGGAGCGTGTCTCCGCTCAACGCGGCAGGCCACGGTGCGGCACGCTTCCTTTCCAAAGTGTTAGCCCGAAAGCACAGGCCGCGCCACCGGCTTTGTACGGACCTATCCTATCGGCGCAGCTTGTCCAGGATGCCCTGCACCGCGTCGGCCGGGGGCGGCGGGGCCTCCGCCTTGGCCGGCTGCGGCGCCTTCGGCTTGGGCGCCTCGGCCGTCGCCGGGGCAGGGGCGGGCGGCTTCGGCGGCGCCGCGTGGGCCGCCACCCAGTCCAGCAGCGCCTTGGCCTCCAGCGTGCGCCCCGGCCGGTCCAGCGGCCCCGACAGCGTCGCGGTGAAGCCGGGGGCGCCCTCGGGCAGGTCGGGCTCCAGGGTGAGGGCCAGTTCCGCCGCCCCCTCCGCCAGGTCCAGCGTGCCGCTGCCGGACAGGCTGCCGGCCGGCCCCTCCGCGGCCAGGGACGACAGCGTCCAGGCGCCGTTGTCCACCGCCAGCTCCGCCGCGGCGCGCTCCACCGGCGTGCGGCCGCCCTCCAGGGAGGTGCCCAGCAGGGAAGTCGCCTCCTGCCGGCCCTTGGCCCGGGGCAGCCGCTCCGCCAGCCGCGGCAGGTCGATCCCGGCGAGCGCCGTGCCGCGCAGGGTCACGGCGCCCTTGCCCACGAAGGCCCCGGCGATCTCCGCTGGGGTGGCGCCGGCGCCGCTGCCCTCCAGGGTCAGGTCGGCGGTGCCGCCGGACAAGTCCAGGCCGCGGGCCCCCTCCGGCACCTCGCGCACGCCGACGCCGGAGAGCGCGGCGCGGAAGGTCGCTTCCGCCCGCGGCGCCTCACCCGGCCTCACGAGGCGGCCCGACGCCTCCAGCCGCCCGCCGCGCCAGCCGGCCTCCAGCCGCTCCAGCGCCAGGGCGCCGCCGCCGGACTTCCACGCCAGCCGCGCCCCGTCCAGCCGGTGCCCGCCGGCGGTCAGCGCGCGGGCCTCCAGCGCCAGCTCCGTCTCCATCGCCGACAGCCAGCCCAGCGCCCAGGGCCGGCCCTCCTCCATGCCCACCAGGTCGGGGGCGAGGCGGTCCAGGTCGATCTCCCCGGTGCGCAAGGTCGCGGCCACGCGCGGCACGGCACCGGTGCGGTCCAGCCGCGCCTCCCCCTTCACCGCCTGGCCGGCCAGCAGCCCCTGGATGGCGCCGACGGTCAGCCGGTCCCAGGGGCCCGCCAGCTCGGCATAGGCGTCCAGCTCCCCCAGCCGCGCCGCACCGGGCCGCCAGTCCGGGAACGCCAGGCGGAGGGCATTGACCGCCTCCGGGAAGGTGCCGCGCAGCTTGAGGTCCAGCGCCGGTGCGGCGTCCAGCGCGGTCAGCGCGCCGCCGACCTGCATCCGGCCGCCGGCGAGGGCGCCCTGCGCCTCAACCGACAGCCGGTCGGAGTCGCCGGACAGGCGCAGATCCAGGCTGACCGCACCCAGCCGCTCCGGTGCCACGGGCGGCTCCATCTCCAGGGCGCGGAACAGCGGCGCCAGCGTCTCCGCCGAGGCGGTAACCGCGAGGCTGCTCTCGCCCAGGGGCCAGAGGGCGGCCAGCCGGCCGCTGGCGCGGCCCTTCAGCCCGGCCACCGACTCCGCCCGCAGCTCCCGCAGGGTCAGCGCACCCTCCGCCAGCGCCGCCGACAGGACCAGGTCCTGCATCGGCAGGCCGGCGGCCGTGAGCTGCCCCGCCTTCACCTCCAGCCCGAGGTCGTGCGAAGCGGCCCAGGCGGCCCAGGCCGGCCGCCCCGAATCGTCGCGGGCGAACAGGGCCGGGGGCAGGTAGGCGTCCAGGGTCAGCCGGTCGATCTCTCCCCGGACGGCGATGCGCGGCCGCGCACCGGCCGCGGCAGGCAGGGCGGCGGACAGGGTCCCGGTGAGGGTCGTGGTGTCCAGCTCCGCCCGCATGCCGGCGATGCGGAAGTCGCCCGCGTGGCCCTGCACCCGGCCCTTCAGCGTGGCGCGGCGCAGCCGCTCCTCCGGGATGCCGGCCGTGTCCAGCCCGGTCCAACCCAGCAGGCCGCGCAGATCGTCGGTCGCCGCCTCCACGTCGGCGTCGGCGACCGCCCGGCCCTCCTCCGCCCTCAGGGTGCCGGCCACGGCCAGGCTGCCGCCGCCGGGCAGCTGCGCGCCCATGCCCTCCACCGTCAGCACGCCCTTCTCCAGGCGGGCGACCAGGCGCGCGTCGCGCATCGCCTGCCCGCCCAGCGTCACCTGGTCGGCCAGCAGGTCGATGTCGGCGGCGAGGTCCGCCGGCAGGACGAAGGGCTGCGGGGCGGGTGCCGCTTCGCCCCCGGCGGGCAGGGGGCGCAGCCAGGAATCCAGGTCCAGCAGCGGGAAAGCCAGCGCCAGGCGGCCGGTCCCGCCCGCCAGCTCCGCCGCCCCGGTCGCCCGCGTCTCGCCCACGCGCAGCTCCATCCCGTCGGCGACGGCGCCGCCGTTCTCCAGCGTCAGCGTGCCGCGCAAGGCGAAGGGCTGGTTCAGCGCCAGGGGCCGGTGCGCCGGTGCCGCCCAGCCGGCGGCCCTCGCCAGCGCCTCCAGATCCTCCAGCCGCTCCCCCTCCGCCTCCACCGCCCCCTGCACGCGGCCCTGGCCGCCGCCCTGGCCTCCCCGCGGCACGATCCCGGCGAAGCGCAGGGCCGAGCGGCCCCCGGCCAGGGTCAGTGCCGCCCGCAGGGGCGCCGGGCCCGTGGCCGGCAGCGGCCCCAGGGTGGCGTCGAGGGCGACGGGCAGGCCGGCCAGCGCCGCCGTTCCCTCCAGCCGGAAGGCGCCGGCCGGGGTGCCGGCCAGGGTCATGGAGAGGTCGGACAGGGTGCGGACCGTACCATCGCGGCGGTCCTCCCAGGCCAGCGTGCCGCGCTCCATCCGCAGCCGATCCAGCCGGACCTTGCCGCCCTGTGCCGGGTCGACGGGCCAGAGGGTGGTGCCGTCGGCGCGGGTCACCACGCGCAGGCGCGGCTCCACCAACTCAAGGCTCTCCACCTGGACCCGGCCGGACAGCAGCGCCAGCGGCGCCACGCGCAGCTCCATGCGGGCGGCCTCCGCCAGCGGCTGCGCCGGCTCGGCCGCGTCGGACAGCGCCACCCGCTCCACCGTCAGCACCGGACGCGGCAGCAGCCGCAGGTCCAGCGCCCCCGCCGGGTCGATGGCCACCGTGCGGCCGGTGGCGGCGGCCAGCACGCCGGCGACCTCGCCCCGGTAGCGGCTCCAATCGACGAACTGCGGGGCCGCCAGCAGGCCGGCCACACCCAGCACCAGCAGGAGGATGAGGGCGGTCAGGAGCTTCTTCACGGGCGGTGCCTCGTCCTTCCGGCGGCGGCTAGGCGGCGCGGGGCGCCTCGGCTAAGCTAGTGTCGCACGGATTGTGGCGCAAAGGGGGCGGCCCGCCAGGGCCGCCGGCGCCCCGACGGAGGGAACCAATGGGCGAGGTCGTCAACCTCAACCGCTTCCGCAAGGCCAAGCAACGCGCCGAGCGCGAGGCCACCGCCGCGGAGAACCGCGCCAAGCACGGCCGCACCAAGGCCGAACGGGAGCGCGAGGCCCTGCTCCAGGACAAGGCGCGCAAGGAACTGGAGGCGAAGCGGATCGAGACGGAGGAGTAGGGGGCCCGCCCCTACCGCGCCGCCCGGTTCACGTGTCCCATCTTGCGGCCGGGGCGCGCGTCGCCCTTGCCGTAGAGGTGCAGGCGGGCGCCGGGTTCGGCCAGCAGGTCGGCCCAGGCGTGGACGTCGTCGCCGATGAGGTTCTTCATCATGCAGGGCGCCCGCACCGCGGTGGAGCCCAGGGGCAGGCCGCAGACGGCGCGGACCAGCTGCTCGAACTGGCAGGTCTCGGCGAAGTCCTGGGTCCAGTGGCCGGAATTGTGGGGCCGCGGCGCCACCTCGTTGACCAGCACGCCGCCGTCGCGGGTGACGAACATCTCCACCGCCAGCAGCCCGACCACGCCCAGCGCCTCCGCCAGGCGCCGCGCCACCCGGTCGGCCTCGGCCGCGGTGGCGGGCGGGATGGCGGCGGGGACGTGCGTCTCGTCCAGGATGCCGGACTTGTGGCGGTTCTCCACCGCGGGATAGGCTTCCATGGCGCCGTCGGCGCGGCGGGCGACGATGACGCTGACCTCCAGCGCGAAGTCGACGAAGCCCTCCAGGATGCCCTCGGGCGCGCCCATCTCGGCCCAGGCGCGGTCCAGGTCGGCGCCGGGGGCGATTCGCACCTGGCCCTTGCCGTCATAGCCCATGCGGGTCGACTTCAG
Source organism: Azospirillaceae bacterium (assembly GCA_035627915.1). Classification (GTDB taxonomy): domain Bacteria; phylum Pseudomonadota; class Alphaproteobacteria; order Azospirillales; family Azospirillaceae; genus DASPKT01. The sequence goes on from DASPKT010000247.1 coordinate 5,815, forward strand.
GATCGAGGGCGCGCCGATCTCCGCCACCGCGGCGCGCAGCTCCTCGGCGCCGCGGACGGCACGGAAGGGCGCGGTGCCGATGCCGAGGCCGTTGGCGAAGGACTTCTCCTTCAGCCGGTCCTGGGCGACGGCCAGCACATGGGCGCCCGGGTGGACGGCCACGCGGGCGGCGAGGTATTCCACCGCCGCGGTCGGCACGTTCTCCCACTCCAGCGTCACCACGTCGACCGCGGCGGCGAAGCGGGCCAGCGCGTCCAGATCGTCGAAGCCGGCCAGCGTCTCGGCCGCGGCGACCTGGTTGGCGGGGCCGCCGGCCTCGGGCCCGAAGACGTGGGTGCGGTAGCCCAGCCGCGCCGCGGCCAGGGCGGTCATGCGGCCGAGCTGCCCGCCGCCCAGCATGCCGATGGTGGCGCCCGGCGCGATCACGGCTGCGGCTCGTCCCTGGGCTCGGCCGCCACGGCGTCGGTCTGGCGGGCGCGCCAGGCGTCCAGCCGCTCCGCCAGGGCGGGGTCGGAGAGGGCCAGGACGGAGGCCGCCAGCAGGCCTGCGTTGATGGCGCCGGCCTTGCCGATGGCGAGCGTGCCGACCGGCACCCCGCCCGGCATCTGGACGATGGAGAGAAGGCTGTCCATGCCCTTCAGCGCGTGGCTTTCCACCGGCACGCCGAAGACCGGCAGCGGGGTCATGGAGGC
>DASPKT010000248.1:0-4172 GCA_035627915.1 Azospirillaceae bacterium
TGGACCGCGCGGGGGTCGGTGGACATGAGGGTGGCGGGATCGCCCTCCGGCCCCAGCAGGATGCCGCGCCCCTCCGGCAAGCGGGGGATGGTGTCGAACAAAGCGAGGCAGAGCGCGTCCAGGATCGTGCTCTTGCCCGCCCCCGTGGGGCCGGTGATGGCGAACAGCCCGGCGCGGCGCAGAGGCCCGCGGTCGAGGTCGACCTCGAACGGGCCGGCCAGGCTGGCGAGGTCGGCGCCGCGGATGGCGAGTATCCTCACGGTGCGGTCTCCTCCACCGCCTCGACCAGCTCGCGGAAGGCGGCCAGCAGGGCGGGGTCCGGCGCCTCCTCGTGGTCGCGGGCGTAGAGGCGCAGGAACACGTCCTCCGGCTCCAGCTCCGACAGGTCGGCGCCGGCGCCCGTGTCGGCCAGCGCCGCGCCGTCGCCGGTGAGGCGCGCCGTCAGCTTGCAGAGCCGCACCGGCCGGCCCGCCAGCACCGCCTCCACCTCCTCGCGCAGGCCGGGGCGGGGGGCGGGCAGGCCGACGCCGACCTCCAGGTAGGGCCAGCGGTCGCGCGGCAGGGTGGGGTCCAGCTCCAGCGTCTTCAGCGCCTCCAGCGCGTCTTCGGGCGTGTCGGCGCGGACGCGGCGGATGCCGACCGTCCGCGGCACCCGCAGCGTCTCCCGCCCGACCAGCCGGCCTTCCGCGAACTCGGCCAGCACGACCTGGTGGAGGTAGCCGTCCTCGTCCAGCGCCAGCGGGATGGGGGAGCCGCTGTAGCGCACGCCCTCCCGCCCGCCCACCGCCTGGGCCCGGTGCAGGTGCCCCAGCGCCACGTAGGCGGCGTCCCCGGGGAAGATGTCGACGGGCAGGGCGTGCAGGTTGCCGCCCAGCACCTTGCGCTCGCTCAGCTCCGACAGGGCGCCGCCGCTCATGTAGCAGTGGCCGGTCAGCACCAGCGCCTCGCCCGGCCGGAGATGCGCGCGACCCGCGGCCTCCGCCTCGGCGTAGAGGCGCCGGACGCCCTCGACCAGGGGGTCCAGCCCCTCCTCCGCGACCGGCGGCAGGTCGGCGGCGCGCAGGTAGGGCATGGCGACGCAGCGCGCCGCAACCGTCCCGTCGGCCGCCCGCAGCGGCACCACCAGCCGGGACGGGTCGAGGGCGCCCCCGGTGCGGGCGACCCCGCCCACCACCTGCACCCCCAGCTCCGCCAGCAGGGGCGAGGGGGCCTCCAGCCGGGTCCCGCTGTCGTGGTTGCCGGCGACGACCACGACGGAAAGACCGGGGAACCGTGCCCGCGCCCGCGCCAGGAACCGGTAGAACTGGGTCAGGGCCGAGACGGGCGGGTTCTGCCCGTCGAACACGTCGCCGGCGACGACCAGGGCGTCGGCCCGGTACTCGGCGACGCGGTCCAGCAGCCACTCCAGGAAGGCGGCATGCTCCGCCTCGCGCGGGAACCCGTGCAGCATCTGGCCGAGGTGCCAGTCGGCGGTGTGGATCAGGCGCATCGCGGCGGCGCTCATGCAGGACGGGGCGGGGCCGCAGGGTATGCGCAGCCGGGCCCCGGCCGCAATCGCCGCGGCGGTCGCAAATGCGCGACATCGGGGGGTGCGGCCGCGCTTCCGCCTTGCGCGCGCGGCCCGGCGGGGCGATGCTGGACGCCATGACCACGGAAGAGAACCAGACCCCCGCCCGCAACCCCGGCGACCACCGCTACCTGCTGGTCGGCGGCTGCCCCGCCCGGCTGATCGACTGGTCGTTCGAGGGGATCGGCGCGCAGCTGGCCGACGCCGGCTCGCTGCCGGACGCGGGTCAGGCGGTGGAGGTGAAGATCCTGCACCGAGACGCCGACGGCTGGACCGACCTGGAGGCGACGGTGCAGTCGGTCGACGCCGACGGCCGCACGCTGGAGCTGGGCTTCACCGACCGCTCGGAACGGGCCGCCGCGGCGCTGCTGTCGCTGCTGGCCCGCCGGCTGGACGACGCGAAGCGGGAGCATCCGCCGGCCTGAGCGCCCTAACCCTTTGGGGTTTGTCGGCCCGCGCGGGCCCGTGCCATAGTGGGCCGCCTTCTGCGGCGGGGAACCCATGAGCACCGAGACCGAGAACAGCCCCCAGGCGAAGCTGCTGCGCCAGCTCGCGGAGTCCCTGACGTCGACCGTCACCGCCTTCGAGGCGACCACCGGCCGCATCCCCCGGGTCTTCACCGAGTACACGCGGGTACGCTCCACGTACCATGAGATCCAGGCGATGATCTTCACCATCAGCGACAAGGCCGCGGAGAAGCCGAAGTTCGCGCCGCAGGGGCTGAAGTCCTGGCTGGTGCGCATGCGGCTGCGCGCCATCGCCGCCTTCGCCAAGATCAGCCTGGGGTTCTTCCGCAACCCGCCGACCCTGCTGGTGCAGGCGCTGGGCGCCTACGAGATCCTGGACCACGAGCGCACCGCCTTCTCCAAGGTGCTGAAGGACTACGACAACATGCTCCTGGAGGCGGCGGTGGACGACAAGACCGCCGACGAGCTGGACCGCGTGCGGGTGGAGATCGAGGAGGTCGTGCAGCTCCTCGACACGCTGCTGCGCAACGCCCCGGCGCAACTCCGGACCTTCTAGGCCGTTGCCCCGGGGGCGACGGGGCTGTGCTTCCCGAGGGCATGCATGCCCGGACGGATTCGGCATGGAGAGGCCGGCACGGCCGGGAGTCCTTACCACGCTGTCCGTCACCCCGGCGCCAGCCGGGGTCCAGGGGCGATGGGCGCTGCGGCAAACGGCCCCTGGATTCCGGCTTCCGCCGGAATGACGGGAGGTGGCATTGATGGGCGGTCGTGCCAGGGACGCCCGACCGCGCCCGGCGCAGCCCGGGGCGCGCCCCCGCTGCCCGAAGCGACGAAGGGACCGGCCTCATGAGATGGATCGCGTGGTTCTCCGCCCTCAGCATGGGGCTGGTCGGGGTGGTGCTGTTCGCCCTCTGGGCCTGGACGGGCTTCGAGGGGTTCGGCATCTCCGTGCGCGGGACCATCGCGCTGGTCGTCGGCGGCCTGCTGACGGTGGCGCTGGCGGTCGGGCTGATGGCGCTGGTCTTCCACAGCGCCCGCACCGGCCAGGACGAGCGGACCCATGGCGCCGGTTTGGGGGAGGGCCCCCCGGACCATCGGGGGGACCGGCCCTGAGGGGGCGTGCCTTCGGCGGGCGGAGCGCCCATATAGGCAGCATGGGCCGGTCCGCCGGCCGCTCGGCACGGGACCTCCAGTGGACCTCCAGGGATGACCACAGCGGGACGGTATGACGGGGCGCTGGCGCCGCCCGGCACGTCCGCGCCCGGCAGGCTGCCCGGGTTCGCACCGGGAAGGCCCGGCCGCGCCGTGCGCGCGGCGGCGGCAGTGCTGGCCGTCGGCATCACCGCGGGCGCCCTGGCCAGCCTGTGGATGCCGCGGGCCCTGCCTTCGGGCCGCGCCGGCACGGCGGGCGAGGGGCCGCGGGTGCTGGCCTACGCGGCGGAACCCGGTGCGGCCCCCGACCTCTGGCTGGAGCCGCCCGGCGGCGGCGCGCCCGTCCGCCTGACCGACGACCCCGCCCCCGACTTCTCCCCGGTCTGGTCGCCCGACCGCACGCGCGTCGCCTTCCTGCGCGGCCGCGCCGACGAGCCCTGCCGCCTGATGGTGATCGCCCTGCCGCCGGACGACGTGCCGGGACCGGAGCGCGAGATCGCGCGCTGCCCGGCGGCCGGGCCGGTGACGCTCTCCTGGACCGGCGGCCACGGCCTCGCCGTCACCTCCGCCCCCGGCGGCTGGGGCAGCGAGGACTGGTCGGGCTCCACCCTGGGCGCGCAGGCGCGGCGCGCCGTCGCCCAGTTCGGCAGCGCGGCGAAGGCCGCCGCCGCCCGCTTCGCCGGCCCCGCCGCACCGGAGCGCGCGGCCGCCCGCGCGCCCCTGCTGCAGGTCGGCCTGGCCGCCCCGGCGCCGCGCGTCGCCCCCTTCGCCCGCCCCGACTTTGCCCGGCCCGGGCGGGACGCCGCCCCGCCCGACCGCGATCCCGCCTGGTCGCCGGACGGCCGCACCCTCGCCTATGTCGCGGGCGAGCCGGGTGCCGAGGAGATCTGGCTGGCCCCTGCCGACGGGCCGCCGCGGCGGCTGACCCGGCTTTCGGCGGGGCGCCTGTCCGGCCTCGCCTGGTCGCCCGACGGCCGCCGCATCGC